>JAKSKW010000017.1 GCA_024401495.1 Paludibacteraceae bacterium
TTGCATCTTTGCATTGTTGCATCTTTGCATCTTTGCATCTTTGCATCTTTGCATCTTTGCATTGTTGCATCTTTGCATCTTTGCATCTTTGCATCTTTGCATCTTTGCATTGTTGTATTTAGACATAACTACTAAATGTGTGTTGTAGAAGTTTATGTAACATAACATTTTTTCAAGATTATTGTAAAAAATGTTGCTTATTCAAAAAGCATGCTATATATTTGCACCGTCTTTAAGAAGAAAGACACTATTGCATAATTATCGTTAAAGTAAATATAATGGCAAAATTCATTACATTTTTCGGACAGAAAGGTGGGTGTGGAAAGACAACACTTTCTGTTTTATGTGCCAACTACTTGGCATACTGTCAGAATAAAAAGGTCACAGTTCTTGACGCAGATTATCCACAACATTCAATGGTGAACAAACGTAAGCTTGATTATTCCAAGCTTTCTGAGTCAGTTAGATCAAAACGACCATTGAACCTTTGTTATTCTATTCTTCCATGTTGTTTAGGTTCAGCACCAAACAAAGATAATGTCACTAAGGATGTGGCACCATTTATTCTTGACGAACGTTATCGTGAGCGTTTGGGAGATTTTGTCTTTGTTGATTTTGTTGGTTCAGTGAATTTAGGTGCAAGTACAGACACGATGTTTCAGTGTCTTGCAAAGATGGATTATATATTCATTCCTTTTGAATTTTCAGATCTGTCTTTGTTATCTCAGTATCAATCTACACTCATTATGATAAATCACATTAAGAAGACAAACCCTAATGTGAAAGTTGTCACATTCTTTAATAAGATTCCAAATCAAGGGAACTTCTTTTCTGGCAGTAAGGCAGAAAAGCAAATTCTTGATGCTTACAACAAATTGAATGTAGACATTAGAATGGAAAATGGAGTGACTGATTCAATACGAATGAGGTCGTTTGATTGTGTGAACACTGTGTTACCTATCAGACATAAGTACCTAAAGGGATACGAGAGCGAAGGCTACCACAATGAGGGTAAAATAGGAAGCTTTATTGATGAATTTTATTCAATCATAACAAAATAAGGATATGGCAGACAACACTACTGATGTATTTGCAGAATTCGAGGACTTGTTGGCTGAATTGCCACCTGTGCCTGAAGATCGTCCTATGATGGCTCTTACCGAAATCAGAGAATATAGGGAAAAGCAAAGGGAAGAGGAAATGAAAAAATTAAACAATGCATCTTCTCAAAGTACAAATGATCCTAAAGGTGAGACACCAGAAGAAACTTCTTCAGCGACAGAAAAAATGGATCGTTCAAGCAAAAAGAAATTCACGGATCATGATATCAGTGAATTTCATGATGTGTTCTCTTGTGTAAACCAAACAACGCAAGACTTTGGAACGCAGACAGTAAGACTATACATTCCTGACGTACAGATATTGGCAACATTGTCTAATTGCATAAATAAGAGAATCGCATTGTCTGATATCATCCATAACATTCTAAGTTTGTACTTGGAACAAAATAAGGACAAAGTAAAAGAGACACTTTCAAATAAATTTGCAAATTATACGAAGTGATGGAAGAAAACATAGAATCAGTTCAGAATGATGTGACAGAAAAAAAAGCATTTACAAACAAAAAAGTATTTGCCGATAACGAGATTGCTACTTTTGATGAAGTTTTCACTTGTAGAAACCAAGACAGTCAGAATCTTGACACGCAAACGACAAAAATGTATGTGTCTGACATAAACAAGATTGTGATGTTGTCTAGACTCATGCCAAAGAAAATAGGCACACCAGATATTTTACACAATATACTGAACCTATATTTTGAACAGAACAAAGAACATATTAAGGAGATATTTTCTAAAAATCTGCCTTTTTCTTTTGCATATGAAGAAGATTCAAAATAGAAAAGATAAGGATCTGTTGATTCTTAAAATTGCAGAAATCATTTTGACACGAAGATGGACGGAAATTGCGAATGTCGTGCATGAATCAAAAGATAATACTTCTTTGGATGAATATTGCTTGACAAAACAAACTCTTATGTCCCTCAGATTTTTGATTGAGGAATTAGAAAACAAGTAGATATAAGCCGTTAAGGACATTCCCTTAACGGCTATTTTGATTAAAAAAATTAGTACAAAATATCATTACTTGTTAAGTTTTTGTATTTTTGCACCGTCTTTCAGAAAGACATTATTGCATAATTCATTAAAATAAGAAACATAATGCTCGGAATAGAGAATATATCATGGAGTAGTTTCCTTAGTGTGACAGTGCCAATAACATTAGCACTGGACGGATTTTTTTCATATCGATGTATAAGCAAAGCTCCTAAAGAAAAGCAAAGTTCTTATACAAACAAAAATGACCTTGCCAACGAAGAAGAATCTGCACAATCCGAAGAATATACTGAAATAGAACCTGAAAATGCAACTGCGTTTGATGACAACTATGAAGACATTCCAGATATGACACAATCTGAAGATGCCCTTTCTCAGTTAGCAGACGATCTTGTTGCTCAGGCAGAAGCTGTCAGTCAAAATGACGCTTCTATAGATATAGAAGACATCTATTCGGAAGTAGAAGCTTCGGCTGAAGAATCCGCAGATGACAATGAAGAAGAAACTGTTCCTGTTCAGGCAGAATCAAACGAACAAACATTCTCTGAGACCAGAAATACTCAGGAATTACAGGAATACGAGAGTATTGGAAACAATTTTCATTGGAATTAATCAATAAACATAATTATATGAATACACAAAAGAAGAACCTCTTGAAATGGGGTATGGTGGCATTGTGCTTGTCACTTGCTACTAATTCGTATGCAGATCTTGACGCATCTGCTCTAAATCAACAGATTTCTACAACAACAGATACACTCAAAGGTCTTGGGAAAGGACTTTTGACATTGGTCCAGGTATGCTGTGGTTTGGCTTCTATCTATGGTATCTTGACTGTAGTAAAGAAGCACTTGTCTAACGAGCAGGATGCAAATAAAGCTCTTACTGGTTGGGTAGGTGGAGTGTTGGTACTTACTGCACTAAGCTCTTTGGTTAAAGCTCTATTCTTCTAATCAGATGTTTCACATCACAAGTGTAGGAGTAGGCAAATACCCAGTGTTCTGGGGACTTCAAATGCGATGGGCAATATTGGGACTCTCAATCTTTTTTGGGAGTTTCATATTGTTTATTGTATTACAGATGTTTAGTATCGTCCTTGCCCTTGGAGTCTGCATTCCCTTAGTTCTGATAGGAATCTATATCTCATATTCGTTCAATAAGAAATATGGAACAAGAGGATTCAGCAAATTTCTTGCCAACAGAAAACTCCATACAGGGGTTCATTACAAGTCTGCATTTCAGGATATTATAATCAGCAAATAAGATGGAAGAAGAAAAGGATGAAATATACCGTGTTTTTGAATACAAAGACAATAATCCAATTTTACTGTTGGAAACCGCAGATAAGGTAGAAGCTGTTGAATTCATCTTATCCAATTATTCAAGAGACACACTTGAAAGCCAATCAGTTCTTGTTGAATTAAATATTGATTCAAATTTATTTTGGGGGAATAAACACGAATCTGTGAATATACTAATAAACAAATCCATATCAGATTGTCTTTCGAAATTGAATGGTTTTGTTATGCCTTATTTGAACATACAAAATGTAAAAATCATCGAATTTGAAAAAAAGCAATTTAATTTTAACAGAAATGAAAGTGTTGTAAAAAAAGAACTTAGCATTATAGCAAAACAGTTGAATCTCAACACGACAATTTTTGATATTCCTCAATTAGGAAATGTTTATATACCAATAAAAGCCATTAACAAATTTCTAGATAAATCAGCAAGCAATAAGAGTGTTGATTATAATACACATTATTCTGTAATGTATAAACTCCTTGATATAATAAAAAAAGCAAAAATTGTAGAAATTCACTCTAACTATAACAAAAACGAAGCAACTGAAATCAGAAGTCCTAAGGAAGGTTTTACAGGAAATCTTGCATTTATTAGGTCTTATGGAGCTATCAAATCAAGTAATGAGAAAGAAGTATTATGGATAAAATTGTCTTTAAAACATATCTTGGATAGAAAAGATTGTGTTACAAAAAATTTATATAGTTACGAAATTGAATGTTTGGAGGTAGATAAAAAAGAAAAAATTGAATCGGCTGTTCCCCATCATGTCGAACCGAGTACAACAACCCAATGTACGTATCGATTAAACCCCTCGATGGCATACGATTCAATTTCTTTGGCAAATTTATTACATAATGTTGAAAAATCCTACGACAAAGGCAAAGAAATTGAATTGCGACATCCCATAGCCAACTCTTCAAATTTAGCGAAGAACCAGACAACGCACTTGATATCGTCCAACTCAATTTCATTGGCAAAGTTACTACTTGATGTTAAGAAATCCTACGATGAAGAAAAAAATATTCTCGATGCAAGCAAAGAATCTGAAAAATTACTCATAGAACCAGGAAATAACATTCTAAAAGAGTATTTGCGTCAGAATAATTTTTTGGATAGAGAAACACAAGAAAAGATAGTAAATGACAAAGGTACACATATAACGACAAATGTAGATACACGATTGGATTCCGAAATAGAGACTATAAAAGATAAACTGGAGTCTCAGCAGGAAGACCAAGAAGAGTCAAATACAAAAAGCGTAAGAAAAAAAAGATGAAGAATACAATCTTGAATATAAAAAAATCGATCCATTACAACAGGCGCCGTTCTCGTTAGAGTATCCGACCCCACCTTCGTTGCTTATGGATTCGATTCCACTTGCAAAGTTACTAAAAGATTTCTATAAAGATAGAAAAAATGAGCAGAATAGTAAAAATAGACGATGTATGTCCGATTTATAAGATTGAAAATGGTGTTCTAATCAGCAAAAATGGAGATTTGACAGTAGGATATGAAATATATCTTCCTGAGCTTTGGACATTAGGAGATTCGGATTATGAAAAGATGCATTCAGACTGGGTAAATTGTATTAAAGATTTACCTGCATACACCATAGTACATAAACAAGACATTTATTACGATGCTGAATACAAATACGAGGGAAAACAAGAAACTTTCCTTCAAAGAGGTTATGCCAGACATTTCAATGGACGACATCATCTTAAACATAAATGCTACCTTTTCTTTACCAAAAGCACAAAGGACGCAATAAAGAATAGTACAGCTCGCTGGAGTCCTCTATGCAAAACCCTAATTCCTCAAGAGAACTGTGATCCCAATGAGCAAACTGCCTTTTTCAAAGCCGTAGATCTTGCTATGGCTGGATTCAAAATGCTATCTGATGAGGAAAAGAACATTTGTGTCACATACAGAAAACTATCAACTACTGATTTGGTTGGCACAAAGCAACCTTGTAAGTTCGGGTTGCTTGATCTATATACCAATTTGTCTTTTGGTCAGGAAGACTTAATTACATTAAATGATATTCATACTGAAGATGGAGACCTAATAATAGGAAACAAGCTGGTTTCTATTCATACTTTAGCAGAAAGTGAACAATTGCCATTACATACTGCGACACACAGCTACAATGTCAATTATAGCACACCTCCGTACTATGTTTGCAATTCATTTGTATCTCCACTTGGGGAAAGGCTTGGATTCGAACATATCTACAATCAATATTTTTTTCTTGAAGACAATATAGATGTCATCAAGGACTTGACAAGAAAAAGCAACCTTCTTGGGTCAACAGCTTCTTTAAGTAAAGTAAATGAAGTCACTAAAAAGAGAACAGACGATTTCATTGATCACGAAGCAGAAACCAAAGAAAGAATCTGTAGATGTGCTTTTAATATCATCACATGGGATAGGAACGCAAAGAATCTTGAGAAGAAGAACACGAAATTAGAAAGAGAATTTATCTCTCTTGATTGCAAACAAGTAAGGGTTTCTGATATAGCACCTCAAATTTTCTGGGGTGGAATAGCAGGAGCTGAAAGTTATTACCCGATGGACGACACTTTTATCACGTTCGTCAACAACGGATGTGATTTTGTAATAACAGACTCAAATTACAAAGATTGGGTAGATAATAGCAACTTCCATATTAACCTATGCGACCGAATTTTCGGAATACCTATCAAGGTGGATCTCGATGACATGCCTATGAGGAACGGATGGATAAGCAATAGAAATAAGATTATTGTCGGTCCGTCTGGTAGCGGAAAATCTTTCTTCATCAATAATATGTTGATGCAGTATTACGAAATGAATACACATATCGTAATAGTCGACGTTGGTGATTCATATCAAGGATTATCTAACCTAATCAAAGAGGAAACTAACGGAAAAGATGGAACATATTTTACATACAAAGAAGATGATCCTATCCAGTTCAATCCCTTCTTTGTGTCTGATAATGTATATTCAGAAGAAAAAATCGGTACTCTTGTAAGTCTGATAACATTGCTCTGGAAAGGTGATGAAAAGACGTCTCAAACCGAATATACATTTTTGAAGATGTCAATAAACAATTATATTGACTATATTTTATTGGGTACTGTCAAACCAAATTTAAATTCTTATTACGAATATCTAGATAAGGAATTTCGTGAATACTTATCTATTCAGAAAGATAAAGTAAACGAATCCGAATTTAATATAGGCAATTTACTTCACAATTTACAGCCATACTATAAAGGAGGAAAATACGACTTTCTTCTGAACAGTGAAAAAGAGTTAAACTTATTGGAAGATAGATTCATTGTATTTGAACTGGATAATATCAAAGAGAACAAAACCCTTTTTCCTATCGTATCTCTTATTATCATGGACACATTTGTTGAGAAGATGCGTAAACTGAACAATAACAACATACGAAAGTTTATGTTAATCGAGGAAGCATGGCAAGCATTGTCTAAGGAGAATATGGCTGAATTTGTCAAATATCTTTTCAAGACAGTGCGTAAGTTCTTTGGCGAGATTGCCGTTGTGACTCAGGAAGTCAAGGATCTTGTCGGCAACAAAATAGTCCAGGATGTATGTGTGAGTCAAGCAGACACAAAAATACTTCTTGATTTCTCTGGCTATAAAGAGAATATGCAACCTATACAAGAAGCGTTAGGTCTAAGCAAAGAAGAGATTGCTATTCTTTTATCGGTCAATAAAAAACTCGACTTCAACAACAGAAACAGATATAAGGAGGTGTTTGTATCCGTTAAGAAAAAAAGTCAGGTTTTCGCTACCGAGGTGAGCAATGAAGAGTATATGGCATACACGACTGAACGACCAGAGAAAGCGACTTTGTTCAATATAAAAAGAGAAAAGAACTGTTCTATGGCTCAAGCTATAGAATTATATGTAAAACATAAAAGGAAAATATAATGGGAAAAATCATTTCATTAATTGCAGGAGCGTTGCTGTCTTTACAAATGTATGGGCAACCAGTGACTGTTGTTGACGGATCTGCCTTCGGACAACGTATCGCATCCATGTCAGCTGATGCAGAGAATGCACTCAACAACTTAGAGCAACTTCTTGATCAGGCAGACAAGATGAATTCACAAGTTTCAAGAATGGATAGCATAAAGAACAAGGTGACCAAAGTGTCAAACCGAATTAAAATGTTATCACGATTTACGGATCTTATTCAGACATCACAAAATGCTGTTTCTTCTCTAAGATATAGTACAGAAGTTATAAGTTCCTCACCTTATCTTACTCTTAAAGAAAAAACAGCTCTTTTATTGTATACGACTAAATTGGTAGACAATATAATTGAGGATGTTACACAGATAAAAGAATTGATAGAACATCCAGAGAAGAGCGAAATGAGTGAACATGAACGTTACAATGAAATAACTAAGTATGATGCTCAAATCAACAACTCTATTGAGACTCAAAATAGGGTGGTAAGAAAAGTAAAAGAAATAGAATATGAAAAAGAATCTTCAATGATGAGAAAGAGCTCTTTTTCTACATATGAGATTTACGCAAAAAGCAACAAACAGACAACACAAAAACAAACTAAACAAATAAACTGGTAACTATGATGCTACTTAATTTATCAAGTACGCTTAATGAATATATAGCGACTCCTTTTAAGGATTCAGTTCAAGACATAATGACTAAGGTAATTGATAATTATCTTGGCAATTTCATAACTGTAAGTCAAGTTGTTTGTGGAATAGGTGCTGTTTTTTACATCGGTTCTATTCTATCAAAGGTGCTTGCTAGCGGAGGTGAGGAAAAATTGGATTTATGGAAATTATCTCGTCCTGTTGGGATTTTTATTCTTATTGCGTCGTGCCGATTGGTTTGTCCTGCTGTCGACTTTATAATAGAAAAACCTCTGATTGCCCTAACTGAAACATCACATAAGGCACAACAAGAAAAAATATCTTCAAAAAGAAGAATGTTAGAAGATAAAAAAACAGCAGTGACTCAAGAAAAGCAAAGTACGGAAAGCGACGAACCTTCTAACCTTGGGACAAAAATATCTAATGCCTTCACGGAAGTGTGGGATGGTGTCTCTGGTAACTTGGATTTTGGAACAGTTATAACAAACAAGATATGGTATCTATTTGAATGTATAGCGGATATATTTATGAGTGTGGCAAAATTGGTGATCATAATGATATCGTCGTTATATAAGATAATACTTACAATATTCGCACCGTTTGCATTCGCACTCAGCATGTTTCCATATTTCCACGACAACATTAAGCACTGGTTCGGGCGATATATCCATGCGTCGTTATGGATTCCTATTTCTTATGTTTTGGAGTTAGTCCAAAATTGTTGCACAGAATCCTTTCTCGACAAACAAATTGACTTCTACAATAAAGTACAAAGTTCAGGGACTTATGATGTGATGTCCTCTGGTGATGGATTTCAATGTTTTACAGGAATCGTGTTGTCTATCGTCATAGGTTGTATGTATCTGTCTATTCCTACAATCGCATCTGCAATCATATCAAGTGCAGGAGGAGAATTTATGACAGGCACTGCCATGACTGCCGTATCTTGGATGGGAAAGGCATTTGGAACTTCTATAAACATTGCCAGTAAAGGTTCTGCAAAGGTTGCAGAGAAAGCTATTGATAACGCAAAAGCAAAAATGGGTAAATAACTATAAAAGGAAGAAATATGGAATTCAAAAATCTAATTAACATAGAATCGGCATTTAAGCTGAGTAAAGGTATCACATTTGCCACTATAGCCATGTGTGCAATAATCAGTTGCTCCGCCATTTTTATGAGTCTACAGTATGCTGAGGAACAAAGACAAAAGATATATGTCCTTGACAATGGAAAGTCTCTTATCCTCGCACTTCAGCAAGATGTTCAGATGAATAGAGAAGCGGAAATTAAGAGCCATGTCAAACGATTTCACGAACTCTTCTTTACGCTTACTCCAAATCAGGAAGCGATAGATTATAACATCAACCAAGCCTTGTATTTAGCAGATAATAGCGTGTTGGAATTCTACAAAAACCAACAAGAGAAAGGGTTTTATAAGTCTTTAATAGGAAGTAACGTAATAGGAGACATAAGGGTTGATTCTGTTATAGTCAAAACCGACTGCTATCCATACAAAGCGATTATGTACGGAAAAACTTCTTATATGCGTACTTCATCCATAACATATTTTAGTCTGATCACAACTCAAACACTTGTAAATGTGCAGAGATATGATAACAATCCTCATGGTCTGATGATTGAAAACTGGAAAGTGGAACTTAACGAACAGATTGGAGAACCTCGCAAAAGATAAGCCTATGGAACAAAAAACAAAGAATGAACTATTATTTGTGCAGATAGCCACGGTTATCGGCTTCGCTTCAGTATGTGGTATGTTTTACTATCTTGATGGGGGAAATCCTACTGAAGAGATAGTAAATACAGAGATAACCATTCCTGAATATCAATCGGACAAAACGACTGACAATAGCAGAATTGCAAGTTATGAAACTGCCCTGGCTATTGAACATCGTAAACAAGAAGTTCAGGATGCACAAAAGGAATTCAACACATTTGATTTCTTTAATAATGAAGCGGATGTTCCTGAACAGACGGAAACTTCAATAGACGATAGAATAGCTCAGTTAGAAGCAAAAATAGGAGAGAGTGCAAAAGAATCTGAAGAACCCAAAGCAGAGCCAGTTAAAGTTTCAACTCCAGTGCGTAGCGTGCAAAGAACAGGAGGTAAGCGAGCTGAAACAAATGAAGAAAAGAACAAAAGAATTATAGATGAGAAACGCAAACAATTCATCTATAAAAGCAAGAAACAAATGTTCTCCACTGGTGTCCTGGTTGATGATGATTTATGTTTTGTCCGACAACTGACACCAGAAGAGGTGGCTATGGGATATGACGCATTTGTACACAGAGAAAATAACAAAAACATAGCACAAAACACTCCTGTCGCAACTGCAACAAACCAGGAAAAACCGAAAAAATCAAATGGTTTCAAACCAATGGAAGAAAAGCAAACTAAGGGAGAAAAGGGAGCTATTCGTGCCGTTGTTCATGGAGAGCAAAAGAATGTAACAACTTCTAGTCAGGTGCAATTACGTATTCTTGATGAAATTGAGATTGATGGCACAACAATTCCTAGGAATACTATTATCTATGGTCAAGCCCGGTTTCAAAATAATAGAATGGGTGTGCATATTGAAAATATCGCTTATAACAACAATGTTTACCCTTTCAAGGGCATAATATACGACAAGGATGGATTCGAAGGTCTATATGTACCAGACAATCTAATCAATGATGTGAGCAAAGAGTCTTCAAGCAATTCTATCAGTAACAGCGCTGGTGTCAATCAAATGACAACAGGTATGGCAAGTGGTAATGTTGGTGGTGTCTTGGTGGGTGCTGTCAGAACAACAGCTTCTACAATCAAAGGAGCTACCAGCAACAAAATAAAAGAGACAAAAATAACATTACCTGCCAATTATAAGATTTTGATCAAAGTTAAGCAATGACATAATAAATTTTTAATGAAATTATGCAAAGAAGTGGTAGATGATTGAGAAATTATCTGCCACTATTTTTGTTGACTATAAAGAACAAAAAACAAACCATAAATCATGAACGGAAAGAAAGATGATGTTATGGCACTGTGGGAAACATTTCAGAACATAAGTGTCAAACGAGGTGGACTCAAAAAGAGTTCTATTCAGACATTTGAGACAACTCGAAAAAGCTTGATCAAATTCAAATCGTGGTTGGTAACAAATGGACAAGACAAAGATTTTGTTTTGACTTATGACTACCTTGCACATTCAGGTGTCGACGAATTCTATGAGTTTCTTATATCTGAGAATCTTAAGAACACGACAATTCACAAAAGATTTATCTATTACAAGAAATTCCTTTATTGGCTTGGAGACAAAGGATATGTAACAGAAGGTGTGGTTCGAAAGATTGAAGAGCCACGACTCCAAACAATCCAGAAGAAAGTTGTATATCTAACGGTAGAAGAGCTTCAAACTTTTTATAGAAGCAACATATCGGGTATGGGAAGAATGGCTGAAGAAGTCAGAGATTCTTTTGTTTTTGCTTGTTTTACAGGTCTTAGATTTTCGGATCTTATTAAATTCAACTGGGATGAGGTGGAGTTTAAAGAGAACAGAATCGCATTTGTTTCTCAAAAGACATCCCACCTGACATATGTTGAGCTCAACAATGTTTCAAAAGGGATTCTGATTAAACAGTTTAAGAAGAAGATATCCAATTTAGTTTTTGAAATTCCTCATTATACAATCACTTATAACAAAATACTGAAAAGGATAGCTCGCAAACTGAGATTTATGCGAGTTATCGAACAGACTCAATATTCGGGGACAGCAAAAGTTGTTACAAGGACAAGATTGTGGGAGTCTCTGAGTTCACACACCGCCAGACGCACATTCGTTTGTTTGTGTCTTCACCTCGATATAAGACACGAAATGGTAATGAAGTGGACTGGTCACACTACATACAAAGGTATTAAGCCATATATAGATGTCATGGATTCTGCTCGTCAAGAACAAATGGACAAACTAAATGCGTGGGAATCTAATAATAAGACTTCCACTGATGACAATAAAGGTGAAAAATAAATGATTTTGGCTATACTACATCTGCCAAATGGTCGACTAGTCTCCGCTTTTGGATTCTCAAGAAATCGTCTCGTCTAATTGCACGACGGTTTTTGAATCGCTTGTCAAATAGCTTTACGACATTGCCATTAAACCATACATTAGGATTGAACTTAAAGAGCTTTGTTTCTGAATCACGGTATATTAATCCCGAATTTAGAATATCAGCTATTAATGTGTAACAGTTTGATTTTTTGTTGTTTAATGATGTTGAGATCATTTCTCGCATCATTCTTGCATTGTCTTCGTCCTCTGGAAGGAATTGTTCTGTAATACAGGCAATAACCTTAAAAGAGGACTTTTTCTTTATGTTGAGAAGAGATTTAGAAAATTTATTGCGAAAAAGCTTGAAAAAGGGGACATTGGAACGACTATCGTCTTTCTCAACATAAGCACCTATTTTTGTATTACCATTTTTTTCTTTACTTGACTGAGGTGCAAGAACATCAAGGATGCTTGAATCTATCTTTTTCTTGTCTAACTCCTTTTTTGTCAAAACCTTAACTTTTTTGTTTGCTTCGCCAGAATAAGACTCTGGAGTAACATTTCCACAACTTAAAATGTTAGGGTTTATATAATATGTCATCGCTTGACGTTTCCCTTTAGGTCTCGAAATTAAACCTCCAAAAATCAAATCGTTAATGGCATAGTTATATGTGCTGTCGCAATTAAAAAAATACTTTTTCCATAGTATATCCTTATCAAAAGTAACGACATTCACATTTTTCTTCTTATCTATTTGTATGTGGTCAAGAAGATAAGCAAACAAATGAGCTGATCTGATGGTCATGAAGTCAGCAAATAGTTTTTTTGTCTCTGGAGTCTGATGTAAACGGACAAATTTTCTATCATCTGTAATGATGTCGGCAATATCCATAAGTCCTGAGTCCTCGGCATTCTCTTTTGAACGGAGTTTCTCTAATTCGTCATAGACCTTTATCGGACTTAAATTACTGAAGTTTGGATAATTAGCATCATTGGGAACAATGCTTGTTTTGCTTATTTTGCGTCCTGTCGCCTTGTTTGTGTGGTAGGTCAAGTCTGGCAACAGAGAAACTAAAACCTCCTTTTTGTTTATTGTTTTCATATCGTTTATAGAAAAATTCAAGTGCAAAAGTAAAGAGATAATTCGGATTTGCAACAAAAAAAAGAGAAAATGTTTCCATATTCTCTTTCCTTTGACTTCCTTCACGCTTCCCAGCTTTCCAGAAATGTGAATTTTTCTATATTACAATTTAACCTTTAATAAAAGGGTTTTTCTGTTTCATGATGCAAAAGTAGTGATAATTATCGTCTTTTGCAAATTTTGTTTCCTCTTTATAGTCAATTGAGTATCTTTTTTGACAATAAAGTTACAACATAGAACTATAAGAGAGTCCGCTCACATTTGTCTAATGCTCAAATAATTGCAACACTAAAATTCCGTAAAATTTGGGAAGTTGTTTTTTATTTTTCCACAAAACTTGGGAAGTTTTATTCTCGGATTGCATAATATAACATTAAACTTTTTTATATCAAAGCGAAAAATTTGGATCACATGCTTGTTTTTCAAATTAAAGTATGTAATTTTGCATCGCTTTTGAAACATAGAGCAATAAACGATAAAGTAGAATTATCTCATTTCACAATGAAATAACTCTTTTGCATAATATCATTAAAATAAAAATTTTAATGCTTTTTTTCTCAATTATGATTATCCCTCCCGACAAATTCAAACTCGCTAGTTTTGAAATTTATAAAAAAGGTTAATCAATTTGGCGGTATGGACGGGACTCGAACCCGCGACCCCATGCGTGACAGGCATGTATTCTAACCAGCTGAACTACCACACCAATTTTTTTATGTATGCTACGTTTGTTTAGCAAACTTAGCGGAGAGAGAGGGATTCGAACCCCCGGTACCCTTACGAGTACACCGGTTTTCAAGACCGGCTCATTCGACCACTCTGACATCTCTCCAAGACTTTCGTCTCGTTTAGTGAACCGGGTGGGGGTCGAACCCACGACCCACAGATTAAGAGTCTGTTGCTCTACCAACTGAGCTACCGATCCATTTTTAAGTCTTTCGTTGTGTCGTTTCTTAAAAACGATGCAAAGGTAATGCTTTTTTAATTAACTCCAAACATTTCGGGTAAAAAATTGCAAAAAAATCTTCAAATCATTCATTTTTCGCTAAATTTGCCTTGAAATCACATGTCAAGATACATGAAAAGGCTTTTTTATTTCATATTTATCTTTGCCGCTTTGTTTCTAATGGCGTCTTGCTCGACTACAAAATATGTGGCCGACGGGGATTTTTTGCTTAATGATATCAATGTGACGTGTGATGATCCACAGGTTGATGCCACGGATTTGTATGATTATGTGATTCAACATCCAAATGCTCCAGGTACTTTCTTCAACAAAACTTCATTACGTTTCTATTCGTTGTCTGGTAGAGACACGTCGAAATGGATTAATAAAGTTATTCGCAGATTTGGAGAGGCTCCTGTTATCTATTCTGAGGAGAGTGCTCAACTTTCAGCAAAGGAGATTAAGTCGCAGCTCTTCAATATGGGTTATTTTAATGCCGACGTCGATTATGAAGTGACAAAGACTGGAAAGAAGGCGAGTGTGGTTTACGATATCAAGGCTGGTGAACCATATAAGATTCGTAATGTCGATGAAAAAATTGACGACGGTTTGATTGACGATATCATGAGGTCGAAGAATTTCCTTTCAAGTGAGAAGGTTAAACCTGGTCTTAAATATAATGCTGAAAACATCGATTCCCGCGTCGGAGAGATTGTGTCGTTTGTGCGCAACCAGGGTTATTATAATTTCACAAAGGAGAATCTATACTATTCCGTCGACTCGACTCTTGGTTCTCATGAGGTGGATTTGAAATTGAATCTTCACATTGATACTTCCAGGGTGGGGCATCCGTTAACTCGATACCGTACATCAAGAGTGAATGTGATGGTGGGCGACAATCGTGGCGTGACGCAGGGATATGACACTGCACTGTATAGACGTCTGACTATTGTCTCTCCTAAAGGAAGACGATTCTTGCGCCCTCACACTATCTACAACAATACCTATGTGCGACAAGGTAGATTTTTCAGTGAGATGCTTCACGACCGTACTTTCTCGGCTCTTTCTGGTTTGTCGGCTGTCCAGACTGCTAATGTGGTTTATTCTCCAGATACGGTGCCTGGCTCACTTATCGCAAATATTTCTCTTGTCCCATCCAAACCATATTATATCCAGTGGGGTATCGACAATACAAATACTGCTGGCGACTTGGGTGTTGAAACTTATGTCACTTATCAGGATAAGAATATTTTCAAAGGTAGTGAGGTGTGGAGAATCCGTCTCGGTGGAGGTTATGAGATGGTTCGTAGTTCGTTGTATTCTGCTGATACGGTTAATGTGAATTCGGGCGGTGGCGAAAATGTGGAAGAGGAAACCTCAAGAAACTTTTTCGAGTTCAGCATCAACAGTTCTCTTACTTTCCCAAGAATCCTGTCGCCAATATTCAACGATACTTACGCTGCAAAGAGAGGTAAAACTATCTTCTCCACTGGTTTTGTTTGGCAAAACCGTCCTGAGTTTAAGAAGCGATACTTGACTTTCGATTGGCAGTATATGTGGACCACTCGACGCAATCGTTTTAACCACACTCTCGATCTTTACAATATCACCTACACTATCGTTCCTTGGGTGTATCCTAAATTCAAGAGTGATTATCTTGATATTTCAAAAAATGCGTTGCTGAAACAGAACTACACTAATCAGCTGATTACTCGTTCAAGTTATACTTTCACCTACTCAAGTTCATCGACTACTGCGTCGTCTTTGATGAAGGCAAAAAAAACATCTAAGTCGAGCACCAATTTCAGTTTCATGATAGATATGTCTGGTACTCTTCCTTCTGGTCTTGTTCGACTTTTCCACTCACCGGTGAAAGAGGAGGTGACAGACTCGATTGGCACAGTGCGTAAATATTATGAAATTGTGGGTGTGCCGTTCAGCCAGTACGCTCGTTTTGATATCGACTACAGCCGCACATTCCGCTTGGGAATCCATCCTGAGTTGGCGCTACACGTTGGCGCAGGAATCGCGTCGCCATACGGAAATTCAAAGCAGATCCCATATGAGCGACGTTACTTTGCTGGTGGCCCTAACTCGGTGCGTGGATGGAGCACACGTGAACTTGGTCCGGGAAGATATAAGAGTAATGGTTCTGCCGACTTTTTCAACCAGACGGGAGATATCAAACTGCTTGCGCAGGCTGAGTTGAGAATTCATACAGAGGGAATGTTTGAGTACGCTGTCTTTGCCGACGTGGGTAATATCTGGACAATTCGTGATTATGATAACCAGCTCGACGGTAAAATCGTATTGAGTGAATTGCCTAAAGATTTGGCTGCCAGCATTGGTGCTGGTGTCAGACTGGATTTCTCTTTCATCCTTGTCAGAGTGGATGTCGGCATGAAGACTTATGATCCTTCGGAAAGACGTTGGAATATTGCGTCGCCAGAATTTGGCAGAGATGTGACTTTCCATTTCGCCGTTGGATATCCGTTCTAATCAACGTATATTTTGGAATGATGAATGCAAAATTAGGAAATGTAAAAATTTCTCCTAATTTTGTACTCCGTTTGTATTTCGTTGATACATAGTGCCTATGAGTAGATTGTTACAATATAGATATAATATATTGGCTCTTTTGTTGTGCTTGCTCAACTTTGGAGCCGTACACGGAGAAATCCAAAGTTATTTTTTTCATTATACGACTAAGGAGGGACTTGCCAGCAACAATGTCCACGACATAGTGGAGGATCAGCATGGTTTTATTTGGCTTGCCACTCATTATGGAATCAGTCGTTTCGATGGTCGTAGTTTCCGAAACTATGAGCAGTCGAGTTTCCCTGATATGAAGCGTAACGATACCTACCACGCTTTCAAATTGCCAAATGGTGATATCACTTTCGGTGGATCAAATTTCACGATCTACTCCTACGACTATAAAAATCACAATTTCCACGATATTTCAGGTTTTGCGGCCGATGAAGCCCACAACTCTGATATCACTGGTTGCTCTATCCAACCTGACGGAGAGTGTCTGCTTACGTCCATTGGTATGGGTGTCTTTTCATACGATAAAGATGCCAATACGTTCCGCCCAATCTGTACTAAAATCAAGGACAAAAAGGTGCTTGAGATCTTTAAGGATTTCAAGGGCAGATATTGGATAGGTGGTTATGGTGGTGTTTATGTGACTGATATAGAAGGAAATATACAGTTTGATTTCCGTCCGAGAATTAATGAGTTGATCAATAATATCCTACAAATTGATCCTAACCACCTTCTTTTATGCTCCAACGTCGGTTCGTTGTGGATGGCAGACTTGAATGGAGATATTCCAAGTATAGAAAAAATCCCAACGCCTTTCCGTTCGGTGTCATCTATTTGTAAATCATCGGATAATACTATTTTGCTTGGTACTTCTGGTGAGGGCCTTTGGCAGACAACATATTCTGATGGCAAATTCACATTTGACAGGATTGTTCCGATAAATAAAGCCGACGCTACAATGTCGAAGGTGAGTGCTATCTACGTCGACAGCAAAAAGAGGGCGTGGATTTCAACTAACGATAATGGTGTTTGGTGTATCAACAGTATGTCGGACGCCAAGAGTTTCTCATCTATCGAATTGGGAATCCCTAAATCCGTTGGCTCAAGTTTATGCCCTTGTGGTGGTGGACGTATGCTTCTTGCCACAGACGGAGCTGGTCTGATTTTGCTCGACTCCACAAACAATGTATTGAAGCATTGGACTACTGCAAATGGTTTGCCATCCAACAATGTGCTTTCAATCGAGAAGTATCAGAAGGGATATATGTTGTCGTTCTGGGGTGGCGATCCAGTATGCCTTTCTTTGGAGGATGAGAAAATTCAGCCAATTAATTTTAACAAATTGCGTTCTCCGTTTTCATCACAGTTGATGCAAACGAATACTGTCAAGAATATTCTAAAGAAGAAAGACGGTACATATTTGTTGTCGACGGGAGGATATGGAGTCTATGAGTTGAATAACAATGTTTTATCAAACATTTTCCTAAATCCTAAACTCCTTCATGATTCTCAGGATTTGTGGATGGAGCAGGCTTTCCAGTTGTCCGACGGTACAATCAGGATTCTATCATCTCGTACTGTTTGGAGTAATCGTGATGGTGAATTTAAGCCGGTTTATCCTGACATTGCCCAGGCTAATTCACAAAATCCACTGCTTTTCTTGCAAGGTTGTGAGGATAATGACGGAGGATATTTCGTGGTGGCAAATAGGGGTGTGTTTAGATTTTCTGCCGACGATTCCCATTATGAAACTCTTGATTTTCTGCCATCTGGAGAATATTTCGCTATTCAGAAGACTGATGATGGCAAGTTGTGGGTGACAAGTACCAAGGGTATTATGGCCATCGACTACAAAAATAAAAGTTACGAAACGATATTCTCTGCCGAAGGTCTGTCTGGAGACTACTTCGTGAGAAAAGCGTCGTGTATGTCGGATGATGGCAAATTAATGTTTGGTTGCAAACATGGTTTTGTATGCGTCAACCCTAAATATGTATCTAAAGACGCCACTGAGCATCTGTCTTTCTCTGAATTATATATCAACGGGGAGAAAGCCGACCTTGATCCAAACAAAAAGATTGTGTTGGATTATGGCCAGACTCATTTGCTGTTGACTCTCGACGTTGTCAACTATGCTGAGCCTAACACTTACGATCTACGCTATCGTGTGATGCCGGTAGATACAATCTGGAATAGGGTATCGTCGTCAAGAGATATCACTATCGACGTCTTGCCTGATGGTGATTTCGATATCGAGGTGGGTGTGTTCTCTCCAAACGGTAAGTTATATCAGGCTATCTCATTGCCATTGAAGGTGTTGCCTCCTTGGTGGAAATCCACACAATTCATCTTATTGTGTATCGCTCTCTTTATCGCTCTTGGATTCTTTATCTCCAACAGACGTGTCGCTGCCTTGAAACGTAAGAAAGAGGAACTTCAGAAGGCTGTCGACGAGAAAACTGTTGATCTTAGAAATGCCAACGAGGTTTTGGTTAATCAGAAGAAAGCAATCGAGGAGAAGAATGAATCGTTGCTTAACACATTGAAACTCAAGGATCAGTTGGTTTCGGTGGTTGCTCACGACCTTAAGAATCCGATGTTTGCTATCGTTACCACTCTTCGCCGAGTGATGTCGAACAGCCAAAGTGAGGATGTCTCGCGTCGACTTCTTTCTGACGCCACTTCAGAGGCTGAGAAGATTCAGCAGGAGATGGTGAAACTGCTTCAGTGGGCATCAAATTCTGAGCAGAAGATGAAGTGTGAGATCAGCAACGTCAACCTCACAAAACTTGTTGCGGATATCGTTACTTTCTTGCAACCGTTGTGCGATGAGAAGCAAATCACATTGGAATCTTCCGTAGACAATCTAAATCATAATGTCTTGGCGGACGAGAAGATGTTGGCTGTCGTAGTCAGAAACCTAATATCAAATGCCATTAAATTTACTGGCAGAGGCAAGAAAATAAAGGTCGGAGCCGTTGAAGTCAACGATAAGACGGTTTTGACTGTGGCCGACGAAGGAATTGGTATGACTCCTGAGTTTTTGGAGAAAATCAGAAATAGTGAGAATATCGTCTCACGTCAGGGTACGGAGAACGAGAAAGGTTACGGAATGGGATTGAAGATTGTTACCGATTTCGTAAATAAGATGGGAGCGACGATTGATTTCGCCAGTGAGACGAATGTCGGTACGCAGATCACTGTGTCGATGAATACTGGTATGGAGATCTCTACAGAATCTGATAAGATCGAGGAGGAAGTCGTTGAATCTAAGCCAGATGTGCTTGAAGGCATTGATAAATCGTTCTTTGAGGGCAAGACGGTGCTTGCAGTCGACGACGATCCACTTCTTCTTGACAATATCAAAGCCATGCTGAGTGATTATGTCACTGTGGAGACGGCATCGAATGGAGTCGAGGGAATAGATGTGGCGGGAAAAGTCATTCCGGATTTGATCATCAGCGACGTCGAGATGCCAAATATGAATGGAATCGATATGTGTAGAGATCTTGCTCAAAGAGCCAACACGTCGAATGTTCCAGTTTTGTTCCTATCTGCTGTCCGAGATATGTCGACGCGAATTGCAGGACTCTCAGCTGGAGCCGTAGATTATATAGTCAAACCATTCAATGAGGGAGAGTTGCTGCTCAAGACTTATAATTTCCTACGTATGCAGCAGCATCGTCAGATTAAGATATTGGCTGGTTCGCTTAATGACGAAAACGATAACGAAAACGAAAAAAGTGAGATTAACCCATTGATTCAGCAACTTCTCGACTGTATCAAGAAGAATTATGGAAACGCTGACTATTCATTCAATGATATTGCCAAAGATCTTGGTTTCAGCAAATCCACATTGACGCGTCGTTTGAAATCGTTGATAGACAAGTCTCCTATTGAGATTCTGTCAGAGTACCGTCTGCATAAAGCACAGACATTGCTTGCTGAAGGAAAGATGTCGGTAAGTGAAATTGCATACGAGGTCGGCTTCAATGATCCATCGTATTTCAGCAGAAAATATAAAGATTTCTTTGGTACAAGCCCAACAAAATAAAAAACTTGGTGATATTAGGTGGTATTTATTCATGGAGATAAATACCACTATTATGGATAAACGTTTCAAAAAGGATTTAGTAAATAAAAAACAACATCATTTTTAACCTGCCTAAACTGAAAAAATCCCATTTCATCGCATTTTTTCCTAGTTGAACTCGTGGAGTGATTTTCCTATTCTTTGGAGTGATTTTAAATTTCCACCATTGACCTTTGACCTATCTTTGCAATGTGATCGGAACACAACCGGTTGCGAAACAAAAACAAAACAACAACAAAAGGAAAAGGAAAAACGAAACACAAAAAACACAAAACACAATTAACAACTAGGCTAATAACAATCTAACGTCTATATCATGAAGCATTTATTCACTAAATTACTTCTTCCATTGGCTGCCGTAGCAGCACAGATGGATGCATCTGCAGCAACAAAGCAGATGGAGTATCTTAATAGAGGTGTGGTTGCCGTAAAGACAGGCAACGGAGTTTTTGTAAGCTGGAGATTCTTGGGTAACGATGCTCAGAGCACAGCATTCAATATTTATCGTAATGGTACAAAGTTGAATTCAACTCCTATTACTACTAAGACAAATTACGTTGACGCTGGAGGAAACGAGTCGTCAAAGTATGTTGTCAAGGCAGTTGTCAACAACAAAGAGATCGACGCATCTGACGCAGTGACTCCTTGGGGTCAGCAGTTCAAGACAATCAAGCTAAAGCGTCCAGGTTCTTCTTACGAGCCTAACGATATGAGTTGTGGTGACGTTGATGGCGACGGTGAATACGAGTTGTTCCTAAAGTGGAATCCAACAAACGCAAAGGATAACTCTCAGTCGGGTACTACTGGTAACGTATACATCGACTGTTACAAACTAAACGGTACTTTCCTTTGGAGAATCGATCTTGGTAAGAATATCAGAGCGGGAGCTCACTACACTCAGTTCCAGGTGTTCGACTATGATGGCGACGGTAAGGCAGAGCTAGTCTGCAAGACAGCACCAGGAACAAAGGACGGTAAGGGAAAGAATGTCATCATGGGTAATGATAATCCTAATGCTGACTACAGAAACGGTAACGGTTACATCTTAACTGGTCCTGAGTATTTGACAGTTTTCGAGGGCGCAACGGGAGCAGAAATGAACACTATTGCATATAATCCAGTACGTGGTAACGTAGGTGGATGGGGAGACACATACGGTAACCGTGTCGACAGATTTAACGCTTGTACAGCTTATCTTGACGGTGTACACCCAAGCGTAGTTATGTGTCGTGGTTACTATACACAGGCTCATGTCGTAGCCTATGATTTGAAAAACGGCAAGTTGGTTCAGCGTTGGGAGCACCACTCAACAACTAAAGGACAGGGTGCTTACGGTGATGGAAACCATAATGTAAGTGTAGCTGACGTGGATGGCGACGGAAAAGATGAGATCATCCTTGGTTCTGCTTGTATCGACCACGATGGTAAACTTTACTACAGAACTGGTTTCGGACACGGTGACGCAATGCACGTGAGCCAGATGGATCCAGACACAGAGGATTTGGAAGGTTGGTTCTGCCACGAGGAGAAGGGTAGCAAGTACGGATACGAGATGAGAAACCTTCGTACAGGTAAGGTAATCTTCGGTAAGGCTACTGGTACAGATAATGGTCGTTGTATGGCTGCCGATATCGATGCTAAACACAGAGGTTTTGAGTGCTGGAGCGCTTACAACTCAGATGTGTTCGACTGCAAAGGTAAGGTGATCAGCAATAAGAAGCCATCGCAGAACTTCCGTATCTATTGGGACGGTGATCTTCAGGATGAGCTACTTGACGGAACAAAGCTTGACAAGTGGAACGGAAACGGAACAACAAGATTGATCACTTTGAAGGGTAATTCTTGTAACGGAACAAAGGCTACTCCATGTCTTTCTGCCGATCTATTCGGAGACTGGCGTGAGGAGGTTATCACTCATAACGGTGCTGATGAGATCTACGTCTACACTACTACAATCGAATCTAAATACCGTTTGTTCACTCTAATGCACGATGCTGTTTACCGTTGTGGTATCGCATGGCAGAACTCTGCTTACAACCAGCCACCTCACCTTGGTTTCTATATCGGAGATGGCGTTGATAAGATCAAGCAGCCAGATATCTATCTAAACAAGAAGGGTACTGTCACTCCTCCAGCTCCAGAGGCTGCAGAGATGACTTCTACAGGTTCTCTAACTCAGGAACTTTTCGATGGTGAGGCAATGGCTCCAGTAGTGCTAACAGTAGGCGGAACAGCGACTGGATTCAAGTATGATGCATTGATCGACGGTGTTACAGCTAAAGAGGCTAACGGAACATTGACAATCTCTGGTACTCCTGCTAAAGCTGGTAAGATCACAATCAACAGTGTCGGTGGCAGTGAGGTTGTTAAGGTAGAGATCAACATTAACGTTGTGAACACTGGTGACAAGAAACGTGTAGCTTATATTACAGATAATGCAAACTCTAATTACAAAAACAACAAAATAATACCAATGTTGAAGGGTTGCGATGACCTTTATGTTCGCGAGATTCAGGCAGACGCTGCAGACGCTAATTTGTCAGGCTTCGATTTGATCGTGATCGGTGAGGAGACTCCATCTACAGCGGCTATCATGGCAAAACTTGAAGGCATCGCCACTCCAATGTTGAGTATGAAGGTTCAGGGCTACAAGGTAGCAGACGGAGCATGGGGCTGGGCAGCCAACGGTTTCGGAGACAATGCAGAGGCTACAAACTTGGTTGTTGAGACAGCAGATCAGACTCACCCAATGTTCAAGGGTATCGATTTCTCTAAGGGCAATGAGATTCAGATGGTTTCAGCAGTTGAAACAAAAGGTTTGACTTACATGAATCCAGCGTCGTTCACAGATGCAATCGGTGAGATTAACACTATCGCATCAGTTAAGGGTGAGGAGCAGGTATGTATCTTTGAGATTCCAGAAGGTTCGTCAATCGCAGGAACAAAGATTACTAAGAAGTTTATCCAGATCGGTTTGAACTCAAGCTCTAACGCTAATCTAACAAACGATGGTCTTTCAATCGTACGCAACGCTTGCTACTACCTACTTGGTATGAACAATGGTACTGAGACTGATTCTGAAATCATCACTTCTACTACAATCGGTTTGAATGTGAACGTCTTCGCAACATCTGATAATTTGACAGTTACTTTCGAGGGTGAGGATTACGACGTGGTTAACATCTCTGTAATCAGTGTCACAGGAAAGATGATCAGCAGCGATATGATTGAGACATTCTCAGGAAGCAACAGCTACCAGACTTCATTGAGCGGTATCCACTCAGGTGTTTACATGCTAAAGATTCAGGGTAAGAAGATCAATCATGTATCTAAATTCATAGTAAGAAACTAATACCTAAAAAATCCTTTGATAAAAGCACCATTCCTACATCCCATAAACCCCATAGCCACTTAGGAATGGTGCTCCCCCAAAGGGGAAATAAGAAAATTGATTCGTCTAACACAAAAGGAAGAGGATTATGAATAAGTTTTTTCTAAACATAAAGCGATTGATAGCAGTGTTGATGCTCATATTGAGCATCCCTGCTTTTATTAATGCTCAGATTAGAGTGTTCACTATTGGAGACTCTACTGTTCAGGACTACAATGATGGTTATGCACCACGTAAAGGATGGGGACAGATGTTGCCTTTCTTCTTCGACAAATCGAAGGTGGTATGCTACAATAAAGCAGTCGGAGGCACAAGTTCAAAGAGCTTCTACAATGAGAAGTGGGCCGACATTAGAAAGCAGCTAAAGGCAGGTGATTTCGTCTTCATCCAGTTCGGAATCAACGACCGTGCTACTCAGGCTTACCGTTACGCTCCAAAAGATACTTTCAACGCTTACATCAAGAAGTATGTGAACGACTGTAAGGCAAAGGGTGCTTTCCCTGTATTGGTGTCAACGGTTCGTCGTGCTGCATGGCAGAATGGTAAGCCATACGATTCATACCATGAGCATCCACAGTTGATGCGTGATTTGGCAACATCGCTAAAACTTCCTTTGGTCGACTTGGATAAGTTCTGCTACGATCTATTCGTTAAGCAGGGTCAGCTTTATTCAGAAAGACACATTACAATGCATCTTGAGGCTGGTGAGTATTCCAACTATCCAAAGGGCAATACAGACCAGGTACACTATCAGGAAACTGGTGCTATCGACAACGCAAGATGTGTGATTGAGACAATCGAGAAGAGCACAGACGCTAATCTAAAGAAGTTGATTCCAGGAATCCTTCCACGTTACAATGTGACTTTCAAGATCAACGATGCTTCTAAGGCTAAGACAATCTCAAGATCAGCATCTTTCCCTGCTGGAATCAACGTCACTCTAAAGACAATTCCTCAGAGCGGAGCTAAGTTCCTTCGTTGGGAAGACGGTACAGGAAAGAGCATTGCCACTACATCTTTGAAGGTAATCAAGATGGGTAGTGCCGATATTACTTATAAGGCTGTTTATCAGTCGAACATTGTTGAGAAAGATGATTTCGACGAAAATGCAGAGATCACAATCGACAACACAAAGAAGGTGTTGGTAGCTCCAAAGGCTAACAAGTACGTATGGTATTTCAACAATGCCAAGATCACTAACGGAACAACTCAGGAGATTGCAGTCAGCAACAACGGAACATACTCAGTTGAGTTGTTTGATGCAAGTGGTAAACTTCTAAAGCGTCTTGACGTTTGCGTCTCAATTGGTAAGGATGGTGTTGTACGTAAGATCTATTTGATTGGCGACTCTACTGTTTGCGACTACAAGGATAACCAGTTCCCAATGACAGGTTGGGGCCAGGTGTTGAAGTATTTCTTCAATTCTAATATCCAGATCGTCAACCATGCTATCGGCGGACGTAGCTCAAGAAGCTTCCGTGAGCAGGGTAGATGGAAGACTGTGTTGAACGCATTGAAACCTGGTGATTTCGTATTCATCCAGTTCGGACACAACGACCGTGACACAAAGCCAGAGCGTTACACTCCAGTCGACAAGTATAAACTTTACATTGACTCATTCGTTGTTGAGGCAAGAGGTAAGGGAGCTATTCCAGTGCTTGTATCACCAATGGTGCTTAACGCTTGGAAGAACGGTGCTATGAGAAACGTCTTCACAGAGAGTGGAGCTGACTATAGAGGTGCGATGGAGACTGTTGCAAAGAACAGAAAATGTGCGTTCGTTGATTTGAACATGAAGTCGTACAACTACTTCAAGCAGTTTGATTCAGATTACTTGTCACGTTACTTCTACAATTTCTACCCTGCAGGCGAGTATAGCAACTATCCAAGCGGTAGCAGCGACGGTACTCATTTCCAGGAGATGGGAGCAATGGCAATGTGTAGATTTATCACAGAGGGACTTCGTGAGATTGAAGATCCATACATCTGCTCACTACAGAGCTATTTGAAGCCATTGTATAAGGTGACTGTTAAGGCAAACAAGGACAAAATTGGCACTATAACTCAATCTAACACATTCCCAGAAGGATGCCCAGTTTCAGTTAAGGTTTTGCCTTCTACTGGAAACAAGTTCCTTTCATGGAATAGAGACGGCAAGGATGTGGCAAAGACAAATATCTACCGCTTCACAATGGTAGCTAAGAACACTACTCTTACAGCCATGTTTGATGGTGGTAGTGCACTTGAGTCGCCACTTCCGTCGTCGTTCCCTGCCGACAAGAAGAGAATCGCCTATATCACAGATCCTAATGGCGCTACTTACGCTGATGATCCTATCCAGCCGATGTTGAAGGCTCAGAACGACCTATTCGTTTGGGAGATCTCGTCAGCCAACTCAGATGTCAATCTTGAGGACTTCGATATGGTGTTGATTAGCGAGGAGACACCGTCGACTGCACCTATCATCGCAGAGTTGGAAGGCATCAACAAGCCAGTGTTGAACATGAAGGTTCACGCTTACAAGACTGCAGCTGGTGCGTGGGGTTGGGCAACAAAAGACTTTGGCGACAACACTACTGAGGCATCAATCTACGTAGAGAGCGAGTATCGCAACCACCAGATGTTCAGCGATATCACATTCACAACAGGAGAGATTCAGATGGTGTCTGAGGTCAAGGATAAAGCGTTGACATTCATGAATCCAGCGTCGTTCACAGACAAGTCTGGCCTAATCACTGATATCGCATCAGTCAAAGGAGAGGAATCTCAGATCTGTATCTTTGAGATTGCTGAAGGCGCGACAATTGGAGGTGTGACATTGACTGATAGATTCATACAGATCGGTTTGAATAGTAGTTCATACGCAAATCTTACCGAAGATGCTCTTTCTGTAATACGAAATGCTTGCTATTATTTGATGGGAGTAGAGAAAGGCCCAGAGACAGCGTCTAAGACAATCTCGGCTTCATCAGAAAACGTGGTTTTGAGTCCAATCCCAGCACGTGATTTCTTGAATATATCGTGCGAGTCAGAAAATAACGATATCGTGAAGGTTTCTGTAGTCGACGCAATGGGAAGAACAATCCGCGTCGCAACAATGGAGATTGCTCCAGGATACAATCACGAAACAGTTGATTTGACTGGTATTGAATCCGGCATTTATATGTTAAAATTGGATGGTACTCATATGAATGGAAGGTATAAGATTGTGATAAAAGATTAGTTTGTTATTGGCCGGGTATTTTATAACCTAATTTTTTACCGTCTGCAGCGAAAGTTGCAGACGGTTTTTTTTTGATTTTACACTTTTCTGCACTTGTTGTCCTTGAATTTTACACTTTTCTACAGATAATATATGTTTAGACGTCGCTACAAGTATAGCCTTTTTTGTTTCCTCAGCGTTAACGTCATCGTCAACGTATGTGATAATATCCAAAAAAAGTGTAATTTTGTACCGTCTAATTATAATTTGATAATGAAGCGTATATTCTTGGTGGGTTATATGGGTAGCGGAAAGACTACCTACGGCAAGATGTTGGCCGAGAAGTATAACTTGGATTTTAAGGATTTGGACGTGTATATTGAGCAGCGTCAATTCAAAACTGTATCTCAGATCTTCAAGGAGAAGGGAGAGGAGGGATTCCGTCAGATTGAGCGCAATATGCTTAAAGAGGTGTCTGAGTTTGAAGACGTCGTGATTTCCGCCGGTGGTGGCACACCTTGTTTCTTCGACAATATGGAGATCATGAATGCCGCTGGCGACACTGTCTATCTTGAGGCTACACCAGAGGTGCTTTTCGAGTATCTCCGCACAGCCAAAAACGAGCGTCCGCTTCTTAAGGATAAGAGCGACGAGGAGATGCTTGAGTATATCAGAGAGTCGCTTGGAAAGAGAACTCCTTTCTATGAGAAGGCTAAATACAGAGTGGATGCAAGAAACGTCGACTGGAGCCTTTTCGACAAGCTGTTGAAATAACGAAAACGAAGACGAAAACGAAAAACGGATAGTCTCGTCCGATAGGTTATAACCCGTCGGACTTCGAAAAATAAAACGAAATTATTAAATTCCATTATATGCAGGATAAAATCATAGTTCTGGACTTCGGTGGTCAGTACGCCCACTTGATAGCAAACAGAGTACGCCGTCTAGGTGTGTTTACAGAGATATTGCCTCCTACTGCCTCAGTCGAGGAGTTTGCAGGAGCAACAGGTATCATCTATAGTGGTGGACCATCAAGCGTCTACGCTGAGGATGCTCCCGACTACAATCCTGAAATTCTAAATATTCCAGTGCCAAAACTTGGTATCTGCTACGGACACCAGTTGATGGCTTCACAGCTTGGCGGATCAGTTCGCCCAGGTAAGGTGAAGGAGTATGGAATCGCTGACCTTCTTTTGAAGGAGCCTCAGCACCCGCTATTGAAGAATATCCCTGCGTCTTCACCAATGTGGATGAGCCACGGTGACGCAGTTGAGAAATTGCCAGAGGGTTACAAGATCATCGCGTCGACAAAGGATTGCGAGATCGCAGCAGTTGCCCTTGACTCACGTAAGATCTACGGTATCCAGTTCCACCCAGAGGTGACTCACAGTAAGTATGGTATGCAGATCCTTGACAACTTCATCGATATCTGCGGCTGCAAGCGTGAGTGGAACATGAAGAGCTACATGCCTCTAATCTCGGAGAAGATCAAGAGAGAGGTTGGCGACAGAAAAGTGTTCTTGCTTGTATCAGGTGGTGTGGACAGTACAGTCGCATTTGTGCTTTTGAACCGTGTGTTGGGCACTGACCGTGTGATGGGACTTCACATCGACAACGGTATGATGCGTATGGACGAGTCGGCTAAGATCATTGATTTCTTGAAGGCTGAGGGAATGAACAACCTTCGTGTTGTCGACGCTACAGACTCATTCTTGAGCAGACTTGAGGGCATCACAGCTCCAGAGCAGAAACGTAAGATTATCGGTGCCACTTTCTTGGTTGTGAAAGACGAGGAGATGGCTAAGCTAAATCTTGATCCAAAAGAGTGGATGATCGCTCAGGGAACTATCTACCCAGATACAATCGAGAGTGGTGGTACAAAGAACGCTGACCTTATCAAGACACACCACAACCGAGTGAAGGAGGTGATGGATTTGATGGCACAGGGCTTGCTTCTTGAGCCGTTGGCAGATCTATATAAGGATGAGGTACGTATGTTGGGAGAGGAACTTGGTATTCCTCACAACCTTGTATGGCGTCACCCATTCCCAGGACCAGGTCTTGGTGTTCGTTTGCTTTGCACAGACGGCAAGGGAGAGTTTGCTACTAACGCAGACGTTCCAGGTCTAGCAGAGTATTTGAAAGAGAATAATATCGACGGTAAGGTGCTTCCTATCAAGAGTGTAGGAGTGCAGGGCGACGGTAGAACATACGCACAGCCATTCTTGCTTACAACAAAGAACTTAACATGGAAGCAGTGTGAGAAATTCTCAACTGAGTTGGTTAACCGTTTCAAGGTGATCAACCGTGTGATCTGGCAGGTAGGCAGTGTAAGCGATGAGAATCCAAAGTTGGTTGAGCAGTACGCTACAAAGAACCACTTCGATGTGCTTCGTAAGTTTGACAATATCTGTACAGAGTTCTTGCAGGAGAACGATCTATATGAGTCGATCTGGCAGATGCCGGTAGTGTTGGTTCCGCTTACAGTGGAGGACAAGCCATGTATCGTGATGCGACCAGTCAACTCATCAGAGGCAATGACAGCCAACTTCGCTGAGATCGACCAGAAGCTTCTTGAAGGTCTATGGGGCAGATTCGTAGCGGAAGGAGCAGGCTCATTGTGGTACGACGTCACTCACAAGCCACCAGGAACAATTGAGTGGGAGTAAGAAAATGCTGAATGCAAAATCATAAATGCAAAATTAGAGGTGTCTGATGAAGGCACCTCTTTTTGTTTTAAATAGAATAATCATAGTTAATCGTAACATTAAGAGATGTTGAAAGTATATGTTCAATATTCTTTTCATTTCATTTATTCGACTTCATTTAATTTTTATTTATTTGTGGCAATCATATATTACTCTTATCAAACTATGAAAAAATTTTTATCAATATTGATGCTAATGTTGTGCATTACGACGTTGGCACAAACTAGACGACCTATAGACAATCGTCATCCTATGTGGATGATTCATGTCGACGTGTGGAATGAGGCTGATCCTCAGAAAATCATCGACTTGGTGCCAGAGGATATCAAGCCTTACGTTTGTATGAATCTTTCTCTCTCATGCCAGTATGACAAGGATTTGAAAATCTATAAGATGCCGCAGAGTGCTATTCAAACTTATCGCTCTTGGGCGTCTGTATGCTGCAAAAACAACTTATGGTTCACTTGTCAGCCTGCTTCCGGTGGTCACACACATTTGCAAGATGATGCTAGCCATGCCGATGAGTCGTTTGCAATTATGGAGTCGTTCTTTAAGGACTACAAAAACTTCCTAGGTTGGAATTATGCAGAGCAGTTTTGGGGATTTGGTGAACCCAACGACGCAAGTTCGAGCAAGGATACAGATAGAATAAAGTTCTTCGCTCGTCTAGTACCGATGCATCATAAATATGGAGGATTCCTTACTATTTCCTTCTGTGGAAATGTATGGTCGCACCCAGTGAATCCTATTGGCATGATGAAGAGAAACGCTGATTTCCTTAACGCTTGCAAAGAATCTCCGGAAGCTGTGCTTTTCCTTTACAAATACACTACTTCAGCCAACTGGTTCAATAATGAATCTGTCACTTTGGCTCCGTTTATTTCGGGTTTGGCCAAGAACTATGGAGTCCGCTACGATAATTGCGGATGGAACGGAATGATAGATGAATTTGCAAAAGAGAATGAATCGTACAAAGGCATGGCCTACCCTGGTGCTGTCGGTGTTGCTCCAGTGCTAGAACAAATGGCACTCAACGGAGCCTGTGTATGGGATGGCCCTGAACTTATTTGGACTGAAGATTTCAGAAACCTCAGCACGTCAAAGACTGCTGACGGATACACACGTCGCAACTGGACTACATTTGCTAACTTCGACAATATTTGGGTTGATATGTGGCGTAAGGTTATAGACGGTACTATATATATCCCAAGTCGTGAAGAGGTCATCGAACGTACAAAGATTTGTGTGGTCAACGATATAAGCGCAAGTCAGGATGCAACTGGTTTGAAAGTGAATGCGTATGCTGCGCCTATCGACCTTTATCACGGACTTTACTTGCAAGACGACCCTGCTAATTCACGCACTAGTATGGAAGGCGGAATCGGTAATGTAAATGGTTATGGCAACAACAACTATCTATATTTCAAGAAAACTGGACGATACCAAACGATTCCTGTTGTCATTGATCTTTTTGACAATGTAGCGAAGAGAATTCCTAATCAGATTAAGCGTTCTGCTATCAACAATAAATCTGCGTGGACAAACCAAAGTGCTAAGGTTCAGTTCTTTAACGCTAACTATCCAGAAGTCAGCACTGGAGACTTGTTTGTGGCACGCAACAAGAACGCACTCGTTTGTTATTACCCATACTCATTCATGAACGAGAAAAAAACTGCGTCGGCCAGCATACCTTTGAAATACAATTCATGTCAGAAGATAGACTTGAAGTTCGCTCAATATAGCAGTGCCATCATAAATGAGTATAGCGACCAGATGGTATGTTACTTCAACAACTACCGTTCCGACGACACATCATTGAAGTCCGACGTCATCACTATCTACGGAGCAAAGACACAACCCAAAGCGACATTGGATGAACGTCGACAGCAATCTAACGCGTCTGCCAAAGCGACTCTGACTGAGTCATGGGAGGGCGGCGTCTATACTTGCACACTCTCTCACTGTGGTCCTTGCGACTTGACTATCTCATGCGCGGGAAATGAGTCTAATCGTTCAAAAGATTATCTCCCTTCGGAGAGTCTTGATGAAACGTCGATTAAACAGCCGACGAGTCATGCTGCCGACCTTATCATCGAAGCCGAAGACATGGATTACAAGAACATATATTCATGCGTCACACATCAATACAATTGGAACGGCGGTCAGCTTAGAAGCATAAGAGGACATTCCGCTATGGGATTCCAGATGATGGGAACAAACAGTGCCGCATCACTACGTTGGTCCGGCTATATTGGCAAAACAAGTATGTATGAAGTGCGTGTCAAATATATGTCTAAAGGAGCAGGCACTATTTCATCATCGTTTGGCGACGTGGAAAATGTGATTCTTGATGTTGAAAATACAGGTGCGGAATGGAAGTATGCCACATACAAAACTAATGTAAATGAAGGAATAAACACATTCTCTGTTGTCAATACTGGCGGAGTTGATTTGTATATTGACAATGTGACATTCTCACCTATCTATATTGCGTTGACAGGAGCTGGCAATACAGAAGTCATCGGCGATCGCCACTACTTCAAGACGACAACATGGGCTTATTTCTTGTCGGATATTCTAAAGGGAAAGAAAGTCGAAGATGTTGGCGGATTGCTTATAGAATGTGGAGAAGAGAGCACTACCGGATATCGTCTGGACTTTGAAATCTACGACGCGGATGGCAACAAAGTGACTAAAGACTGGCATATCGGATCGGCTGCTGCAGGAACATCCTCACCTGATCCAATATTGTCCAAGACATATAATCTTCACGAATTGCTATCGCAGTTTATCTCACAATATCCAGGATGCACATTCGGTCAGATCCGTCTCAATACAGCCATACCGACAGATTCTGAAGACAAATATTTCTTCACTCTAACAAAATTAGATGTTATTAATGGAGAATTGTCGTCAGACATTCCATTGGTCAATGAAAAGATATCAGAAGAAGATGTTCGCTACAGCATTACAGGAAAGCGAGTAAATCAAAACGACCGTGGATTCCACATCATTCGTATGAAGGATGGATCTATCAAGAAAGAGATTAGAAACATGTGGAAATAAAAAGGCAGAATCATAAATGCAAAATTAGAGGTGTCTGATGAAGGCACCTCTATTTGTTTTATGGAGATTATATGGAAGGAAAAAGAGAATATGGGACTATGTTTGCAATTATTAATTTTTTTTTCGCTAATATTGCGTTTGGTTTTTGACTATTGATTATGAATTATACTGATACAAAGCAACATTATGAGATTTTAGATGGCTTACGTGGTGTGGCGGCAATTATGGTGGTATTGACGCATATCACGCAAAGTTATGCGAAAGACTTTTTTAGTTTTCCAATTGGTCATGGTTATTTAGCAGTTGATTTCTTCTTCGTCCTGTCTGGATTTGTAATAGGTTACGCCTACGATGACCGTTGGAATAAGATGACGACTCTCGATTTCATGAAACGCAGACTCATCCGTTTGCATCCAATGGTTATTGCCGGATCTGTAATCGGAGCAATCCTATTTTATTTTGCTGATTGTGAAATATATCCGCTTATCCATGACACTAAATGGTGGATGTTGCTTATAGCCTTTGTTCTATGTTCGTTGATGATCCCGCTTCCTTACTCTTATGACATACGAATAAGGCAAGAGATGTTCCCGACCAACGGACCACAGTGGACCTTGTTCTATGAATATGTGGCTAACATAGTATATGCGTTGGTTTTAAGAAGACTGCCCACAAAAATACTTGTAGCATTGGTAGTCATCGCTGCTTTTTTCACTATAGATTGGGGTTTAGGCTGGAATGTATTAGACAAACCAGGATACTTCTATATCGGATTATTTGAATTTGGATGGTCAACTAATATTCCGCATGTTCACGTTGCTTTAGTGCGTTTGTCCTATCCGTTTATTGCAGGATTGTTGCTGTCAAGAACGAAGGCATACATAACACTTAAAGGAGGATTTTGGTGGTGTGCTTTGATTATAGTGCTTGTACTTTGTTGGCCTCATTTGGGTGGTTATGATCAAACAACATTCTGGTACAACGGTTTATATGAAACATTGTGCATACTTCTTGTATTTCCACTGGTGGTGTCTATCGGAGCTGGAAGCAGAATGACGGACAAACGTTCAACGCAAATCTGTAATTTTCTGGGAGAGATTTCGTACCCAATTTATATCACACATTTTCCGTTAATCTACATTCACGAGAAATGGGTGTTCTTAAATAAGGAGGCTTCATTACCAATAATGATTGGCGAAGCTGTCTTGGTATTCTGTTTGAGCGTAGGAATCGCCTATGCACTTTACAGATACTATGATCTACCTGTACGAAAGATTCTTAAGAAAAAACTACTAGGATAGCAAGTTTCATTTAAAGATAAATGCAAAATTAGAGGTGTCTGATGAAGGCACCTCTTTTTGTTGTAAGTCAACATTTAATGATGTATCCGTAGGGGCGATCCCTTGTGGTCGCCCATGTGTAAATCATTGAAGAAATCAATAAAGAATGGTAGTCTAGATTTAGCGTTCAATGTGACATTAGTAATGTTTCAAATGGTAGCTAATAGGGAACTTGTTGAGTTGCTGATGAAAAGTTTGATGAAATAAAAAACATCAATATTCGTCGTTTTTACCTTAATATCGTCGCAAAATTTGCGTCATTTCATCCATTGTTTTAGTTATTTCGGCTATGCCTTCATTTACACATTTCTGCCTCATATTTGCAAGATTCGGAATAGATGTGTAATATCCCGCTGAAATCGTTATCTTTGCAAGTATGAAGACAATCCTGACAATTACGGGTTCGGATAGCACGGGTGGCGCTGGTATCCAGGCTGACATCAAGACGATCACGTCTCTTGGTGGCAAGGCTCTTTCCGTCGTCACTACTCTTACTATGCAGAATACTCTTGGTATTCAGGATTTCTATGATATCCCTGCTGAGATTGTGGAGCGTCAGATCGACGCGGTGGCTGAGGATATCACTCCATATGTGTTTAAGGTTGGCCTCGTGCGAAATATCTATACCTTGGAGGCTATCGTCCGCTGCATATCTCGCTATAAACCACGTTGGGTGCTTTTCTCTCCCGTCGTCTACTCGAGCCGTGACGAGGTGCTTATCAATGATGAGTTGATCGATAGAATCCAGAAGACGCTTATTCCGTTGTGCGACGCGTTGGTCGTGCGTGAAAGGGATCATGGCAGATTCGACGCGGAAAGAGTTATTGTCGCCGACGACAGTCACGGACGATGCAACGAACTTTGTTCGGCAATCGCCACTCTGCTTTGTCAGGATATGAGCCTTGACGACGCTGAAAAAAAAGCTAATTATATGATGCCGACGGAGGTCAATCCAGAGATGTCTGGCAGATGTATTGCCCTATACAATAGTTTCGTGAAGATGCAGGAAGACGAGTGTATGAACAGCCATGATGTCAACTACTATGCTTCCCGTCTCAACGTCTCTCCACGTTATCTTTCGCAGGTGACGAGAAGGGTAGCGTCGCAATCACCTAAATCAATTATCGACACAACGCTATTAAACAAAATCCGAGATCTGCTCAAAACGGACAAGACTATCCAGGAAATCGCATACCAACTGGAGTTTTCGTCGCAGGCTCATCTCTCCAATTTCTTCAAGCGATTCACGGGAACATCACCGTCGGAATATAGGAAACGTTGAGAAAAACAGACCTTTCATATTTTGCTAACTTGCGAAACTTGAATTATTCTATGTTATGTTTTATAATCTAAAACTCCTATCTTTGCATTTATGAGGGCATTTTCAGAGTATTTAGAACGAGAGCCTGAAACAAGGTCTGAATTAATTAAGGATAAGAGTTATGACAAAGATTGAAACAAAAGAGCAATATGATTGGGCCGTGGCTAAAGTAGAAGCACTTTTGTCGTTGGTTGATGATAATACTCCAGAAAATGATCCTAATTTGATAGAATTAAATTTGTTGTCAAACCTTGTCGCCGATTATTCTGAGGAACATTTTTCAATGGGGGAGCCTTCATTAGCGGATGTCCTAAAATTGAGAATGTATGAGATGGGGCTTACTCAAAAGGCGTTATCTGAAATGCTTGGTGTGAGTCCTTCGCGACTTAGTAATTTCCTTACGGGGAAGAGTGAACCAACTCTTCAGGTTGCTAGAACTATGTGTCAAAGATTAAATATTGACGCAAATATAGTGTTGGGGATTTAGAATTAATTGTCGATGACTGACAAACTTACTCCCGAACAGCGTCATAAATGTATGTCGCACATAAGGGCGAAGGATACGAAGCCTGAGGTCGTTGTGCGTAAATGGCTATGGGCGGAAGGTTTCAGATACAGACTTTATGTGAAAGGATTACCTGGCTCGCCTGATATCGTGATGAGGCAATATAAGACGGTGATTTTCATCAACGGTTGTTTTTGGCATGGGCATGATCTTGGATATAGTAAGGAGAATGGGGAGGTGATCGACAGCAAATGTTGCCGTATTCCGAAATCCCGAACCGACTTCTGGGTGCAGAAGATCACTCGTAATATGCAGCGCGACTATATCAATGTGATGCGCTACAAGAAAGCAGGGTGGCATGTGCTGACTGTTTGGGAATGTCAGTTGAGGGGCAAAGAGCAACAACGTCAGACTCTGATGGCTTTGTCCAACAAAATTAATTCCATCATTCTTGATTCCTACCGTGTTCCCCAAACGTATAATTTTGTACCTGAAGCAGAAATGGCTATGGTGGCGGAGGAACCATTTGTTTATGAAAAGAAATGAAGTGTTCATTTTTTTTGTATTTTTGTAAAAAATAAATAAGGATTAGTATTGAATTTATATAATACTCCCCAAAATTTAGACAACAACAAAGGTGCAATAAAAAGTGTAT
>JAKSKW010000018.1 GCA_024401495.1 Paludibacteraceae bacterium
TGTTAACCTGGAACTTAGTCACACCGTTCTTGATGAAGTCAACGATCTGGTTTGCAGCTGCAAGACCAGCGTTAGTGTTAGCCTCAGCTGTTTGAGCACCCATCTTCTTTGGTGTTGAGAAGTAACGGTCCTTGAAGCACTTGAAGTCCTTGTCGGCCTTTGGCATGATATCAGTGATGTACTTAAGATCAGCACGCTCAGCCATAAGCTTCCACAAACCAGCCTCATCAATAACCTCCTTACGAGCAGTGTTGATAAGGATAGCACCCTTCTTCATCTTGCTGCATAGGTCGTAGTTGATGCTCTTTGTAGTCTCAGGAGTAGCAGGGATGTGTAGAGAAACGATATCACAAGTAGTGAACAACTCCTCCTGGTTCTTAACTGCGTGAACACCTGCAGCCTCGATAACGTCTGCTGGGCAGAATGCATCGTAAGCGTAAACGTCCATGCCGAAGCCCTTAGCGATACGAGCAACGTTGCGACCAACGTTACCGAATGCAAGGATACCAAGCTTCTTACCCATAAGCTCTGAACCGCTCTTTCCGTTATAGAAGTTACGAACAGCGTAAACCAATAGACCAAGAACTAGCTCAGCTACTGCGTTAGCGTTCTGACCTGGAGTGTTCATAACAACAACCTTGCGAGCTGTTGCAGCTTCAAGATCAACATTGTCGTAACCTGCACCTGCACGAACGACGATCTTAAGGTTCTTTGCTGCATCCATAACCTCAGCATCGATGATGTCTGAACGGATGATGATAGCGTCTACGTCAGCTACTGCCTCAAGAAGCTGCTGCTTCTCTGTGTACTTCTCAAGAACTGCGATCTCGAAACCAGCACCGCTGATGATATTCTTAATTCCCTCTACAGCTGCTGCTGCGAAAGGCTTCTCTGTTGCGATTAATACTTTTGCCATTTTTTTGTATCTTAAAATGTAAAGACGGGGCGTGCCCCGTCTCTACGGTATTTATAAAAAGTAAAGACGCGAGATCTCGCGTCTCTACGAATTATCTAATTTATTTTACCTTTGCCTCGAACTCCTTCATTGCAGCGATAAGAGCGTTTACGTCTTCCATTGTACAAGCGTTGTAAGTAGAAGCACGGAAACCACCAACTAGACGGTGACCCTTAACACCAACGATGTTCTTAGTCTTAACGAACTCTAGGAATACCTTCTCCATGTCTGGAGTGTTGTACTTGCCACGAAGTAGGAAAGGAATGTTCATTCTTGAACGTGAACCTGCCTCAACAACTGGAGTAAATACAGTTGAGTTCTCAAGGAAGTTGTATAGAGCGTCACATCTCTCGATAGCGCGCTTCTCCATACCCTCAACACCACCGTTCTCCTTGATCCAAAGTAGAGTCTCGCGGATTGCGAAGATACATACACATGGAGGAGTGTTGAACATAGAACCGTTGTCTACGTGTGTAGAGTACTTAAGCATTGTAGGGATCTTACGATCAGCAACCTTGTCAACGAAATCGTTGCGGATGATTACGAATGTAGCACCTGCAGGTCCTAGGTTCTTCTGGCAACCACCGTAGATCATGAAGTACTTGCTAACGTCGATTGGACGAGAGCAGATGTCTGAACTCATGTCGGCGATCATTGGAACTGGAGAGTCGATGTCCTCGAAGATCTCAGTACCACGGATTGTATTGTTTGATGTGATGTGAAGATAATCAACATCAGCAGGAATCTTGATGCTCTTTGGATCTGGGTAGTATGTGAAGTTCTTGTCTGCAGAAGAAGCGATCTCCTGAACCTCACCCCAAAGCTCAGCCTCTTTCAAAGCCTTCTTTGACCATACACCAGTGTTAACGTAAGCAGCCTTAGTCTTCAAGAAGTTGTAAGGGATCATGCCAAACTGCAAACTTGCACCACCACCGACGAAGATTACGGAGTAGTTGTCTGGAATTGAAAGTACCTCCTTCATTAGAGCTACTGTCTCATCATAAACCTTCTGAAAATCTGCTGAACGGTGAGATACCTCAAGTACAGACTGACCTGTCTCTCCCATCTCTAGCACAGCCTTAGCAGTGTTTGTCAAAGTTCTGTCTGACAACTTGCATGGACCAGCGTTGAAGATATGTTTTCTCATACTAAACTGATTATATTAATTGTTTTTATTAACGTATTAATTCGCCTCCTTTTTTGAAGAAGACGGTGCAAAAATATATCTTTTTTCTGATTTAGGAGTCTTTTTTCTAATCTTTTTTAATATCAAAATGAAATTTTTTATGCACATTTAATCAAAAACAAGGCTCTTTAATTGACAATTTGTTAGTAATAATCCTTAAATTCGTGCAAAATGATTTTTGATACTTTGAAAAAAGCCGTTATTCGTGCAAAATGATTTTTTTGTTTGGATTTATTGCTCTTTTTGTCAAAATGATATCTGAAGACGGTGGATTAAACAAAAAAAGAGCTGCACCCATTGGGCACAGCTCTTATTTTTTCGACTTAAAGTCTTACAATTACTTAGTCTTAACACGGAACTGAGTATCAACAGCACCATTAGCCTGAAGTGTGTTGTTCAAAGTTGGAGTAGTGATCATGTAATCAACACCTGATTTGTTAGATGCACCAGCTAGAATCATAACGATCTCTGAAGCGTGCTCGTCAGCGTATGGCTTCTGAACTGCCTTGAATCCTTCAGCCTCTGTCCAAGCAAGGTAAGAGCAGTGTTGTGCGTCGTCACCTAGAGAAACTGTCTGGTTCTTTCCCTTCTTCTCGATAGCGAAAGTTACAATCTGGTTTCCATCTTTTACTGTACCCTCACAAGACTTAACCTCGAAAGTGAAAGCAGTTGCACCAGCCTGAACTGCCTGATACTTCTGACCTGCCTGTACGTAAACCTCAGCCTTAGCGTCACCGTACTGCTCGAAATCTTCGATTACATCGTCCTCTGAATCGTCACAAGAAACGAAAGTTGCTGCACCCATAAGTGAAGCCAAGATAACTGCAAGATTAAAAATCTTCTTCATGTTAATTTGATATTTTAGTTAGTAATTTCAAAATTTTGGAATCAGGTTTTTCATCGTTTAGCCCTTTTTCCTTTTGCAAAACTAAAAAACAAAAGCATACTATCAAACAATATGTACGAAAAAAAGTGCTAAAAATTCTTAACAACATATTTTTAAGTGCAAAAAATAAAAAAGCACTGTTCGCAATTGAACACTAATAATACATGGCTTTATTTGCAAATGAGATTCTTTATTTGTTGAAATTAAATCATATTTTTTCGGTATTGTCTAATAACCCATATCCCAATATTTTTGCAAAGTCTTAACAATTAATGTATTTCACTATGTCATTAGAACAGTTTGATAATATTCGCCAGGCTCTCGATATGAAAGTTCTGCTGAATCATATATATGAATATAAAAAGGGTGTCCGACAGATGATTCTTTTTACTTGTAATGCAAAGTATGAAGAGTATGCTGTTAATCGGCTTAGAAATCAGAATATTGAATTCATTGTTCAGAAAGTCGAAAATGCTAACAACATTAACATATTCTTTGGTAAAAAGGAGTGTTTGGAGGCTATCCGTATTATCGTAAACAGATCTCTTTCTCACCTTACTCCTGAAGAAGATTTTATCATTGGAGCTCTTCTAGGATACGATATCCGTTGTCAGTGTGAACGTTTTTGTGAGAGAAAACAAAAACAGTTGAAAGAGTATGCGTAGTAAATGATGATTTTTAATTGGCGTGGGGACTCGCGTCGGTTTGAATGAATTTGAATTATTAATGAATTAAAATCAAAAGGAATGAAGAAAACTATCGTGGTCTATGGAAGTTCTACTGGAACTTGCGAAGGTATTGCTGATGAGATTGCAGCAAAGCTGGGGGTTGAAGCTATTAGCGCGTCCAAACTTACTGCAAATGTCATTGCTGCAAATGATAATTTGATTCTTGGTACAAGCACGTGGGGCGTAGGTGAGATTCAGGATGACTGGTATGATGGACTAAAGGCTGTTAAGAGTAGTGATCTTACTGGGAAGACGGTTGCTATCTTTGGATGTGGTGACTCGGCAAGTTATTCCGCTAGTTTTTGTGGAGGTATGGCAGAGATTTATAATGCTGTACTTGCTGCTGGCGCTAATGTCGTTGGATCTGTCGACGCTTCGGAATATTCTTACGACGACTCAGAAGCTGTAGTTGATGGTTCGTTTGTAGGCCTTGCTCTGGATAATGACAACGAGAGCGACAAAACGCATGTACGTATTGATACATGGATTTCTGCAATCTCTCCTTTGTTATGAGAATTAAATTAATCATAATTGCCCTCATAAAAAAACAAAAAAGGATACGCTACTATAGTGACGTCTCCATACAACGGACAGCATGAGATGTTGTTCTTGCTAAAAATTCTTAACAACATAAAAAGCCGTCGCATATCACTATGCGACGGCTTTTGGATTTCTATAATTTTATGAAAAAAACGATCGTGTATAACGCTTTATACATTTGATTTGTCTCAAATCTATGTAGGTACAACCATATTTCCAAAGCTTTATGCCTATTTTTATATGCCTTATGTCTACTAACATATTCCGTCGCCAAGCAATCTGCCCTTCAACATTATAATTGCCTTTTGATAATGATGGATGGGTATTAAAATAATGAAGGGCTGGTATTTAAAATAGAGAAGGGCAGGTACAAGACCTGCCCCTACATATTATTGTTGGATATCCTAAATTATTTTGCGATGATTGGCGCTACGTAGTTAGGCTCCAATGTCTTCTCGTCTACACATGGGAAATCGTTCTTCCATCCCCAGTGACAGCATGAGATGTTGTTCTTGCGGAATACATCCATAATATCCTCGTACCACTTTGTGCGGATTTCCTGTGATACGTGGTATGGGTAAACTCCAAACTCTCCACAGAATAGAGGCAACCCTAGAGAGTCAGCAACGTTCTTTGCAATCATAATCTCCTTCTCCATTCTCTCTGCATTCCACTCTCCACACATGCTCTTTCTTAAGTTTCTCAAGTTCTCGTCTGCGATTGACAAGAAATAGTCTTTATCAACCAAAACGTCGCCAGGATACTGAATCTTTCCGTTGTAATCCTTGAACTCAGCCCAATGAGCCTTGTAGTGAGTGATTACGTTAGGATTGTAGTAGTGGAAACTCAAGATTAGGTTCTTATCGTTCTCTGGCACCTTCAAATCAGGGAATGTGCTAGGAATCTGCCAGTGGTTAGAACCGATGATGATCTTTCTTGTTGGCTCGTTTGCACGAATTGCCTTGTGTACCTTTGCAATTAACTTGTTCCAGTTCTCAGGATCCTGAGTTGTAACCTCGTTAAGAAGCTCGTATGCTACCTTATCCTCTGGAGTGTTCTTCAAGAACTCCTGAATGTCCATCCATACTTTGATGTAGTTGTCCTGTGCCTCTTCCTTCTCAAACAATGTGTTTGCCTCGCCGTTCTCACTGTTGAAGTGGAATGAACGGATGATATGTAGGTCACAGATCATCTTCAATCCTGTCTCGTCTGACCATTTAACAGCTGAGTCAAGTAGGTCGAAACCGATCTTGCGACGTGTAAGGTCTGTGTTGTACATTAGCTGCTCCTCGATTGGAACACGCACGAAGTCGAAACCAAGATTCTTGATCTGCTCGAAATCTTTCTTAGTGATGTAGTTTGGATCGATATCCACACCTGTACCTCTCTGGCTCAACCAGTGGTCAAGGTTCACTCCACGGTTAATTGAAAAACCGTTCTCTACTGCTGCACTTGTGCTTGTTGAATCTGTAGATGCGTCAGCTGGCTTCTGATCTGCCTTGCCGCCTCCACATGATGTTAGTGCTGCTACACCAGCACCTAGGATTAGTCCTAAAAATTTCTTATTCATAATTATATGCTTTTTGTTTATTTGAATAATTTATAGACAAAAATACTAAAAAATATATAGAACGAAAAATTTCCGTAAAATGATTCGAAAAATTTGAGATGTGTTTCCCGATTTCCTCCCGATAAGCCACGGTAGCCCAATGCCTACGGCATATGGTCAACCATGGCCTGTTAAGACAACCGTTCCACGGTTGTGTTGTTATTCATAAAAATCAACATCAATGAATTCATCGCATTTTTGGGCAAATGACTCTAATTCTTCAATAAATGATTGTCCTTTATGATGAATTTGTTGGTTTTCGATGTAACGTGTCACTCTGGGACAGATTGATTTTGATACAGAAAAAGCGGCATAATGATGTTGCCAATAAAAATAACGAATGAGACTATTGTCATTTATGTTAAGAGAAGAAAGTCTTTTCATCTCTTTTACAACATCCGATACATTTGTGTTTAATGGAACTTTCATTAGCAGATGAACATGATCTTCCATGCCGTTGCATGCAAGGATAAAGACATTATGTTTGCCTGCTACTGATTTGAAAATATTAAATATAGTACTTTTAATGTCCTCTGTTATTATCTCAACTCTGTTTTTTGTTGAGAAAACAATATGCAAATATACAGAATATAATGAACCCATTTTGTCTGTTACTATTAATGTCAATAATAAACCGTGGATACGGTTTTCTTAATAGGCCATGGTTGACAATCGTCGCAGACGATTGACTACCGTGGCTTTAAATATTTATGAACAATTTTACGTTCCCAATCCAATCTGAAATTTTATGGAAATTTTACGTTCAAAATTCAATCAGAATTTTACGTTCCCATTTCCAATCGAAAAATTATTTGAAAATCTCTTTCATTACAATGTCTGTGGCTCCACAATGCTCTCTTACGAATGCTTTCGCTACAGATGATGTCTTGCTTAGTGTGTTTTGATTCTCGTCGAACATCTCGTTAAGCAATGGGAATAACTCTTGCTTGTTGTTGATTGGGAACGCTGCTCCCGATTTCACCATGTCTACTGCCTCTCTGAATTTCTTATAGTTTGGACCAAAGAAGATTGGCATTCCGTAGACGGCTGGTTCCAAAATGTTGTGGATGCCGACGCCGAATCCTCCGCCTACATAACCCACGTCGCCATATTTATATACCGACGTTAGGATTCCGATGCAGTCGATGATCAGACAGTCTGCCTCTTTGATCTCCTCTTCTGTCGACTTTGTGAATCTTGCGTATTTCTTGTTCAACTTCTTGCAGATCTCCTCTACATGAGCCTCGCTTGTGACGTGTGGGGCAAGGATCATCTTGAATCCGTCGTTGTTGTTGAAGTATTCGCATAGCAGATCTTCGTCTGGCTGCCATGAACTTCCTGCAATCAACACTTTCTTGTCGCCCTTGAAAGCTGCAATCTGTGGAATATCCTTTGCCTGCTTCACAATTTCACACACACGATCGAAACGAGTGTCTCCTGCGATAGTGGCGTTGTTGATGCCGATAGATCTAAGCAAATCGATTGAATTGGCGTCCTGCACAAACAGACGGTTGAAACATTTCAACACTTTCTTGTAGAAGAATCCGTACCATTTGAAGAAGGCTTGCTCCTCACGGAAAATAGCCGAAACTATATAAGTAGGAATTCTGCGTTTTCTCAAGTTGAACAGATAATTCATCCAGAATTCATACTTGATGAAGATTACGATGCTTGGATTTATAATGTCCAAGAACGTCTTTACGTTCCAGATAGTGTCGAGTGGCATATAGCAGACGATATCTGCCTGATCGTAGTTTTTGCGTACTTCATAGCCCGACGGAGAGAAGAATGTCAGAATAATCTTGTACTCCGGATACTCTCTCTTGATACGCTCGATGATTGGGCGTCCTTGCTCAAACTCTCCCAACGACGCTGCATGCACCCATATATATTTAGCATTCCCGTCGACCTGAGCTTTCAATTTTTTCAGTAGGTCGACTCTGCCATCGTGGAATAGTTTTGCCTTTTCATTGAAAAATGAGGCAACCCACACTCCAAACTGATATAAAAGAATTGCTAAATTATAAATAATCATCTTTTTCTATTTTTTATCGACCCTCCTGACCTCCCTAAAAGGGAGGAATCGACTCTCCTGACCTCCCTAAAAGGGAGGAATTGGGTTGAAAAGCATCCCCCTTTAAGGGGGACCGAGGGGGTCTGTTCTATTATTTAATTACAGCCAATGCTGCGTTAAGTCGACGCAATGTCTCCTCCTTGCCAAGGATCTCGATGATGTCGAACATGTGTGGTCCACGTGCAGCACCGATGATTGTGATACGGAATGAGTTCATCACTGTTCCTGTGTTGTGTCCGTTCTTCTCAATCCAGTCCATCACGATCTTCTCCATGTTAGCAGAAGTGAAGTCGCTGATTCCCTCAAGGATCTTGCCAAGCTCTGTCATCAATGCTGGGCTCTCCTCCTTCCAACGCTTCTTCAATGACTTCTCATCGTACTCAGTTGGAGCCTCGAAGAAGAAGTTTGTCTCTTCCCATAAGTCTGCGACGAATGAGATTCTTGTCTTCACCATTCCTACGACGCGCTCAAGTGTAGCGTCTGCCATCTCATAACCTTTCTCCTTAAGAAGTGGCTTGTACATGGCTGCTAGTTCGGCATCGCTCTTCTTGATGATATATTCGTGGTTGAACCATTTTGCCTTCTCGTAGTCGAATCTTGCACCCGACTTGCTTACGTGGCCAAGGTCGAAATACTCTGTTAGCTCCTCAACAGTGAACAAGTCTCTGTCAAGTCCTGGGTTCCATCCAAGCAATGCAAGGAAGTTGACAACTGCCTCTGGCAAATATCCGCTCTCACGGTATCCGCTCGACACCTCGTTGCTCTTTGGATCCACCCAACGAAGTGGGAATACAGGGAATCCTAACTTGTCTCCGTCACGCTTGCTCAACTTTCCGTTGCCAACTGGCTTAAGAAGCAATGGTAGGTGGGCGAACTGTGGCATTGTGTCCTGCCAACCGAAGTAGCGGTATAGCAATACGTGAAGCGGTGCTGATGGCAACCACTCCTCACCACGGATCACATGTGTTACCTCCATCAAGTGGTCGTCAACGATGTTTGCCAAGTGGTATGTTGGAAGATCGTCGGCTGACTTGTAAAGCACTTTGTCATCCAATACGTTTGAGTTGATTGTTACCTTTCCACGTACCATATCGTCGATAACGATATCCTCGTTTGGCTCAACCTTTGCACGGACTACATATTTCTCTCCTGCAGCAATCTTTGCCTTAACCTCATCCTCACTCATAGTTAGTGAGTTCTTACCCATCGAACGAGTCTTTGCGTCGTACTGGAAATTAGGAATCTCCGCACGTAGCTTCTCAAGCTCCTCTGGAGTGTCGAATGCGATGTAGGCGTTGCCACTCTTCAATAGAATGTCAACATATTTGCGATAGATGTCACGACGCTCGCTCTGACGGTATGGAGCGTGGTTGCCACCGATTCCAACACCCTCGTCGAACTTGATGCCAAGCCACTTGAACGACTCGATGATATACTCCTCTGCACCTGGCACGAAACGTGTGCTATCAGTATCCTCGATTCTCAATAGCAAATCACCGCCATGCTTCTTGGCGAACAAATAATTGTATAGACATGTACGTACACCTCCGATGTGAAGTGCTCCTGTTGGGCTCGGTGCGAAACGCACTCTTACTCTTCTATCTGACATCTAAATCTAAATTTACTTTTTAAAATTTATGCAAATATATTGCTTTTTTCCCTTTTCGTGATTTTTTTGTAGATTTGCATCGTAAAAAATTTTCTTTTTTTATGTATTTGTATCGCATTCTCGCTAAATATGTTCCATTTGTACTGATTCTGTTGTCGGTTTTGCTCCCTGTCCAGCAGGCGAAGTCGCAGATCAACACAGACCGTGTGATGTCAATTGGAAAGAATGCTCTCTATTTTGAAGACTACGTTTTGGCTATGCAGTATTTCAACACTGTGATCGGAGCCAAACCTTATCTTGCGGAACCATATTTCTGCCGTGCTGTGGCGAAAATCAATCTTGAGGATTATGTCGGTGCCGACGCGGATTGCTCTCTGGCTCTTGAGAGAAATCCGTTTATTGTGAGTGCCTACCATTGCCGTGGTATCGCTCGCCTAAATACAGGAAAATATGAGGAGGCTTTGGCTGATTTCAAGCAAGGATTGGAGTTTGATGAATACAACTCTGCTCTCACTACTCTTGAGGGTGTCGCTTATGTGCAGTTGAAGAAATACGACGACGCAAAGAAGGCTTTCACTGAGGCGTTGACCAAGACTCCACGCAAGGGCCCGATCTATATCTACCGTGCCAAAGCCGACGTGTTGTCTGGCGATACTCTTGCTGCTTTGGAAGATGCTGAGAGCGCGTTGAAAATGGATAAGTATGACGCCGACGCGTATGCCTTCCGTGGTATGGTGCGTTATCTGAAGAAGGATTTCAAGGATGCTGTTGCTGATTACGATGAGGCTCTGCGTCTGGTAGGCAAACGCGCGGATCTGTTTGTCAACCGTGGAATCGCGCGCTACGAATTGAATGATTTGCAGGGTGCTATGGCTGATTACGACGCTGTGGTGGCTCTCGACGCTGATAATGTGGTGGCTCGTTTCAACCGTGGTTTGCTTCGTATGGAGGTGGGCAACTGGAATGGTGCGGAGGAGGATTTTGCCCACGTCATCCTTGTGGAGCCGGACAATGATATGGCCATATACAACCGTGGAATCATACGTAGCAACATCGGTAATCATAAGGGTGCCATCGAGGATTTCACTACCATCATCAATGAGTATCCCGATTTCGCACAGGGCTATTACGCAAGAGCTGAGGCTAAGCGACGTCGACTTGACCAGAAGGGAGCCCAACTCGATTACAACACTGCCTATGTGCTTGAACATAAGCAGAAAAGCGAGGCTCAAGATAGCGTGAAGACGCGAAAGAAAAAAGATAGAAACATCAAGAAATTCAACCGTCTTATTGCCGCTGATCCTGAAGATGAGGATAAGAAAGTCGCTTACAAGACTAATTATCGTGGAAAAGTGCAGAATGTGAACGCGGAAATCACGCTTCAACCTAACTATATTCCGTCTTACTATGCCGATAAGAAGGAGGTTGGAGGAATCGCCTACAGCCAGTTCGTGAAGGTTGTGGAGCAGACTTATAAATTGCCACGTCAACTTTATCTTGTGACAAGCACGGAGAAACTTTCTGAGAGTCAGGTGCAGGTTCATTTTGAAAATATCAAACGTGCGGAGAAAAACAATGGCTGGACTGATAAAGCCAAACTTCTTGCTCGCGCATTGGATTATGCAAGTGTACAGGATTATGCTGCTGCCTACGATGATTTGTCGGCATACATCCAGATCGACAAGAACGAGCCGTTTGTCTATTTCTTCATCGCTGAGATGCTCGTGAAGAAATGTGAGGCTATGGGCGACGGGGATGAAAACTTGATGATGAAAAATGCCATCCTTAAGTTGGCTATCGACAATTATGAGCAGTGTGAACGTTTGGCTCCCGACTTCGCTTATTGCTATTATAACGAAGCAAATGTGCGAGTTATGCTAAAAGATTATGCAGAAGCTATTGTAAAATATTCAAAAGCATTAACTTTGTCGCCGGATTTGGCTGAGGCTTATTTCAATCGTGGTTTGACTTTCATTTACAGAAATAAAAACGACGAGGGTATAGTGGACTTAAGCAAGGCTGGAGAACGAGGAATTTATTCGGCTTACAACGTAATAAAGAGATATTCAGAGAACAAAAAATAAGGATATTATATAACATGTCCAATATGAGGATTGTTAAGGGCGGAACGCCCTAACTCCCACTCCCAACGCGAGCCCGTAGGGCGAGCGTATAAAGAAAAAGCGTGTGTTGGACATCTCGTATATAATTGGCCAAAATTATTTTGTGTAGAATTTTAATATTGTGAATAGACAGAGAAAGATTGCGGTTATTGTGAAGGTGGTGTGCACATTGTGTATGCTGCTATTGTCGTCTCGTCTATTTGCAGATGGATTAGAAGGGCAGCCACAAGGGACAGCCCCTACTGATTCCGTACAATATAACTATAATCCGCTCGTTGTGATTGATTTCCTTGACCAGCAGATGAGTGAATCCAAACCTGCTTCTTACGATGGATTCAAATATAATCTGTTGAGGCAGTATGTGTCGGAGAAGGCGTCTCTTGGAGACGAGATTGCTTACGACTCTCTTTCCAAACGTAGTATGCGTTACATCTACTCCAACGCTCATGGTAGAAACTCCAATAACTATTCCGGTCTTGACGATTTGGAATCTGATCTTGACGGAGAGAAGGAACTCGACAAGTTGCGAATTGAGAACGCTGAACTTAAACGTGAGGTGGAGCGACTTCAGTATCAGGTCAAGAATAAAGGTGACAGAATGTCGTCTGCGGATTTGAAGAAAGCCAACCAATGGGTGGAGAAATTTGTAGCTAAGACACGTAGGGATGTTGATTCGTTGACGAAGATACAGTTGAAATGGGATACTCTGTATGCATTGCCATACAGTGTGGATACAATCAAAAGTATTGTGCTGACTCCATATTTCACAGATGACACAGTCAAGTCAGTCTACCTTCCCGGCCTAACAATGTTCGAGAAGAAATCGCGTCGCAACAATTTGAGAAAGGAGATAGACGACAGATTGATGTATTCAGCCATACAGCTTGATCCGACAATCGTGTCGTATTATGGTTTGAATGAATACAAACCTGAAATGTTCGATTTCTCAGATATGGATGTCCGTTATGTTCAGGTGGAGAATAATTCCAACCATGAGCTGAAGCTAGAAATGAAGAAGCGTTCACATGGTAACGACGCTTGGCATCTGAAGGGAAAAATCGGTGTTGACTTCTGTGGATTCTTGGTATTCAACTGGGCGAGTGGAGGTAAGAACACCATGACTTTGTCGAGTGTGCTGTCGTATCAGGCACTTTATGAAAAGAACCGTGTCAAATGGGATAACAATTTCTCATACAACCTTGGATTATTGTTCACTGCACAGGATGTCGACACGGTGCATCCGTTCCGTGTGAATGAGGACGAGTTGCTTATGAACAGCCGTTGCTTATATAAGATGGAAAACCAAAATAGTCTGTATTATGGTTTGATGGATGTGAAGATCAAGACGTGCCTGTTGCCGGGCTACGATTCTTATAATGCCCAGACAAAAGCCACTACGCTAATGGCTCCTGGAGATGTGTTCTGGGGACCAGGAATGTATTTTGAGAGAAAGGGTAAGGCGGAGTTGTTCGCGTCGCCAATAAGCGGAAGATGGACATGGGTTAGGGGAGACCTTGATCCTAAAGAGTTCGGTTATAATGAGGACGAGCACACGATGCAAGTCGCGCCGGGATTTCGTATCGACTCTAATCTGAAATGGCAGTTCTCTAAAGATTTGAAGGTGACGACGGGATTTGAGTCGTTCTTGCCATATAAGAGCCCGTTCAAGGAGATGATGTTCTTGCAGTGGGATTTGACTGGTAAATTCAAGATCAACAAGTATGTATCGATGGGCTTCAACCTAAAGCTCCGTTATGATGGTCACGCCCGTGGCAAGTACCGTGACAAGGCACAGTGTCAGACAAAACAGACTATCGGATTCGCTTATATGTTTTGACGAAGACGAAAACGAAGACGAAGACGAAAATTCGTAGAGACGTGGCGTGCCACGCCTCTTTTTTTGTGCGTGCCGCGTTTCTTTGCACTTTTAAGTCGGAAAAAGTGTGAAAGTTTACATTTTTAAGTCGGAAAAAATGCGAAAGTTTACACTTTTAAGTCGGAAAAAATGCGAAAGTTTACATTTTTAAGTCGGGAAAAATGTGAAAGTATACGCTATATGCATTGACAAAATACTTACTTTTGCAAAATAAAGCAATAAATTATGATCGACGAATTAATAAAGACTATCAAATATGCGATGGAGGATTTAGGCGACGAAGATATCCTAAACTACATCGATGAGAATGAACTTACAGCCGAGACTTCATTTGATGAGGATGGCTTGAATTTCGACGAGATGTGTGCCATCGAACTGATGACTGCCATCTCTCAGGATCTGCGTATTGAGATCAAGGACGACGTGGAGTTTATGGACATCCTTCTCTATGGCACAATTGGTGATGCTGCAGAGTATTTGAAGGAGTGCTAAATAAAAATGGGGCTTGTGATAGCCCCAATTTTTTGATGATTATTTCTCAGTTTCCAAATCATATTTGCCATTCTGGTATTTAACCAAAAATCTTTTTGTTGTGGATGAACTATCCAACATTTCTCCGTTGTCAATATTTAATTGTTCTCTCCAATTCTTTTTAGTGACAATTAAATCGTAAAAACCGTTGGTCATTGTCTCTGCAGTCTGAAATGTTAGCGACTCTCCCTGGCAATCTTCGCTGTCCGACAGATGTCTTTTGCAAGAGTATGATGATAATTCACTTGATAAGACTTTTCTGATTGTGTGAGGTGTGATGGCGATTAAATCAATGTGCTTTTCAGTCGTTTGGTCTTCAAAACTGCTATTGCTTGCTGATGTCAAGTGTGCGTATGCTTTGGCAGTGTCACATAAGATGTAGCAAGTGTCCCACCAAATTCCAGGGTTGTCGTTAAGTGGGGATTTACAGAAATCTTCGATTACAATACTGTCGATAAGATTACCTTCTCCTTGACCGTAGCGGAAAAGTTTTAGAATTGTGGTGTCTCCGTAAGGACCGTTGACAGTGTCGTTTGCCTCCATCTTAACGTAGAAGATTTCTCCTGACGGAAGAGTGTCCATGATGCAATATTTGAGTGAGTCGGATGGCATTAGCTCTGCACCGACGGTGCTGACAGAATCCACCATGATGGAATCTGCATTGCAGTCGCCTTGCATGTTGTCATTATTGCTATTTCCCGAACAGGCAAAGAGACTGATTGCCAATATTACGCTATATATGTATTTCTTCATTGTCTTGTCTGAATATGATTAAATTATTAAACAAAAAAAGGAGAACATTTCTGCTCTCCTTTGGTGCGGATGACGGGACTCGAACCCACACGTCGCAAGACACTAGATCCTAAGTCTAGCGCGGCTACCAATTACGCCACATCCGCATTTGCGATTGCAAAGGTATAGCCATTTCGGCCGTTCTCCAAATGTTTTGGAGACTTTTTTTGAAAAATGTTTATTATGATTTGAAAATCAATTCGATAATAAATATGCTTTTTGATAGACAAAGATCGTGTTAGCCACGTAGTGGCGGCAGATTGTGTAGCCGTGGTGCGTAAGCCCACGGTTTTCGTGTCATCGTTTTATCTCAAAAGCATCCGCGTCTTTCCAAACTGGGAATTTCTTACGGAATTTTTCCAATGCCTCTTTGTCGAATTCAGCCACGATGATTTTCTCGTCGCTCTCTGCTGTTGCCATTGTCTTGCCTTTGAAATCGTAGACGACACTCTGTCCGTTATACTCGATGCAGAGGTTGTCGACGCCGATGCGATTTGATCCGCAGACGTAAGCTTGGTTCTCTATGGCTCTTGCTTTCAATAGTGTCGTCCAACCGTCGATGCGGGCGGTAGGCCAGTTTGCCACATTTATTAAGATATCGTAGTTGTTGTTCTTGTTGCGCATCCACACTGGAAATCTGACATCGTAGCAGACGCTGAGGCTGATATTCCAACCTTTGTAATTGACAATCGTCTGCGTATCTCCACCTGAGAACGCCTCACGCTCCATTCCGATGGAGAAGAGGTGCTTCTTGTCGTAATGGCTAACACTTCCGTCTTCAGTGATGAAGAAACAACGGTTGAATACTTTCCCGTCGTCTTTGATCGGCAATGATCCGCAGATTGCCATGCCGAATTCTTTAGCCAAAGATTTGATCTTGGCTATCGACTTGCCTGCCATATCCTCTGCGAAATTGTGGGCGTCGGTAGAAAATCCGACGTTGTACATCTCTGGCAACACTAACAGATCCAACTTGGGATTCTCTGCGTTGCTGCAATATTTCTTTATCTCTTCCTCGACGCGGATATTGTTGGCGTCGGGATTCATCCATTGGATGTCGTATTGGAATATTCCGATTTTCATATTTTTATGTGATTTATATTTTGTCGGCCGACGACATAGTATGTCGTCGAACCGCCGCTTCTTTATAAATTGCTTTTAATTTTTCCTCCTCTTTCTCCCAACACAATTCTTCTGCTAAACGGCTGAATTTATCGTGGTCGATTGGCTCGTCGAGCATGGAGTTGATTGTATCTGCCAATGCCTTTGGAGAATAGTCGGAGATGAGTTTGCCGGTTTCGTGAGTGGCTACGATTCTGCGTATCTCAGGGAAATCGGTTGCCAAGAGTGGCACATGGCATTGGATCATGTCGAACACACGGTTTGGCAAGGCGTAGTAGTAACTCAACCCCTGATTCTTAAGCAGGCAAACTCCTATAGCCGCATGTTTGGTGATTGAGGCAAGTTCGGCATACGGGATATGGCCAAGGAAGATGATTCTGTCGTTGGCTTTAGCCTTGAGTTCTTCGTAGAGATCTCCTTTTCCTGCCACGACAAAGATGGCGTCTTCTCTGACGTATGGCATCGCGTCGATAATCCATTCCACTCCTCGCCCCACGTTGACTGCTCCTTGATAGAGGATGATCTTCTTATCGAGTGGAATTGCGAGTGAATTTGATTGTATCTCTGTCGACGGGATATCCTCCAGACTCTTGTACGACGGCATGTTGCGCACCACTCCGAGGTTCACTCCATAACGGTTTTTATAATAGTCTGCGATAGATTGGCAGACGGTGTATCCATGCTTGACCTTTGGCAGAATCCAATCCTCGATTTTAGTCCACACTCCCTTCACAAACTTTCGGTTTGTCACCTCCGGAACCTCCGGGAAGAGTTCGTGCAGATCCACCACGAGCGATTTGCCACGCAGTTTGGCTGCAAGGTAGGTGCCGGCGAGAGCGTCGGTGTCGTTGGCTGTGAAGACATCCGCGTCGGCAAAAAGGAGATGAAAGAAGAAACGGATATTGATTTCCGCATAGAAAAGCACGCCACGTTTAAAGAAAACGTTGAGACGCTCCGTGGCATACTCCTTCTGGTAAGGTTTGCAGGGACGGCTTTTGCATCCCACCACCTTCACCTCGTAGCCGAATTTATGGAGCGACGTCGCAACTTTGTTGACACGCTGGTCGCTTTCGAGATTATTTGTGACAGTGAGTATTATCTTTGTCATTTTAGTGTCTTTCATGTAACGTGCACAAAAGTAGTTTGTTTTTGCGTTTTTTACCCTTCATTTTTGTATTTTCGCAAAACAAGTTTGATTGATAATATGAAAAAGATAATTTTCCGAGCAATAGGGTGTGCCTTTTTATTGGTGTTAAGTGGCTGTTTTGCAGAGTCTAAGCAGGATTTTGTCAATGCACCATCATCGCAAAACAAACAAAATCAAGAAGAAAAAACTTTAGTTGCACCGTCGTCTTCAAATAGTGCAACGAGCAAATATGGCACTGCCGACGCGATTGCCGACTTGAAAAAGATGGGTGAGGGCGATTCTATTTTCATGCATTCGGTGCGACGTGGAAAAGTGTACCGTCATAAGCATTATTTCCTATCATACAGCGAGAGAGACGAGCAGCCGGAGTGGGTGAGCTATGAGTTGACTTACGATGAGGTTACAAACCAGTCTGCTAAGAAGGAAGATTATTTTACAGACGACCCTATAATCGAGACAGGTTCTGCCACATATTCTGATTATTCAGGCACAGGATACGACCGTGGACATATGGCACCGTCGGCAGATTTCCGTTTCGACAAGACGGCTCAGCTTGAGTGCTATCACATGAGCAATATGAGTCCGCAACTTCACGAATTCAATGCCGGACTATGGAATGATTTGGAGGGGCAAACTCGTTATTGGGCAAGACTTTACAACAGAGTCTACGTAGTCAGTGGACCATTGTTGAAAGGAAACGAGCAGAAGTTGACAAAGAAGAAAGGCGACCGTACAATCAAGACAAAAGTGTCGATCCCTACACATCATTTCAAGATCGTTTTTGATTACAGCAATAAGAAGCACCCGAAGATGATTGCATTCCTTATGCCTAATGAAAAGGGGTTGAAAGGGAAAATTATGGATTATGCAATGACAGTCAGAGACTTAGAGAAGAAAACCGGTATTGATTTCTTCGAGAATATGCCTCGCCAGACTCAGGATTATCTTGAGACATACATCAAGAAGAGCGAGTGGAGCGTGTACGATAAATAAAACTTGATTCAGTAGATATACGGGAGTTGTGTTAAACTCTTAATTTTTAACTCTTAATTCTTAAATTTTAGAGTAAAAAGTGCTATATTTGCCACTATGAAATGGAATAAAATTTTTTTGATAAATATATTCATGCTCTTCACTGCGTTTGCTAGTGAGATGCATGCTGCATATTACGGTCTTTTTGAAACACCTGCAACTACGGATTCAATGGCCGTTATGAAGTCTAGAAAGAGTGATGAGAACATCACTTGGTTTTGTCCTAAAACGAAAATCAAGCATAAGATACAACTTCGTCGAAGCCGATACAAACTGTCGAAAGAGGATCAGTCGATGCATGAGTTGAGTGAGCCTGTAACCGTTGTTGTGGCATCTCCGTTCAGTGTGGTGAAAATGACAAGAGCATTGTCGTTTGAGGAGATGGGATTCCCAACAGCAGATTGGCTTGAGGATGCTACAATCACATTGACATTCAAGCGCAGTGGAGCGCCCGACACTCTTTATGTGGGTATGCCAGCTCCAGAAAAAGAACGACCTGCTCCACAGATTGTTGAGGAGAATGGTAAGAGTATGTTTGTATGTCGTGGAGAGTGTAGAAACTACCGTGCGAGCGTTCCTAAAGGTTTGCCAGAATCCAATTTGATCTACAACTGGTATATCGACGGTGAGTTGATGACTGGACGTTACGACCGTTGGTTTGAGACTTATTCACGTACAAATTATGATGACGGTGAGCATATCATCTCATGCGACGTCAGAGTAGGAGAGAATGGTAAGCCATCTCCACGTGCTGAATATAAGATAGTACAGTCTACAAACGATAAGTGTGAGAAGAGCGTACGCGCTATTCCATATTGGGGTGTTGAGTGTGCCAACGAGTCTGATCCAAGTGATTTCCGTTGGAATGATGTTTGTGAGTGGGGATCGTTCTCTTGGATTCCAATTGAGAGCTATTCGCATTTCTACCTTGAGGCAATCAACCGTAAGGTCGTGGCTAAGAAGGTTACTAACGACCCTTCAATCAAAGGATTCCAGTTGGTTGAGGATAGCGAGGTCGACGACGAGTATAAATTCTTTGACCTTCCATTGAATGTCAAGGCTTACGCTGAGGAGCCATTTGAAGGTCAGACAATCTATTTCCGTTTCATTGGCGATACAATTCATTTTACTACAATCCCATATATCCATCCGTATGTAGAGGTTAACCCTACTTACATCGATATCTGTGAGAATGCGTTTGACGCGGAGAAGATTGAGTTGACAGCGAAAGCCACTGGATTTATGCCAGGCACAACTCAGTACATCTGGATGTACAGTAAGGAGAAGGATGGAGTCTATGAGGAGTTGAAGGTTCCATTCTCAAGAAAATTCGTCCCTACACGAGCTGGATTCTACAAGGTTAAGGCTACAGATAAGGTCTACTCATGTGAGAGTGAACCAGTTGAGGCTGGATTGAAGACAACTGACTGTCAGCCTGTTGAGATTGTTTGTGTAGGTAACGACTATGTATGTAAGGGCACAACTACGATGTTGAAATCATCGTTGGAAGGCAACGAGTACAAGTACAAGTGGTATGTAGGACGTTTGGATGCAACAGACGTGGATGATTTGCGTGAGATTCCAGACGCAACCTCTGCCATATATCATGCAGGTGCCAATAAAGAGGACGAGGGTTATTTCATTCAAGTAGAGAAAGACCAGCGTAAGATTTTGTCGTATCCGTTCCATGTGCGTAAACTTGCCACAATTAATGGCAACGTGACTGTGGACTTGCAGATGTTCCCAGCTACTGTTTGTGAAGGTAGCATCGTCAACATCAAGGCTTCGGTTTTGACAAAGACATTCGATTTTGAGATGATCAATGGTAAGTATGATTACCATTTCTTGAAGAAATCTCTTTATGATTACGATTATCATGATGTTAAATATGTGAAGGGATCAAGCTCAACTGCAGTTCTTCAAGAGGTTGCCTCTTCTCCCGCATCGTATAAGGTGGAGATTATCGGATGTAACGGTAAGTATCCTAAGGATGAGCCTGTGGATATGGTTCCAAGAAACGACAACAGCTGTAACTCAAATGAGATATATGTGAAGGAAGACGGTAATGATGATGAGAACGACGGACGTAGCTGGGCTACAGCGTTCCAGACTCTCGACCGTGCAATCCAGGAGTTGGAGGCGATGCGTTCGACTCAGGCTCATGCCAGCGACCATATAGAGCTGCACCTTGCTGAGCAGGTGTACACTCCATCCCAGGAGGAGGGCTTTGTATTCCCATCTAACGTCACTATCTATGGAGGTTATGATATTTCTCCTGTCGACGGTACTGCCAGTGGACGAACTCGTAATCCACGTACTCCAGCTAACCCTGAAGGAAACATGACAGTGTTTAAGGTTGACGATCCAAACGGAAGATTGGTGTCGGTGTTTGAAAAACAAGATATTAAGTTCTGTGGCATTATCTTCGACGGTTCAAGCCTTGCTGCGGAGAGCTCGTTGAACGGAAGAGCAATGTTGATCGAGAACAGCTCAGTCTCTATCGACTCTTGTGTGTTTAACGGATTCTATTTCAATGCAGTGTCTAATAGTGCGGTGACTGCGGTTGCGATAGAGAAGGGAAATGGAAAGGGTTATTCAAAGGTTTCAATCAAGAACTCAACATTCACTCAGATCAAGGGAGGTCAGGTTGGTGCTTGTATCTCAGTTATGGATGATAGTGAGTTGGAGATCTGGAACTCATGTTTCAACAACAACTCATCTTTATATAGAGGAGGTGTGACATTGTTGAGTTACAATGCTAACCCTAAGATCAATATTTACAACTCAACGTTCTATGACAACCAGTGTACATCGCCTATCGGTTATTACGGACGTGTACTGATGCGATTTGTCGGTGGTAATCCTGTCGTCAACATCTATAGCTCTACTATGAGTGGACGCTTCTATAAGGAGGCTGGTACGTTGAATATCTACAATTCATTGGTTGAGTGTGCAGGTCGTTGCGACGAGTATTCCAACAACTATCCTGCTAAGTCGAGATTCCTTGAGGCAACTAAGGATGCCAATGAGACAATGTGGGCTAAAGAGTTCTTGTCTAACTTCAAGGGTACAATCGCATCTAAGTTGTCTACTCGTGGAGGTATCACACAGGTGTTGATGCCAAGCAACAAATTGGAGATCGTCGGTCGTGCTGGTGCTCCTCATAAGTTGACTCCATACGATCAGCGTGGTATTCAGCGTTCTTCTATCTCAAGTACATTCGGAGCTTGTGACGCTGACTATTCAGCAGTGATTGAGATGACAGATCATGGTTGCCCTGACCACAAGAATACAAGAGCATCATTCAAGTCTACAATCTCTGGTTTGACAAATGCAAAATACCAGTGGGTGGACAACTATAATGATCTTCCTGATCAGAAGAAGAGCACAATGATAAATGCTCCTCTTGGAACATACTGGTTGGAGGTCAATGGTTACGATGCTATGGGCAATTATGTTACTGTATCAAGTAACGAGATCCGTGTCTCTGACGTCTGTGAGGATCCTGGTGTGTTCTATGTGAAGACTTTGGATAAGGGCGGTAGTGATGATTTCAACGGAACAACTTGGGATCAGGCATTCCAGTCGTTGGAGAAGGCACTTGACGCGGTTGCTAAATATAAGAAAGAGAAAGGCGCGGAAGCACAGGCTACAATTCATATCGCAGGTGGTGAGTACACATTGCAGAAAGATGCCGGTCTGACTCTTGGCGACCTACGTAATGTTAAGGTCATCGGTGGTTACGGATCATCTCCACTAAAGGGTGCTAAACGTGCTCACAAGCGTACTCCATCTGATCCTGGATTTGAAACACGTATCCTTGCTCACAGTGAGAAAGGTAAGTTTGCGACATTCGCGTCTGCAAACAAGGATTGGAAATTCACTACAATCCATTTCGTCGGAACAGAGAATAGCATCAATCCATACTTCACAATGAATGGTGGCCAGCTTACTCTAGACTCTTGTTTGATGAGTGGATGCTGGTCTGATAATAATGCTCCATTCTTGTATTTGGCTGAGACTTCTAAGTTGGTTGTTAACTCTTGTTACGTCTATTCCAACAAGTCGGCTAACGGAGCCTTCTTGAATGTGGAGAACAAGGGAAACAAATCGAATGTCACAATCTGTGGCTCGACATTCTCCGACAACACATCTGTAAAGAATGGTGGTGCTGTAATCTATACAGGCAACAATTCAGCCCCTACTATCAATGTTGTCAACACTACAATGTTCAACAACTCTTGTATCAACAAGTCGATGGCGGGAGTTGAGACAATCAGATTGTCGAGTGGTCACCCGTCGCTCAACGCTATCCACAGTACATTGTGCGGAGCTTATTTTATTGAGCAGGGTAACGCGAAGTTCAACAACTGTATCGTTGAGGCTGTTGGTAATGCCGACGTGAATGGCGGATACAAGCAGGCTAAGACAGACTTGACTTCTGCGTCACAGACAGTAAGTGAGGCTGACCATACTGAGTTTAAGACATTATTCTCTAATATTAAGCTTGGCAACAGCAATACTCCAGTGTTGACATTGATCAAGCAGTTGGATAAAGTTAATGTAACTAAGGCATCTTGCTCAGAGTGTTCGACAGATAAGGACCAGACAGGAAACGATAGAAAATCTGATTCAGTAACACCTGGAGCAGTAGAACAATAAAATAAAAGGAATACGATGGAGACTTTGATAGCAAATTTAAAGGAACAGTTGTGTGAGGCGTTGTCGCTTGAAGATATCAAACCAGAAGAGATCGGCACTGACGATCCACTTTTCGGCGACGAGGGTATTGGGCTTGACTCTATTGATGCACTTGAGATCATTCTTTTGATCGAGAAGAAGTATGGCATCAAGATCACAGATCCAAAGAAAGCTAAGGAGGCATTCACATCTGTTCGCACTATAGCACAGTTCATTTCCGACAATAAGTAATATTGGAAGTAAAATTGTGAGTAATAATTGGAAATGAAGATCCTTTGTTGTGCAAGTAGCATCGTAAGTGTGTCGGGAATAGGTGTTGGCAAATGTTTTGATGACATTGCCGGCTCTGACTATTCGGCTAAGAAACCCAAGTATACCGACACGGCTCATGAGGTGCCATTGCGTGAGATTCCATTCAGCAACGAAGATATTGAACGAATGTTGGCAGACGACTATAATGTTGTTCTGCCTTCTCGTATTTATACACGTACCGCTTTGCTTTCAATGCTTACGGTGGCAGACTTGCTAAAGACGTCGCCATCAGTGTCGGGCAAGAAGGTTGTGGTTGTGAATGCAACCACTGCGGGTGGTATGGATAAGAGTGAGATCTATTACCGTGATCTTAAAGCCAACGGTGATGCTGACATTGCTTTGGTGCAAGGTCACGAGCCAGCCGACGCTACTAATCATGTCTGCGATATTCTTGAGAGCAGAGGTGCGGAAGTGGTGTGGAGCACAACCGTCAGCACGGCATGTTCGTCGTCGGCTGTGGCTGTAGGAATAGGAATGGATATGTTGAAGGCTGGCGACGCTGATTATGCCATCTGTATGGGCGTTGATCCGTTGTGCAAATTCACAATTAATGGCTTCAACTCACTTGGTATCTTAAGCAAAAGTGTCTGCCGACCGTTTGATGCCGACAGAGACGGATTGAATCTAGGTGAGGGTGCTGCAAGCGTGATGCTTACTACGGATGAATATATCAACCATAAAGACGGGGCATGCCCCGTCTCTACAATATGTGAGGTGTTGAGTTGCGAGACTGCTGCTGACGCTTTCCACCAGACTGCCACAAGTCCCGATGCTGTGGGCCCAACCTTGGCTATGAAGGCTGCGTTGCAGAAGGCAGGTATCGACGCTGGTAAAATCAGCTATGTCAACGCACACGGTACTGCCACTCCTAATAATGATGAGTCGGAGTCGACTGCGATGATCAACATCTTCGGTGAGAATGTTCCACCATTCAGTTCCACTAAATTCTGGACTGGCCACACTCTTGGAGCTTGTGGTGTGTTGGAGATGGCGTTGTCGGCTGAGATGTTGAGACGACAGATGATCCTTCCAACTCGTAATTTTGAGAAAGCAGAGAGGTTGTCTCCCGTCGACAAGATGAAGAAGGCAAATCTCGACTATATAATGACCAATTCATTCGGATTTGGTGGAGGCGCAACATCTATAATAATTAAGAAGGTATGAGTTGCTATATAAAAAAGGTATCCACCGTCTCTCCAATCGGGGATTTAGGCGAGAATGTCAATTTGAACTCATTTGCGGAGAACTCTTTTTCTGCAACTGAACCAGATTATAAGGAGGTGATTACCAATGCCAACCTTCGCCGTCGAATGAACCGAATGCTGAAGATGGGTACGTATGCGGCATTAAAATGTCTTGATGGCATGGATGTGGATTTGATTCTCACAGCGACGTCGCTCGGATCAATCTCAGACACTGAAAAGATGCTCGACACTATCTATACGAGTGAAGAGACTCTTGGAAATCCCACTGCTTTTATCCAAAGCACATTCAACACTTTGGCTGGAAATATTGCACAGTTGAAGCAAACTCATATTCCTAATATCACCTTTGTCAACCGTGCCGACACAGTGGCTAATGCACTTCGTTATGCCCAGGTGAAACTGGCTGGCGATGCAAATAATATATTATATGTGTCGTCGGATGAGAAGACGGAATTATCTGAGTCGGTTTTGTCAAAATTCAAATTATCGGCTATAGGTGAGGGGGCAACAGCCATGATCCTATCTTCCGAGAAGACGGGGGCGTTGGCGGAGATTGTCTATTCCAAGTGTAGGGTTGATGTCCAGACTGCGTTGGCCCAAACCGAACTTTCTGCTGATGAGGTTGAGATTCTCGACTACAAGAGATGGTGTGGTGAGTATGCCACAGCACCTGCGTTTGGAGTGGCTCTTGCAGCAAGGATGTTGGAGTTTGGAATGTTTGATGGCAAGACACACGTCGCCATCGAGCACAGATACGGCCCGGATAAGAATGTGGTTATTTTGAAGAAATGCTGATGTTATATATCCTCATCATAATACTTGTTCTTGCATTTTTGGTATGGTCGGCTGCCGACATCTCGTCAGGAGTTTACGTGAAAACCTTTTGTGGAATCAAGAAATGTGATGAAAAAGTAGTATCTTTGACTTTTGATGACGGCCCGGAACCGGACACGACAGAGAAGGTATTGGAAGTCCTGAAAAAGTATGATGTCAAGGCCACTTTTTTCTGTATTGGTAAAAAAATTGAGCCAAATAGCGAGATTTTTAAACATATTATAACATTTGGCCACACATTAGGCAATCATTCTTATCATCACAACGATAATTTTTCCCTACTTTTGCCATCGAGAATGAGAGATGAGATAGAACGTTGTCAGGCAGAAATAAAAAAATATGCCGGAAACGAGCCTCGATTCTTCCGTCCTCCGTTGGGGGTGACAAACCCGATGTTGGCTATAGCGTTGAGAGCATTCAAGTTTGATGTCATAGGATGGAATGTTAGGCCATTCGACACGTCAGCAAAGAATGCGGAAGAGGTAAGCCGACGGGTGATCTCCAAAATACGACCAGGCTCAGTGGTGTTGATGCACGACAGAATGCCATTCGCACCTGAAGCTTTGGAAACGATTTTAGACTGGCTCTACGCCAATGGATATAGAGTTGTACCATTGGAAGAGATGATGAGTCGTCAACGCAAAAACTAAAAACAAGAAAAAGGGCAATTTTTAATAAAATGAAAAACATGAAGAATCTTTTTAAGAATATCACAGTTGGCGTAGTTGCCATGATGATGTCTGTAGGATCAGTATTTGCTGAAGTTCCTGCTGGTTTCAAAGCTTCGTCTGATATGCAGAAGTTTAGAACTGATATGCTTTCAACAGCCAAGACAATGACCACAATGAAGAGTGATTTCGTCCAGGTGAAGCATATTTCTGGTATGACTAAGGATATCGAGCAGACAGGTGAGTTCAGTTTCAAGAAGGATGACAAGCTTTCTTTGGAGTACAAGAAGCCTATGGTATCGCAGATTGTGATGAACGGTTCGAAGATCAAGATGGTAAGCGGTGGCCGTTCAACAGTGATGGATGGAAACTCTAATCCAGCTATCGCCAACTTGAAGAACATGATGTCGTCTTGTTTGTCAGGTCAGCTTCCTGAGAATTCAGACAATATCAAGCTTGACTTGTATGAGAATGATACTCAGTATCTTGTGTATGTCACTCCAAAGGCAGAGAGTAATCTTGCCAAGCGTGCAGACCACATGGAGGTTGTCGTTGCAAAGAAAGACTACACTATCGTAAGTTTCAAGATGGTGGAGAAGGCAAAAGGCAACAAGGGTAGTGACTATATGCAGTTCACATTCTCTAACATGAAGCGTAATGTCGCTATTGACGACGCAATATTTAAAGTACAGTAAGGTACAGTGATTAAAAGAATTCAGACTTATTTTTTGTGTGTTTGTGCGTGCATCCTTTGTTTGACAGGATGCGCGGACAAACATTTTTCTGCTATGCAGAGTACAGGGTCGGGCAACTACACTCGCAACGACCTTTATCCACTTTTGACTAAAAGCGGAGAGAGTGTTGTGTATAATATGACACTCACTTATAAGGAGATGAGCATGAACGGTTTCATGGTGGCGTCGATGGAGGAAGACGAGAGTATTCACGTCGTCTGTACTGCGTTCATGGGCATGACATTGTTTGATTTCACTATCAAAGACCATGGTTTTGATGTGAACTCGTGTATGGAGCAGCTCGATCGTCCTACAATCAAACATATTTTGAAGAAAGACCTTGTGACGTTGTTCACTCGTAACGTCGATTCTACATTTAGAGCTAAGAGATATAAGGAGCCAGCAAAGACAAATCTTGGCTATAAAATCCGTACTGCTACAGGTAAGGCTCACTATCTAATTGATAATGAGAATAGAAGAGTCAACCATGTTAGCTTGTCTGGTGGACCTTTAAGAGCAGAATTTACTTATTCTAATGAAGCAATCCTTATCGCTCATCCACGTTTAGGATTGGAGTTGACTCTTTATCAATAAGATTGGGCCTATGAAATATTGTGCTGTAATCCCTACGTTTAATAATCCCAAGACTGTTTGCGATGTGGCTAAATCTGTGCTACAATACGTGGAGAGGGTTTATGTGGTGGACGATGGCAGCACAGATGAGACAAAGTCCCTTCTTTCAAATTTGGTAGAGACGCGAGACCTCGCGTCTTCTGGAATAAAAGTCCTCACGTTGGCGGTTAATTCCGGCAAGGGTAAGGCTTTGACCACTGGTTTCGCCGCTGCCTACGCTGATGGCTACGATTATGCGGTAACGTTAGATTCTGATGGCCAGCACTTTGCTGAGGATATTCCCGCGATGATTGCAAAAATTTCGGCAGAAAAACCTACCTTGGTTTGTGGAGTGAGAAATATCACTACGCAGGAGAATATGCCGTCGAAAAATACCTTCGCAAACAAATTCTCTAATTTCTGGTTTAAGGTGGAGACGGGAAGAGAAATCCCTGATACACAGTGTGGATTTCGCGTCTACCCATTGAAAGAGATTACCAAAAGACATATCTTCTCCTCACGTTATGAGGCTGAATTAGAGATGCTTGTGAGATTATGTTGGGCTGACGTGGATATACAGACGAGCCCAATCAAAGTTTACTATGCCCCTGAAGGCGAGCGTGTCACACACTTCCGACCGTTAGCCGATTTTTCCAGAATATCAGTCATGAACACCGTGCTATGTACTGGAGCATTGCTTTACTACTGGCCTAAAACCTTGTTGAAATATGTGTTCGGACGATAAACATGTAGAGACGCACGAAAGTGTGTGTAATGAAAATGACCGTGCGTGTAATGAAAGCGGTTGGAAGCAAAAAATCAAGAAATTCTTCACGTCTGATTTCAATATTAAGGACGAAAGCAACCAGAAGGTGGCTGCTGCAATAGCTATTGGCGTGTTGGTGGGTATACTTCCTATATGGGGATTCCAGATGGCAGTAGGTGTAGCGTTGGCACAGTTTTTTGGATTAAACAGATTGGTCGTTTTGGCCACTTCCAACGTATCTGTGCCGCCGATGATTGTCGGAGTGTTGTACGGATCATACCAATGTGGACGAATATTTTTCCAAGATGCGCCGTCTATCTCAATGGATAATATATCGTTGGATATGATGTTGGAGAGTGGAATGTGTTATATAGTGGGTGCCGTAATATTTGCAATAATTTCTGCTGCTATTGTGTACATAATCAGTTTTTTATTACTACATTTGCTACGAAGAAAAACACAACAACCATGATATTTCCAGAATTTCTGCAACAAGGTGATTTGGTCACTATTGTATCTCCAAGTGGAGCGATAGACGGCGAAGTGATTGAGCAGGCAGCTGCTGCAATTCGTCAGTTGGGCTACTCTGTAAAGATTGCGGAGCATGCCAAAGGTAAGCATCATCGTTTTTCAGCGACAGATGAAGAGCGTTTAGCTGACTTGCAGTCGGCACTTGATGATCCTCAGACACGAGTGATTATCTGCGGACGTGGCGGTTATGGTTTGACTCGTATTGTCGACCGTCTGGATTTCACAAAGTTCATTGAGAATCCTAAGTTTGTTGTGGGATTCAGCGACATCACAGCCCTACACGCTGCTATTCTGACGAAAGCAAAGTGCTGTTCAGTCCACGGACAGATGGCTAAGGCATTTGTTGGTTATGATGCGACGTTGGACAAGAAGGACGCAGCTAACCCAGAGGTTGCAGAATCAGTAGAGGAGTTGTTGAATATTTTGACGGGAGTCCGTCGTCGCCAGACATATTTCTCATATAATCAGCGCAGCCGTGTGGCTAAGGAGAAGGTTAAGGGAAAATTGTTCGGTGGAAATTTGAGTTTGATCTACGCTCTTCGTGGTACAGACCTTGATATCACAAAGCAGAGCGGAATCCTATACATCGAGGATATCGGCGAGAGAATGTACTCTATCGACCGTATGATGCAGAATCTACGAATGAGTGGAGTGTTCGATCGTATCAAAGGATTGATCGTCGGTAAGTTCACAGACACAGACATCGACAGTTCGTTTGGAAGCATCGAAGATTTGATCTTCAACGTGACAAAGGGTTATGACTTCCCAATTTTGTTTGATATTCCATTCGGCCACGTCGACAGAAACCTACCAATCATCAATGGTTCTGTGGCGACAATCGCAGCCAATGCGTTGACATTCAAGACAAAGAAATGAAAACCATGAAACTACGAATACTACATTTCTTATTATTTTGCGGTTGTTTGTGCAGCCAGGTCAGTTACGCAGCGGAGGATAATACTGTTGAATCACAAAATGCAGTTCAGTCTTACACTGCCACATTTGGAGAGGACACCGTTCATTTCTCCACACAAAATGCACAGCAACAGTTTGTCAAGATGACAAAGAAATACAGAGCATACCAGCAGTACGCAGAGAATATTTCAATAGACTTGACAAATACTCTGAAAGAGACTCGTGAGGAGCTTGGCAAAACAAGAGAGGCCGCAACAAACGACAAAGGGTGCGACACAAAAAGAGCTCTATCCCATTTGACAAAATTAAAGAATCAGTTGGAGGATATGTTTGAGGCATCTCAGAATATGCGCAAGGCTTACAACCATGTCTCACAAATGGAGATTGCGTTAAGCGGAATGAACCTTTCCAACGATGATACGGGAGAAAGAAACCGTTATTGGGATGATTGCAAGGATGCATTCAACAATTGTATTGATGCCATCAAAGAGGCTCGCAATGATGTCGACCAAAAGAGAGATGAATATCTCGCTCAGATAACGAATGTTATAAATAGCAAGAAATAAAGATTTATACTCAAAAGACGGAGCGTTGCCCCGTCTTTTTTTTCAATAAAAAATCGTAATTTTGTGGCTGCGAATACATTAAGAAATATGAGTAAGTTTTCAGTCATAATTCCTGTCTATAATCGCCCTGATGAGGTGGTGGAACTGTTGGAGTCGCTCACAAAGCAGACGGTGCAGTGTGATGTTGAGGTGATTATTGTGGAGGATGGATCAAAAAAGAGATGCGAAAAGGAGGTGTCGGTTTTTGCCGACCGACTAAATATCGTCTATCATTATCAAGATAATACTGGTCCTGGTGGTGCTCGTAATACGGGTGCCAAACTTGCTACTGGCGAGTATCTTATTTTCTTTGATTCCGACGCGATCCTTCCCGACACTTATTTCGAGAGTCTGGTGGCTCATCTTGATAAGGAACCGCTCGACTGTTTCGGTGGTCCGGATCGTGAGCATGCTGATTTCACTCCGATTCAGAAGGCTATCTCATATTCCATGACCTCTATCCTGACGACGGGAGGTATTCGTGGAGGAAAGAAGAAGATGGATAAGTTTTATCCACGCAGTTTCAACCTCGGTGTGCGTCGCAGCGTCTTTAATAATATCAATGGCTATGCCGACATGCGTTATGGTGAAGACGTGGATTTCAGTATGAGGGTGGTGGAGAGCGGATGCACCGTCGGCTTGGTGCCTGACGCATACGTGTTCCACAAACGTCGCAACACTTTCAAGTCGTTCTTCAAACAGGTGTTCTGCTCCGGTACGGCGCGTATCGCACTTTCCGAGCGTCACAAGGGCGCTATGAAGCTTGTCCACATGTTGCCTGCCGCCTTCACGTTGGCTGTGCCATTCAGCATTTTGCTTGGCATCTTCGTATGGTGGGGATTCGCACTTGTGGTGCCATGCTATCTTGCCTTGATCTTCCTTCACTCGTTGGCGACGACGAAATCGCTCCACGTCGCTGTGTTGAGCATCGGCACAAGTTTCATCCAGCTCTTTGGCTACGGTTGCGGATTCCTTACTGCGTTCTGGAAGAAGAAGGTGTTGGGCCAGAAGAAATATGTGCCGTTCACAAAGACGTTCTATGATTGATGATTGACGGTTGATGGTTGTGAGTAAACTATTAATTATTAATTATTCACTATTAACTATTAATTATTATATTTGTGGGGTATTTAAATCATAGTTATCATGAAAAGGTTTTTTAGAAATTTGACTTTTATTGCTCTTGCATCTATTTCTGCAGTTTCGGTATCTTCATGTCATAAGGATGATGATGACGATAACAACAAGCAGTTAGTGTTTGATCTTGATCCAAACCGTCCTTCTGGCGGTGCAGTGGATAGAATGTCTGGAGCTTCTTCAGATGCTTTCTATAAGGGTTTGACTAACAATCCAGTGGAGTCTTCTATCGTAGTTGACACTCGTTCTGCTGCTGAGTATGCTGCAGGTCACGTGAAGAATGCAATCTCTATTCCGCTAGAGAACAACAATGCATACTACTATGATGATGAGTTCATCTATACTGAGCTTGAGCGTCTTGATCCTACTCACTCAAAATTCATTTTGATCACAGATAATGGAGCTTCTAATCTTACTCTTCACGTTGCCGGCAGAATTTCGGCTATGGGCTGGGGTATGAAGCAGGTTTATCTTTTGATGGGTAAGACTTCTGATTTCTTGAAGCAGTATCCTGATGTAAAGGAATAATTAACTGACAGACACTATGAATGTGGCTGGAAAGATAATAAAGATAGCATTGGCAACGGTGGGTATTATCCTGCTGTTGCTTTTGTTGTTATGTGGGTCGCTCACAATACCGTCTGTCCAGACCGCTCTCACTCAGAAAGTGACTAGTGTTGTTAAGGAAAAATTCGGTGTCGACATCTCCGTCAGTTACGTTGGCATCAATTTCAAAGGCAATGTTGTGATGGAGGATCTCTATCTTCCTGATTGCAACAACGATACGCTCGCCTATATCCATAGGTTGGAAGCCGGATGTAATCCAGCTACTGTTTGGTCGGATTCCAAACTCACTCTGTCGAAAGCCCATCTCGACAGTTTCAAATTCTACGCGTCGCGCAAAGAAGACGTGTATAATATTGAATATCTGATAGACGCATTCTCATCGTCGGACACTACGGAGGTGGATACATCCTCGTCGAATTTCGATCTTGAGATATCGGATATCGCCCTCACAAGGGGATTCCTTAAATATGATATTGTAGATTCGTCGTATGCCGGCAACGTTGATGGTGTGGCGGTGTTCGACTACAACCATATACATTTGTCCGATGTGGAGATTATCGGTAGTCTACAATCAATCCACACCGACAATCTTCGTGCTGAAATCACTCATCTTTCTGCGACGGAAGACCTTTCCCACGTCAGAATCAACGATCTTAAAATTCTTGATTTTGCAATGCTTTCGGATGGATTCTCTGCTAAACAGATTGCTTTGCAAACGCCTAAATCTAATGTGACTATCAATGACATAGCATGGAATTATCCTGCTATTCTCGACAATATCGACGCTGCTGTCAATATGGGTGACTATAAAGTTGATATCGCTCCGTCGACGGTGGTGCTTTCGGAAATTGCTCCTTTCGCACCTGTCTTGGCTCAACACCATTCTCCAATCAACCTTTATATGTCGGCTAAGGGAACTTTGCCGAAAGTGAATGTGGATGTGCTGAATATTGATTGTGAGGATGCTATGCTTCACGCAGTGGCTTCCATGAGCAACTGCTACGACTATAAGAAGTCGTCGTATACTGCTGATATATTACTGTCTGCCGACAATGGTGATTTCCTCGCTATGGTGGACACTACGTTGCAAAACAATGATATCCTCAAACGGTTGTTTCCATTCGGCACGAATCTGAAAGCAAGTGGAAACGCTCGTAATCTTGTGTTTAATATCGATGCTAATTCACCTGTCGTAAAATTGAAGAGTGAGGGTAATCTTGCTTACGATAAGAAAAAAGATAAACTGAGTGTCGAGGGCTACTTGCTTACCGACACTGCCAATATAGCCAAACTCCTTGGTGATACCACTCGTTTGAAAGCCAAACTTGATGTGGATGTCAACCTTACGGTGGATACAACTGGTATGTTGGTGAAAACCAAAGGTTTGGTGCCTTATCTTGCCTATGATAAGATTGTGGCGACGTCGCTAAAGATAGACTCTGCCTCTTATTCATCTAATTCAGCCAACGCTGATATCTCATTCTCTGAACCGTTTGGCTCGGCTTCGTTGTCGGCATCTTATATTCCGTCGAACAAGAATATTTATATGGTGAATGGAGGAGTGAGAGATTTTTCTCCGTATAAGTTGGGAGTCATGGATTCCACTTGGAATGATCTCTCCGTCTCACTTGATCTCGACAGCCGTATAATAATGTCGTCGCTCAACGATATTGTTGGCCAGACTGATATCGACTCTTTGATTATCACTAAGGGTGAGAAGACGCTTGATGTCGGCAAGATCACAGTCACTGCCGACGATAGGGATTCGCGTCGACAGGTTCAGGTCAGAAACCGTATGTTTGATGTGACATTGGGTGGACGCTATAATGTGAATGCGATTGAGGCGAGTGTGGTGAATATTCTTCATCCTTATCTGCCTACGTTCTTCGACCATAAGATCCAAGATGGAATCGACACCACAATAGCCAACAATGCTTTCCGTCTGCAGGCAGATTTGAAAGACGTCGCTCCTGTTTTTGATTTCCTTGATCTTCCTGTTTCGATGACGGAGATGAAGATGACATTCAATATCTCCGACTCTTTGGGTAGGATGGGGGCATTCTTGAATGTCGACAGTATCGTCTACAATGGAATCGTGGCGAAGGGTATTGACTTCTCATTCAAGCAGAAGGAAAATATGTATGTTGGTGATATTCAGACGATAGTCTACGCCAATGAGATGAAGCCAATCAAGTTTGGATTGGCTACAGAGTTGGAGAACGACGTCGCCCTTACCACTTTCACATACGATAACTATGACGAGACTCAGAAGATTACCGGAGATGTCAAGGCATTGTTGACCTTCCCGAAGGATTCTCTAACAAAGGAGATTCTGCTGAAGACGTTCTTCATGCCAAGCGATCTTTTGCTTCGCGACCTGCTTATCGGATTCGAGCCGTCGGTGGTGACAGCAAGTCAGAGTGGACGCACCCAGATCGAACATTTCGGTTTGACGGAGGATGAGCGTCAGATTCTTCTTATCGACGGAAATATCAGCGACCGTATGGATGATACGTTGAAAGTCTCGTTCGACAGTATGTCCATCTCAAGTGTGCTTTCAAAGTTGCGTATGGGATTGCCATTGTCAGGATTCATCACAGGAGACGTGAATGCGATCGGATTGATGAGCGATATGCCTCGATTGGGAACAAGAAATCTTCGCGTCGACTCTCTTACGATTGACTCCGTCTGGGTAGGTGATTTGAATGTGCGTTGTGGCTGGAGCCCAGAGAAAAAGGCGATCATGACAAGAGTGTCTGTGCTACGTGACACTATGGATGTGGCGTCTGCTGCTGGATACGTGTCGCTTGGAAATGACTCGTTGCTGATGAGAATCAGAATGAAAGAGTATCCTTTGGAGACCGCGCAAACCGTGATAGATGATTATCTTGATAAGTTGACGGGAACTGTTTCCGCCAATATCAACGTCTCCGGAAAGATGGCGGAACCAGAGGTGAAAGGTTATATCTATCTCGACAAAGTGTTGGCGAAAGTCAAGGCCAATAAAGCATCATATAGATTGAACGACAGTATCCTTTTCACTCCGACAAGCATGAAGATCAACGGAGCGAAGATTGTGGACGATTACGGACGCATCGCTAAGTTGGATTGTAATATCGAGCACCACAATTTCAAGAATATAAAGTATTTAGCCAAATTGTCTCTGAATGATTTCCTATTGCTTAATAATCCAAAGGATAGGGATGAGATGGTGTATGGAAAACTGACTGCTGATGGTCGTTTGAGTGTGGCTGGCGACATGGATGGTGCCTCAATACGAGGAAATGTCACGACGGGGGAAAGCGCTGTGCTGACGGTGGTGTTGCCAGAGGATGCATCGTCTGCCACTCAGTATTCGACTATCGTGTTTGTCTCTCATGATACGGCAGAGGTAAAGAAAGAGTATGATGAGGAAAAGTTCAATATCGACGCGAGTGTAGATCTTAAGATCACTGATAATACAGAGATGACGGTGATACTGTCGCGAACATCAGGAGATAAATGCACCTTGAAGGGTGGTGGAAACATGCGTGTGGAGTATACGACCACATCGGATGAGTTCAAGTTGTATGGCGACTATATTGTGGAGGAAGGACAGTTGAAGATGAAGATCTCAAGTTTGCCACAGAAGACATTTGCCATAGAGAAGGGTGGTACAATCAACGTCGGAGGAAGGCTTGAGACATTGAAATTCGATTTGTCTGCACTCTATACCACACGTGCCGACCTTGCCATTTTGGATGAGTCGTTCTCCAACGATCCAACGTTGACAAATACACGACAGACTGTCGGTGCCCGACTTGGTATCAACGGCTCAATAGATAAGTTTAATCTTACCTACGGTGTCACGTTGCCTAATGCTGGCGACGATCTCAACCAGCGTCTGCAGGGAATTATCAATACTGATGACTTGAAGATCAAAGAGTTCGCCTTCATCTTAGGTTTTGGAACATTCTCTCCTATATCGTCGTCGCAATCATCAGGAATAGGTTCAAGCGTGTTGACATCAATCGTGTCGACGAGTATTTCCAATGGAATGAACACACTCTTTGGCGACGTGCTTGGCAGCAGCTGGACAATCGGAGCCGATATGTCGTCGACGCAGGCAGATGGAAGCGACATGGAGATGAGCTTGTCGTTGTCGCGATCATTCTTCAACGATCGTCTGATTTTCAGTACCGACTTTGGTTATCAGAATAATGCAGGCATGGATGGCGATGACGAGTTGACTAAAAACTTCGACTTGGAATACAAATTGAATAAGAGTGGCTCACTACGTTTGAAAGGCTACCAGCATAGCAACACCGAATTCTATCGTTCGGGAAGCAACACCCAAGGACTTGGATTCATCATTACAAAAGAAGCCGACACATTCAGGGAATTGATGAGGATTAGGAAGCCGAAGGAGAGTCAGAAATAAATGTGATTCTATAATTTCAGACGTTAGTTTCATGAAATGGGATTTTCCAAGGGCGAAGCCCTTGCCCCACCGTCAAACGCGAGCCGTAGGCGAGCGTATTAAAAAAAGCGTGTTTGGACAACTTATATAAAATTGCCATGATAAAAGTAATGAGAAATAATTTAAGTTTGATATTATTTGCAGTGTTTTGGATTGTAACGTTTTTGATGAATCGTTTTATTTCTGAGAGGTCTGAAATTAGGATGAATATTTTATTAGTTTTTTATCTGACTAATATGGTTTTGGTGTTATACTCAGTTGTAAAGATTTTTATTCTGCTAAAAAACAAGGATTATTCACAATTCTCATTCCCTTTGATAGTTATTTTGACGAATTTCTGTTTTTTTCTATATGGATTATATAAATGTCTGTAATGTGCGAGTATGTATGGGATGAAAGAACTGTATGACCGCTCAAAAGAATAATTCCAGCAACGGTAGCCCAATGTCTGCAAATTCACCGTGAAATGGTTGTCAAAATAGCCAATGGTCGTTTTTTCACGAAGTGAAAAAGCTACCGTTGGCGAGGAATCAATCCATTATTACATATCCGAAAAAGATTTAAGGTCAGATGATTTTATTTTGCCTTTTCTGTTTAC
>JAKSKW010000019.1 GCA_024401495.1 Paludibacteraceae bacterium
GTTGTCCAACACACGCTTTTTCTTTATACGCTCGGCCTACGGCCTCGCGTTGGGGGAGGGGCAAGGGCGTTCCGCCCTTTGCAATCCTCATTTTTGGACAACTGCTATATAATCTCCTTAAAAAAACGTTAGGGAAATGGAATTTGTAGAGACAGAAAAAGTAGAATTGAAGAGAAAATACACCGAGGCAATCGAAAAAGAGATAGTGGCGTTCTTGAACACAGACGGTGGCACTTTGTATGTGGGAGTTGAGGATGACGGTACGGTTGTAGGTGTGGAAAAAATAGACGAGACATTCAAGAAGATTTCCGACGTCATTACTGATTCGATATTGCCGAGTGCGAAGGAATATGTACAGTTGGGGTCGAAGTACTTGGACGGTAAAATCGTGATTGAGATTCAGATAGATAAAGGCGAAGGTTTGTTTTACATCAAACGTTTTGGCAGAAGCTCACAAGGATGCTACCGTAGAATAGGCACAACATGTCGCGCCATGAGTGAGAATGAGATAGAGAAGACACATTCAATGGTGTTGAATGCGAAGGCGAAGATCACATCTGTTCGTGGAGACATCCAAGATCCTACATTCAAATTTTTGAAATTATTATGTTCGGAGAGTGGATTGAGTGTCAACGAGCAGACGTTTGCCCAGAATTTTCATTTGAAGAATGAGTCGGGAGAATGGAACAAAATGAGTGATTTGTTGTGCGACAAGAACGATATCTCCATAAAGGTGGTGCGTTTTGCAGGTCCTGACAAATCGTCGAAGATCATATTGCGCAATGAGTATGGGGGGAAATGTTTAGCTGTGGCAATGCAACGTGCATTTGATTATTGTGCGGAGGTTTTGAATGAGACGAGGACGGAATTCAATCGTGGATTAAGGAAAGATATACATTTGTTCGATAAGGATGCCTTTCGAGAGGTGTGGTTCAATGCCTGCTTGCATAATAATTGGGTAGACGGTACTCCTCCTGCAATTTACGTGTTTAGCAATAGAATAGAAGTTATCTCCACCGGTGGATTGCCGAGCAATTTGAGTCGTGAGGATTTCTTTGCCGGTGTGTCGAAGCCGGTGAATGACGAGTTGGCTAAAATCTTAATCCGTTTGAATATGGTGGAGCAGACTGGTCATGGAATCCCGTTAGTGACACGATTGTATGGAAAATCGGTTTTTGAGTTTTTGGATTTTTTCATCAGAGTATCAATTCCATTTGAATATGATGTCAACGACAGTCATGTTATCAATGGAGAATATGGGGATGTAATGTTATTGCGTCAGCCTCAATTTAGGTATGAAACTGGTAATAAAGAAGTAAAGTTAGGTAATAAGACGCGAGACAATATCATCTCTGTGTTGAGGGATAATCCGTCGTTGTCGAAGGATTCTGTCGCTAAGATTATTGGAAAGTCGAGCAAGACTGTCGAGTGGCATATCAAAAAGTTAGTCGACGAGGGTTTGGTCAGACATGTGGGCGCAAATAAAAACGGTCATTGGGAAATCTTGTGAGATTGCAGTGTAATGTATAAATAAAAATCCCGACTCATTCAACTGAGCCGGGATTTTCTTATTTTTCCCAAAAAATGAAATAAAATTCAAAAAAAGTTCCGTTTAATTTGTTTTGTAAATAATTAAAATGTACTTTGGACGGTACAAAAGGAAATAACACATTATTTATCAATCACAAAAGGGTTTCTATTATGAAAACACTTACTAGACTAATAAGCATAATTATGCTTCTTTTTTGTTCCTTGTCTTTGTTCTCAGCAACAAAGCAGATGGAATATCTTGATCGTGGAGTCGTTGCGGTTAAAGTCAATAATGGTGTATATATCAGTTGGCGTTATCTTGGTACGGATAATCCTGCGGTTGGTTTCAATATCTATCGTGATGGTGTAAAGGTAAATGCCACACCTATTACCACAAAAACAAATTATGTTGACGCAAGTGGATCCGCAAGTTCCAAATACGTTATCAAATCGGTTTTGAATGATAAGGAGATCGACGCTTCTGCTGCTGTCACTCCATGGGCTCAGCAGTACAAGACTTTGTCGTTGAAGCGTCCTGGCAGTATCTACACTCCAAATGATATGAGTGTTGGCGACGTGGATGGCGACGGTCAGTATGAACTTTTTGTAAAGTGGGATCCGTCGAATCAGAAGGATAACTCACAGAGCGGAGTGACTGATAAGGTCTATATCGATTGCTACCGTTTGGATGGTACATTCTTGTGGAGAATAGACCTTGGTATTAATATTCGTGCTGGTGCTCACTACACTCAATATCAGGTTTTTGATTTTGATGGCGACGGTAAGTGTGAGATGATCTGCAAAACTGCTCCTGGCACAAAAGATGGTAAGGGAAAGAATGTGATCATGGGTAGTGATAATCCAAACGCGGATTACAGAAACGAAAGTGGTTATATTTTGAGTGGACCTGAGTATCTTACTCTATTTGATGGTGCGACAGGTGCAGAGCTAAACACTATCGCTTATAATCCTGGTCGTGGCAACGTCTCTAACAAGTCGACATGGGGTGACAACTATGGAAACCGTTGTGACCGTTTCCTTGCCTGCACAGCTTACTTGGATGGCGTTCACCCAAGTGTCGTGATGTGTCGTGGCTACTATACACAGTCCAACTTGACTGCTTACGATGTGAAGGATAAGAAGTTGGTTATGCGTTGGGAGCATCATTCCACTACTGCTGGTCAGGGTGCTTACGGAGAAGGTTTCCACAACATTACTTCTGCAGATGTAGATGGCGACGGTAAAGATGAGATCATTTATGGTTCTGCATGTATTGACGATGATGGAAAACTTTACTACCGCACAGGATTCGGACATGGTGATGCCATGCACGTTTCTGATATGGATCCAGAGAGACCAGGTCTTGAAGGTTGGTTTGTGCATGAGGAGGGTGACGCTAAGTATGCTCACGAACTTCGTGATTTGAAGACAGGTAAGGTGATTTTCGGTATGGACGGAACAGGTAAGGATAACGGACGTGGTTTGGCTGCCGATATCGATGCAAGTCATAAAGGTTTTGAGTGTTGGAGCTCACAAAGTGCTGGAGTGCTTGATTGCAAAGGAAATGTGATTTCAACTAAAAAGCCATCTGTCAATTTTAGAATTTATTGGGATGGCGACCTTCAGGATGAGTTGCTTGACGGTACTGCTTGTGACAAATGGAATGGTAATGGCACAACACGTTTGATTACATTCAACGGTAATTCAATCAACGGAACAAAGAATGTTCCAAACCTATGTGCTGATATCTTAGGAGACTGGCGTGAGGAGGTTATCTTCCAGGATGGAGATAAAATTTATATCTACACTACTACAATCGAGTCGAAGTACCGTCTACATACATTGATGCACGATGCTGTTTATCGTTGTGGTGTGGCTTGGCAGAACACTTCTTATAACCAGCCACCTCATCTTGGATTCTATATTGGCGACGGTGTGGATAAGATCGCTCAACCAGATATCTTCACTCCTGGTCATGAGACTCCAACAGTCGCTACACTATCTGTAGATGGAGATCTAAATCAGGATTTGCTTCCTGGTGAGCCATTCTCAACACTTTCTTTCACATTCGGTGGTACTGCCACTGGAATTGAAATCTCTGAATTGCCTAAGGGTTTGGTTGCCACTACGAAAGACAACACAACAACAATCTCAGGAACACCTACTGAGGCTGGTACGTTCACAATCAAAACAAAGGGTGGAGACAATGTTGTCTCATACACAGTTAAGATTGCTCAGGTGGACGGCTCATTGAAACGTGTCGCTTATGTGACAGACCCTACAAATGCCAACTATAAGGATGATAAGATCCTTTCTATGTTGAAGGAACAGAAAGATCTTTATGTAAGAGAAATCTATGCAGATAAGGAGAACCCAGATCTATCATTGTTTGATATGGTTTTGATTAGCGAGGTCGCTCCATCCACAGCTCCAATCATGGCAAGCTTAAAGGGAATCAACAAACCAATGCTATCAATGAAGGTGCATGGATATAAAGTTGCCGACGGTGCTTGGGGTTGGGCTTCTACAGGATACGGAGACAACACTGTGGCTACAACTATCACAGTAGATGATGCAATGAAAAGCCATCCGATGTTTAGGGATGTTGCGTTTATTGACGGAAATGATATTCAGGTTGTTTCTGAAGTAAACACAAAAGCAATCACTTACATGAATCCAGAGTTGTTCACAGAGGCTAAAGCTTTAATCACATCAATAGCAACTGCGAAGGGAGAGGCTAATCAGGTATCAATTCTGGAGATTGCAAAAGGAGGTTCAATCAATGGCACAACAATTCCAAACAAGTATATCCAGATCGGATTGAATAGTAGCTCATACCGTAATTTGACAATGGATGGACTTTCAATAGTTAAAAATGCTTGTTTCTATTTGATGGGAATTTTTGATAATCCATCTGCTGTGGCATCTGTTTTGGATGATCAGATGAATGTCTCTTATTATCCAAATCCGGCAATAGAACGAATTGTCATAAATATTGAATCAGTTGATAATCAGTTGATGACAATTTCTCTATACGACATGCTTGGCAGACCTGTTTATGTCAAGAAAATATCTGTAGATCAGGGAAGCAACGTCGTGGAAATAGAGAGAGACAATGCATGGGAAGGATTTTTGATTCTAAAGGTAGAGTCGGAGAATCACTCATTCATTGCAAAGGGAAAGATTCGATTAAAATAAAAGTTAGTTAGTACGAATGTTGAAGAAAAGGCTGAATCACTTTTGAGGTTCAGTCTTTTTTTTGTGTGATATGTAATAGTTCTTGAATAATCGTATTGAATTAATTTGAGTTTTCTATCCTTTTTTGATATTTTTGTTGCATTATTAATTTTGAATTCGTAGTATGGGAATCAAAAGAAACAAAATATATGCAGCGATGATCGGCTTGATGGCTGCAATGGCTCCAGCGTCTGGCTGGGCGAATAAAAATGCCGAGGTTTCAAAAAATCTGGAGATCTACTCCACTTTGTTGCGTGAGCTTGATATGTTTTATGTCGACACATTCTCTGTGGAGAAGACGGTGGAGACAGGAATCAACGCTATGCTCAACAAGATCGATCCATACACTATGTATATTCCGGAGCGTGAGCAGGAGGATCTAAAGTTTATGACCACTGGCACTTACGCTGGTGTGGGTTCGGTGATCTCTCAGCGCGACAGTATGGTGATTATTCAGGAGGTGTATGAAAATTCACCTTCTCATAAATATGGTCTTAAGGCAGGAGACGTGATTGTTAGCGTCGACGGAGAGAATGCTATTGGCAGCACAACATCAGACGTCAGCAAGAAGTTGCGTGGTGTGGCTGGCACAACAGTCAAGGTGGTTGTGAAGCGTGCTGATAAGGAGTTGACTCTTAATATTGTGCGTGATAATATCACAATCTCATCTGTGAATTTGGCAACAAAGATCGGAAGCGATATCGGTTATATCCATTTGACTGGTTTCACTACTGGTACAGCAGATCAGTTTAAGACAGAGTTGAAGCGTCTAAAGCAGGAGGGTGCCAAAGGTTTGATCATCGACCTACGTTCCAACCCTGGTGGTATTCTATCTGAGGCTGTCGACATTGTTGGCTGTTTCGTGGAGAAGGGAACAAAGGTGGTTTACACTCAGAGCAAGATCAAGGAGTGGAATGAGACATTCTCAACTACAAAGGATCCCGTCGACTTGGAAATGCCAATCGTGGTATTGGTGAACGGAGAGAGCGCGTCTGCTGCGGAGATCGTCTCTGGTTCATTGCAGGATTTGGATAGAGCGGTGCTTATGGGTGAGCGCACTTACGGTAAGGGACTTGTGCAGACAAGCCGCAACTTGCCATTCGGTGGTAGCCTAAAGTTGACTATCTCTAAATATCATATCCCTTCAGGACGTTGTATTCAGGCTATCGACTACGCCCGTACACGTGAGCAGGGAAAGAAATTCGTCATTCCTGATAGCTTGACTCATGAGTTCAAGACTAAGAATGGACGTGTTGTGAAGGATGGTTGTGGAGTTATGCCAGACACGATTTATACTCCAGATAGTGTGCCTGCTCAGATTGTTTATCAGCTTTACGCTAAGAACATCATCTTCGACTATTGTACAAAGTGGTCGTTGGAACATCCTACAATTCCGTCGATCCAGGATTTCCAATTCACTGATTGGCAGGATTTCAAGAATTTTGTAGTCAGCAAGGACTTCAGCTATAAGACAGATAAGGAGAAACTTTTCGACGCTCTTGTTGAGAAGGCAAAGAAGGATAGCACTTATGAGGCTGCAAAACAGCAGTACGACGCTTTGCAAATGGCTCTATTCCGTTGCCAGGACGAGGAGTTGGACAAGAATAAGGAAGAAATTATCCAGTTGATTTCTACTGATTTGGCTCAGCGTTACTACTTCCAGAAGGGTGCTTCTGAGGAAAGTTTGAAATACGATAAGGAAGCAAAGAGAGCTTGTGAGATTTTGCGCAACAAGTCTACTTATGACTCTATTTTGACTAATTCTAAAAAGAGCAACAAATGAGAGCAATGATCTTCGCTGCCGGACTCGGCACACGTCTTCGTCCGCTAACAGACAATCGCCCAAAGGCATTGGTGGAACTTAATGGCAAACCGTTGCTTTTCCATTGCATCGAAAACTTGAAGCGTTTCGGTGTGACTGAGATTATGGTGAATGTCCATCATTTTGGAGAACAGATTATTGATTATCTTAACTCTAATGATTTTGGTGTAGACGTGAAGATTTCCGACGAGCGAGATTTTCTGCTTGACACTGGAGGAGGATTGAAACGTGCGTTTGAGACGTTTGGTGGTGATGAACCGCTTGTTGTCCACAACGTGGATATATTCTCTAATGCTGATATCAAGGCTTTGTACGATGCTCACATGGCAAACAATGCTGAGGCTACACTTCTATGCTCACACCGTGATTCGTCACGTCAGCTTATCTCATCGGAAGATGGAAGATTGCGTGCATGGAAGAATCTTAAAACAGACGAAACGAAAGGCGACGCAACTGTGTTTGATGAACCAAACAATCAGTTGGCGTTCGCGGGAATACATATCATAAACCCATCACTTTTGCGAGAGATGTCTGCTTATCCAGACAAGTTCTCTATCATCGACTTCTATTTGGATATGGCAAAGTCGCATAATATCCAGCTCCACGAATCATCTGATCTTCAGCTTATTGATGTGGGCAAGGTCGACGCGTTGGCAAAAGCGGGTGAGTTTATTGCTAATCTCATTAATCACTAAACAAACTGAATATGGGACAAAAACACATTGACAAATTAGACGAGAAGATTCTGAAGCTTATTTCAGACAACGCACGAATGCCATTCTTGGAGGTGGCTAGAGAGTGTAATGTCTCAGGTGCTGCGATTCATCAGCGTATCCAGAAGTTGCAGAAGATTGGAGTGATCAAAGGTTCGGAGTTTGTGCTCGACCCTTCAAAGATCGGCTACAACACTTGTGCTTATATGGGTATCTTCTTGCGCGACGCGAATGATTTCCAAGATGTTGTGGATGCATTGTATAAGATTCCAGAGGTGGTGGAGTGCCACTACACAACTGGTGAGTATGCGATGTTCATCAAAATCTATGCTAAGAGCAACCGTGATTTCTTGCGTTTGATTCACGAGAAACTTCAGGCGATCAAGGGTATCTCCAGCACAGAGACAATCATTTCGCTCAACGAGGCATTCAAGCGTCAGGCTCCAATCATCGATATCGAAATCACTGATGATGACTACGATGGAGACGATGATATCTCGGATGATGTAATTGATTAATAAATAATAGTTAATGATTAATAGCTGAAGTTCTCATTATTAACTGTTACCTATTAATTATTAACTGAATATAAGGTGGATAGAATATTTTTATCGATATATTTCTTTTTTGAGCAACGGCGTTCACTTCTGTGGATGTCGCTTGTTGTGTTGATTGCTCTCCTTGGATTTTCCGCATCACGTTTGTCTTTTGAGCAGGATATCATGAAGATTCTGCCCAATAATGGGAATGATGTAGCCCAGAAACTGGTGTTTGAAAAACTAAAGGTGAAGGATAACGTTGTGGTGATGGTGAGTCCTGTGGAGACGAAGAATGCTGCGTCTTCACAAGATCATGACCTTGCAACAGTACATAATTGTGCGTTGGCGTTGGAGAAGGAGTTGAATGAGGCTCTTGTGCCTGACCTTGCCAAAAGTGTCAGCTTCACTGTTAATCCCGATGCAGCACAATCCACTTCTGATATCATCTATGGTAATCTGCCGATCTATATCGAAAATTCCGTCTACTCTGATTTTGATTCTATTTTTTCTGCGGAAGCCATTGAAAAGAGAATGGCTTCAAACTATGAGTCGCTCCATGCGTTTTGGGGTGGATATGCCGCAGAATATATCTATAAAGATCCGTTTGGACTTGCTGGCCCGGCATTGAAAAGTCTTGCCAACACACAAGTCTCATCTAAATATTCGATAATCAACGGTGGTGTCTACCTTTCTACTGATACCACTGCTATGATCACCATCACTCCAACTTTCCCGGCTGGAGATTTGAACGCTTCCAAACAGCTTACTGATGTTTTGGAAAGTGTGGTGGCAAAACATAACGAGTGCAAAATCGATTGCTTCGGTGGTCCGGTGATGGGTGTGTACAACTCACGTTGTGTGCAGAATGATATGGGTTTGACAATTGTCGTCGCTATCTTGGCGATATGCACGATCATATTCTTCTCGTTCCGTGACAGAAAGAGTGTCATTCTTATTCTTCTTCCAAGCACCTTCGGATTCCTATTCTCGTTGGCCGTTTTGTCTCTTTTCAAAGATTCTGTTTCTTTGATTGCAATGGGATCAAGCAGCGCAATTCTCGGAGTTGTAATGAGTTATGCCATACATGTGGTGACGCATAAGGAGCATTGCAAAGATGCGCCGCAGTTGATTAAAGAATTATCGTCGCCGCTTACTGTCGGCAGTCTCACTACAATCGGAGCTTTCTTCAGTTTGACATTCACGTCGTCTTCCTTATTGGTGGATTTCGGATTCCTTGCGTCGAATATGATCATTGGCGCGATGATTTTCTGTTTGATCTATCTTCCTCATATTATGAGTTATGGGGAGACGGGGGAGAAACGTAAACTTTTGCAGTGGATTGAGGCAGCCAACTCCTACAAGATTGAGAATATGTCATTCTTGGTGGTGGTGATTTTGTTGCTGTCAGGCTATGGATTCTACCATTACGACGATGTTGAGTTTGACGCCGACATGATCCATCTCTGCTATTATCCGGATGGAGCTCATGATGTGGAGAAAAAATTGCAGCGTTCCACTTGTGATGAGGGTGAGGAATCGATCTATTTCGTGTCAACGGGAGAGACCGATGAAGAAGCACTTGCATCGTATCATAAGATGAATCAGATGCTTGATTCTCTGCTTGCATCTGGCGATATTGTCCGCCATTCACATTTGGATAGATTGTTGGTGTCGGAGAAAGAGCAGCAGGAGAGGGTGGAGAAGTGGAATGCCTTCTGGACTCCTGAGCGTAAGAGATCGGTGGTGGCGCAACTGAAGAAATCTGCAGAGAAATATGGCTTTGAAACGTCTGCTTTCGAACCATTCTATAAGACAATCAACGCTGACTATAAGGCAGACGCGGTGACCGCCACATTTGAAAAAGCCCCACAGTCGCCACTAACACAACATCTCGACAGTTGGTTTTGCACTGAAGACGGAATGAAGATGGCGATTTCCAATGCAGTGATGAAAGCCGATGCCAAACAGAAAGTCTATGATTCATTCGTAGACAATAAGGGTGTGGTGATTCTCGACAAGCCACATTTTATTCAAGGGTATATGCGTAGTGTGCAGGACGATTTCTATTTTGTATTGGGTGTGTCGTCGCTGATTGTGTTCCTTGGATTGCTGCTTAATTATGGAAGTTTGGAATTGACCATATTGAGTTTTGTGCCGATGGCGTTGGCTTGGCTCATTATTTTAGGAGTGATGTATTTCTTCGGATTGTCATTCAATATTGTGAGTGTCATCATCTCTACCTTCATCTTCGGAATCGGAGACGATTTCAGTATCTTCATCACGGATGGACTGGTGGATGGATACAGCACAGGCAAGCAGACGTTGGTATCGCACAAGACCGCCATTTTCTTCTCGTCAATCGTATCCATACTTGGTATGGGTGTGCTGGTGTTTGCCAAGCATCCATCGTTGCTATCTGTGGCTTACGCGTCATTGATTGGAATGTTTGCGACGGTGTTGATCGCTTACGTTGTGCAGCCATTAGTATTCCGATTGCTTGTCACAAATCGAACAAAGAAGGGCTTGGCTCCAGGCACTATCAACAGTTTCTTGTGGACTGTATTTTTGATTGGAGGTTTCGGAGTTGCAGGATTTGTTTTGTCGTTGATCGCACTTTTGTCGTATTGTCTGCCATTAAAGAGAATATGGCGATATAACTTGCTTCACTATATGATCTGCTATTTCTGCAGATGGCTGCTATGGGTAGCGTCTCCACGTCTAACAAGAAAAGATCCTGATAATTCACATGAGGATTTCACAAAACCAGCCTTGATAATCGCCAACCATCAGTCGGTGTTGGATATTGTACGTGTGATGGCGTTGACTCCGAAGGTGGTGATTATGGCAAAGTCGTCCAACTGGAATTCCCCTGTCTACGGAGTGCTTCTCCATTTGTCTGGTTTCTTCTGTAGCGACGACGCCATTGAAAACTATCTTCCGAAGTTGAAGGGATTGGTAGACAATGGCTATAGCATCTGTGTCTTCCCAGAGGGAGAGAGAAGCGTCGACGGAAAAATCGCCAAATTCCATCCTGGAGCCTTCTATTTGGCAAGTGAACTTGGCATTGATATTCTGCCTATTGTGTTTGCTGGCCATCACTACGGAATCCGAAAAGGAGATATTCTTTATGTCGGCCGCACAAATATGGCGATGAAGATATGTGAAAGACGCCCTTGTTCGACAACTGAACGAGCAAAGAGACTATTCAAGAATGACGCTGCTGAGTATGAGGCATTCATTAAGGATGAATATGCCGCTCTATTGAAGGATATCAATTCTCCTGCGAATCCATACTTCAGACATTTGTTGGAGCAGAACTATATTTTGAAGGGTCCCGTACTTGAGTACTACACAAAGATCAAGGTGAGAATGGAGGATGACTATAGAAAGTATTGGGAGCAGATTCCAAACAATGCCGTCGTTTCGGATTTGGGATGTGGCTATGGATATTTGTCATTCATGTTGAGCCATATGATGCCTGACGCAACCTTCTACTCATTTGATTACGACGAAGATAAGATAGCGCTTGCCAAGAATTGTTATGCTGTTTCTCCTAACCATACATATACGTTAGGGGATATCGTCAGTTCAGATTTAGAAGAGAGCGACGTCTTCATCATCAACGACGTTCTTCATTATTTGACCGCCAATGAGCGAGAGAATGTGCTCAGCAAGTGTTTGGCAAAACTCAAGGACGGAGGCAAGATTATAGTGAGAGATGCCGACAAAAGTCAGGAGAGCACTCATAAAGTCACCAGATTGACGGAATGGTTGTCAACTTCACCTGTAATCAGTTTCAATAAGGCGGAGCGAGATATTGATTTCTTTGATGCTGATGAGATGAGAAGATTTGCAGAGAAGAATGGTTTGAGCATTGAAATCACCGACAACGACGAGAAGACATCAAATAAGATATTTGTTTTACAACGATAACGAAAACGAAAAGAAACAAAAAATATAAAGTTATGGCACAGAACGATTTTAATCTAGAAGGAGACGACGAAGAAGTTCAGTTTATCCTTGAGAATTTGGATGAGGATTACGCTGACACAACGGCTGAGGAGGTCGAGTATATTCTAGACCACCTATGGCAATACTACGATGAGCAGGGATTCCTTGATGAGAATTCAAGCGACGAAGTAGATATTGATGAGGATGAGATCCTACAGTATGTCTTGGATCAGGTAGAGAAGGACAAGAAAGCAGGAGAGAAGTTGGCAAAGAGATTCGACGAGGATCGTATTGCGGCTGTTCTTGAGTGTGAGTATGGATATTGTGATCAGGAAGGAATCTTCACAGACAACGAGGAAGAAGAGGCATAATAGAAAATGCTGAATTAGGAATGCGTAATGCATAATGGAGGCGTGAATATTTGCGTCTCCATTATTTTTATGGCGGTTGTCAGAAGTATGTACATGCATTATGTTAAAATGCAAGAGAGAAGTGCTGATAATATGGATTTTTGTCAATGCAATAATTTTATTGCTTACATTGTGAAAAAAATATTGTACGAAATCGCAAAAAAAATGTGTTTTTGAAGCATGTTATGAAAAATAAATGTAATTTTGCATCCGAATTCAAAATGCGAATTTGTTTAATTCATATTATATACAAGAGAAATGAAAAAAGTTGTTCTATTCTTTGTTGCTGGTGCTGCTCTATGTCTAGCATCTTGCTGTGGTTCTAAGTGCGAGAAGGCTGCTGCTGAGGCTGCTGATTCAACTGTTGCTGCTGTTGAGGCTGTAGCTGATACTGTTGCTGCTGTTGCTGACTCTGTAGTTGCTGTTGCTGATTCTGTAGTTGCTGCTGCTGATTCAGTTGTTGCTGAGGCTGCAAAGTAATAAATTTACGCTGAAGACATAGGGCTTCATCCGGAAGGATGGAGCCTTTTTTTGTTTTCCTAAAAATTCTTAATTGTTAGAAAATAATTAATGCGGTGGGTGTGGTAACGCTTAAATTATATGTATTTTCGCATATGGATTTGAAACTAATGCTGATGAGAAAAGAAAGAAGAGTATTTGTTGCGATTTTGATGTCGCTGATGTCAATGTTTGGTGCAAGTGCCCAGCAATCGAGTTTGTCGCCCGACCTTCAGAAGATAATATGGGCTTCACACTTTGTTGTCAACAACTACGTGGATACAGTCAACGAGAAACAGTTTGCGGATGAAGCTATCGCTGCCATGTTGCAGACGCTTGATCCACACTCCTCATATATCCCAAAAGAAGAAGTTGAAAAAGCCAATGAAGGTTTGCGTGGCGATTTTGATGGAATCGGTGTGACATTCCAGATGTTGGAAGACACGATGGTGGTGATGCAGACAATCAGTGGAGCCCCTGCTGAGAAAGTTGGAATTATGGCAGGAGATAAGATTGTCTCTGTCGACGGGGAGAATATCGTAAAGATGAGCACCAATGAGATTCAGAAACGTGTGCGTGGTCCGCGTGGTACGGATGTCAATATCGAAGTGGTAAGAGGTGGTGAGCCTGCACCATTGCAGTTTACAATTACGCGTGATAAAATTCCTTTGTATAGCGTTGACGCGTCGTATATGATTGATAAAGAGGTGGGTTACATCAAGATCAACCGTTATGCGCGTACCACAATGGATGAGTATGTTGAGGCGTTCAACAAATTGTCGAAGCAGGGAATGAAGTATATGGTCATCGACCTTCAGGGTAATGGAGGTGGATTCTTGAACACAGCTAAAGATCTTGTCTCTATGTTCGTCCCTGAGAATTCGATGGTGGTTTACACAGAGGGAGTTCACCAGCCAAGACAGGAGTATCGTTCGTCAGACAGATACTTCGATGGCGAAGGAGCTATGATGGCACCGTCGAAGAGAAAAGAGGGACAGTTCCGTGAGAATGTAACATCTCCAGCACCTCATGAGAATCGACTTGTGATTTTGGTCGACGAGAATTCTGCCTCTGCGTCGGAGATCACAGCCGGTGCCTTGCAGGATCTTGACCGAGCTGTCATTGTTGGCCGCCGTACATTCGGAAAAGGTTTGGTGCAGAAACCATTCAAGTTCCAGGATGGAAGTGAGATGCGTCTTACTATCGCCAAGTATTATACTCCGGCAGGAAGATGTGTGCAGAAGCCATACGAGAAGAACGGAAAGAAAGACTACGCCAAGGATTTGAGCGACAGATGGGCTCGTGGAGAGTATATGCACGAGGATAGCATTTCGTTCCCTGATTCGTTGAAATACACTACTCTATATAAGAACCGTACAATCTACGGTGGTGGAGGAATCATGCCGGACGTCTTTGTTCCGCTTGACACAACTTACAACACTGCTTATTATAGAAAGGTGATTGGTAAGGGAATCATGAACAAGTTCTGCTTGAAGTATGTGGAGAAGAACCGTGAGAAGTTGAATGGAAAGTACGACTACGAGAAGGAAGGCTCATTTGATGAGTTCAACAATAAATTCGAGGTGACAGACGGAATGTTGGAGGATATGTTGAAACAGGCAGACGATGCTAAGATTGAGCGTGATGAAGAGCAGATCAAGCGTTCTCGTGAGCACATGAAGATTAATATGAAGGCATTGATCGCCAGCGACCTTTGGGGACATGCTAAATATTATGAGATTATGAATACTCAGAGCGACGTTGTCAAGAAAGCGTTGGAGATAATCAATAATCCTGAACTTTATAAGAATTCTTTTGTTGATAGAAAAAGTAAGGCGAAGGAAGGTGAAAAAAAGAAAAAATAAGAATTAAGGTAAATAAAAGAAGGGCATGGCTTCAGCCATGCCCTTCTTATTTGTTTTATCAGCTCACTCATTAGTCACGAGTGCACTTGATCTTTTTCTCTCCGCCAAATCTAGAGAAATTGTTAGAGAAAAGATAATGCTCCTCACACCAGTTAAAGTAATCTGCAAGTACTTGTAGCTCGCTTCGATTCTTATATTGGCTTTCTGCTAGATCTCCTCTGTAGATGCCATTGTTTTTGCTTAAATAGCATCCAGGAACAGTTGGCTGAGTGTCAACATTGTTGTTGGCGTTGTACAGCGTTGATCCTCCCATATGGATTTTGAAAACCCATTTTCCATTTCCGTTGTTTCTGATACTGTTAAGAGGAATGTATGGTACAAAAACATTAAAGTCGTGAGAGTCTGTTGCTCCCTTAATGTCGATCTTGACCTCGATACATGTAGCCCAAGGTGATAGTTCTGTTTGGAAGTCAAGACTTTTGTTCTTGTATAGGAACTCATATCCGACATTTCCTCTTGAATCACGAGTGAAATCTAAGCAACGCAATCTTGCCGACGCACTAGCTCCCTTGTTGTTTTCATAAATATCCAACACAATCTTGTCGACATACTGTTGGAAGTATCTGTTTTTATTTAGAGTGACCTTAGTGTTAGGCTTGCCCAAGTAGTTTGCTTCAAATGAAATAGGAACAGCTGCTTCTACTTCGTTTCCATCCATTGTTTTTCCAAATTTCTTGATGAATTCGGATGCCGCGTCTTTAGATAATGTAGATGCGATTTCTCCTGCAGTCGCTTCACCTCCAACAGCAAGGACATAAATTTTACAATTCTCAATTTTTCCACCGATCTTTCCGGAGAAATCACTGATTGTGATATCCATAGCGCTGCTGTCATCAGAAGTAAATGCAATATAGGCAATCTTACCATAGTCTATTCTGTTGACAATAGCTGGAGTATAATGACCTAATTGTTTCTTAAACTCAGACAAATTTAAGTTTGAGGTGAAATAGTCAGAACCCTTTTTGAATGTGTCATTCAAAGAAACTTCAAATAGCTTCTGTCGTAGCTCAAATACCTGCATGTACTTGTTCTGATTAGCTCCAATGTTAAAAGTGACGCCTTTAATTGTACCTCCCAAATTGATACCCTGACTGCTCTCTGCTTTGTCACTAAAGATCTCAACGTTTTGGGCAATCTTCGCTACAGAAGCGATGTCTTGTCTATACTTCTCTGTATATTCGTTAAGGGCATGGCGATAATTCTTCTTAACAGGAATGACATTTTCTAGATATTTCTTCATGCCAGACTTGTGAATAGAAACAACATAGTCTAGAGGCTTTCTCTCGTTCTCGTAGAAGTTGATTCCCTGAGGTTTACCTTCGAACAGTTTCTCATCAATTTTGATGATCTGGCCGCAGTAGAATTCATCTCCGGTGTTTTTGGCCATGTTGAACAATGTTATTCCTTTTTGTGGAACACGTTCACCACGAAGCCAAGCTCCAGTCTCCCCTTCGTTTTCTGGAATCGGAATATACTTTGTGCTGTCGAAACCATCCTGGTAGATGCTCATGTCGCGATAAGACAACATTTGATCAAGGTCAGTTACCGATTTGTCTCTTGTTAGGACATAATCTTTACTGTCTTGAAGTGGTTTCTTTTCTGTGATCGTAAGTTTTCTAGTTACAGTGATTGGGATATATCCTCCCATTTCGACGCCTATGTTGCCTGCACCTGTTAGCTCGTTGCCCTTATCGTCAACTTTGAACTTTAGTTTGTTGATAGGCAACCAACTCTGAGCCTTGTTCTCAGTAGGGAAATCCTTTGGGTCAACATTTAACCAACTTGTCCTTCCGCTCTTTGCATTGTACCATGCTTTGTAAAGAGCTGCAGATGTGCTTCTAAGCTTGTAAGTGATACGAAGATCATACGACTTATTGCCACATGTCCAAGACTCATGGAAGTCATAGTTGCTCAAATTGACAACATCGAATGAGTTTGTGATACTCAAAACATCTCCGCCATTTGAATTCCAATTGTCAGTCCAAACCATGTACTGGAAATTGACTTTGGCATAACATCCGTCTTGTGCAATAGAAGCATCCAGCTTTCCATACACTTTTCCTCCTTTACCAGTGTTGATGTCTCCATCTCCTGCACTTAGTTTATTAGAAGGACGTAAATCCTTTACATTGTAACCTTCCATGTTTCCTTTGATTGTCTTAAGAAACGGAATGTTTACATTAGCGCTTGTTTCAAAAACCGCCATAACTAAAAAAATTAAAAATTAAACATTGTATATTCTCCTTAAACATTAACTTCATTCTTATTTTCGCACACTACAATGTAAAAGCAACACTCATAAAGATAGTATCTTTAAATCTTCATATCGTCGTATTTGACTTGTATAAATCGCATAATTTTTTATATGTAATGTAGTCCTAAACAAGAATACAATGGCTAACATTCTAGCACTGCAAATATATTAATATTTTCAATATTTATTTAAGATTGTATAGTCTTTTTATTATTTTATTTGTATTGTTCATTATATCAAATATTTACATTTTTAACTTTCGCTGTGGTATTATGCGATTTTGTACGATTGCTCTTGAACTCAAACTTATTTGCAATTTGGTTATTTCAATTATCTCATTGGCTCAATTTGTAGCTCGTATTTATTATATGTGTTGTAATAGAAATTTGTAAATTGAGGTTTGTTTTGATTTTGTTGTGACTTTATCCTTGAATTATATGTCCTATATCATATTTCGTAGGATTTTGTTGAAACCCCACCTCGTTATCCACAATTTTAGGATTTTTTCAAAAATCTCTTTTTATAATCAAAAATTATCACGAAATTTGTGCGATTTTTTAAGAACTGAAAAAAATTAAAGAATATGCACGCATACAGACCATTAAATTTGGTGCTTGAAGACGGTACCGTTTTTGAAGGAAAATCGTTTGGTTACGAGGCTCCTGTTTCTGGTGAGGTGGTTTTCGCCACAGCCATGGTAGGTTATCCAGAAAGTTTGACGGACCCATCTTACGCAGGCCAGTTGCTAACAGTTACTTTTCCTCTTGTAGGAAACTATGGTGTTCCTAGTGATGAAAAGGACGAGTTTGGTATTTCCAAATTTTATGAATCTGACAAAATTCAGGCATCTGCAATCATCATTTCCGACTATTCAGATCGCTACAGTCACTGGAACGCAGTCAAGAGCCTAGGCGATTGGCTAAAGGCAGAGAAGGTTCCTGGTATCTGTGGAATCGACACTCGTGAGCTTACGAAGATCGTTCGTGAGAAGGGTGCTATGAAGGGTAAGTTGGTTTTCCCTGATGAGAATAAGGACATTCCATTTGTTGATCCTAACTTGGAGAATCTTGTTGCAAAGGTTAGCTGCAAGGAGGTTGTCACTTACGGTAAGGGTAAGAACAAGATCGTGATGGTCGACTGTGGTGTCAAGAATAATATTATCCGTTGTTTGTTGAAGCGTGACGTTACCCTAACTCGCGTGCCTTGGGACTACGATTTCAACACTCTAGAGTACGACGGACTATTCATCTCTAACGGTCCGGGTAACCCTGCTCTTTGTGGAAAGACAGTGGAGCATATCCGCGTCGCATTGAAGAACAATAAGCCAATTTTTGGTATCTGTATGGGTAACCAGTTGCTTTCAATCGCAGCAGGAGCTCAGACATATAAATTGAAGTACGGTCACCGTAGCCACAACCAGCCAGTGAGCATGGTAGGCAGCACACGTGCTTATATCACTTCGCAGAATCACGGTTTCGCCGTCGATAATAATACAATCCCTTCTGATTGGGAGCCATTGTTCATTAATATGAACGACGGTACAAATGAGGGAATCCGTCACAAATCAAAACCATTCTTCTCGGCTCAGTTCCACCCAGAGGCTTGCTCTGGTCCGACTGATACTGAATTCCTTTTCGATACATTCGTAGACATGGTGGCTCAGAAGAGCACAAAGCCAGTCAGCATCATCGACGAGGGTAAGTTCACAGGCCCTAAGAAGTACAACAAGGTATTGCTTCTTGGTTCAGGTGCGTTGAAGATCGGTGAGGCTGGAGAGTTCGACTACTCTGGTTCACAGGCTTTGAAGGCACTTCGTGAAGAGGGAATCAAGACAGTTTTGATCAATCCAAACATCGCTACAGTCCAGACATCTGAAGGTGTTGCCGACAAGGTTTACTTCTTGCCTGTAACTCCTGAGTTCGTTGAGAGAGTTATCCAGAAGGAGCGTCCAGACGGAATCTTCTTGTCGTTCGGTGGACAGACAGCGTTGAACTGTGGTGTTGCTCTTTACGAGAGTGGCATTCTAAAGAAATACAACATCGAGGTGCTTGGTACACCAGTACAGGCAATCATCGATACAGAGGACCGCGAGATCTTCAACTCTAAGTTGGCAGAGATCAACGTCAACTATATTAAGAGTGAGGCTGTGACAGACCTTGACCACGCGTTGAAGGCAGCAAACATGCTAGGTTATCCAGTTATCGTGCGTGCGGCTTACGCACTTGGTGGACTAGGATCTGGTTTCTGCAACAACGATGATGAGTTGAAGGTGCTTGTTGAGAAGGCATTCTCTTACTCACCACAGGTGTTGGTAGAGAAGTCATTGAAGGGATGGAAAGAGGTTGAGTACGAGGTTGTACGTGATAAGTACGACAACTGTATTACTGTATGTAATATGGAGAACTTCGACCCACTTGGAATCCACACAGGTGAGTCTATCGTAGTCGCACCGTCGCAGACACTTTCAAACAAGGATTATCACAAACTTCGTGAGACTGCAATCAAGATCATCCGCCACATCGGAATCGTCGGTGAGTGTAATGTGCAGTATGCTTACGACCCACAGAGCGAGGATTACCGAGTAATCGAGGTTAACGCCCGTCTATCTCGTTCATCTGCATTGGCATCAAAGGCAACAGGTTATCCTCTTGCATTCGTCGCTGCAAAACTTGGTATGGGTTACGCTTTGCCTGAGTTGAAGAACTCAGTGACAAAGGAGACTTCAGCATTCTTCGAGCCTGCTCTTGACTATATCGTATGTAAGATTCCTCGTTGGGATCTTGGTAAGTTCCAGGGAGTTAGCCGCTTGCTTGGATCTTCAATGAAGTCAGTAGGTGAGATCATGGCTATCGGACGTACATTCGAGGAGAGCATCCAGAAGGGTCTACGTATGATCGGTCAGGGAATGCACGGATTCGTTGCGAACAAGGATTTGATGTCCGACAATTTGGACGCAGCTTTGTCTCAGCCAACTGATAAGCGTATTTTCTATCTTGCTCAGGCACTTCACGAAGGTTATTCAATTCAGAAGATCCACGATTTGACTAAGATCGACTTGTGGTTCTTGCAGAAACTTGAGAATATCATCAATCTTGAGAAGGAGTTGGCAGGCTTTAACTCATTGAAGGAGTTGCCAGACAATATCCTACTTCGTTCAAAGCAGTTAGGATTCTCAGACTTCCAGATCGCTCGTCTAGTCACTAAGTGTGACAACAATGTTATCGAGAAAGAGATTTTGAATGTCCGTGCTCACAGAAAGAGCAAAGGTATCGTGCCAGTTGTTAAGCAGATCGATACACTTGCTGCTGAGTATCCAGCGCAGACAAATTATCTATATGTAACATATTGCGGTACAGCAAGCGACGTCAAGTATGTAGGCGACCACAAGTCAGTCGTAGTGCTTGGTTCGGGTGCATACCGTATCGGATCATCAGTAGAGTTTGACTGGTGTGGAGTCAACGCTCTTAACACTATCCGCAAGGAGGGTCTTCGCTCAGTGATGATCAACTACAACCCAGAGACAGTGTCGACAGACTACGATATGTGTGACAGACTTTACTTCGACGAGTTGAGTTTCGAGCGCGTAATGGATATCCTAGAGATGGAGAATCCTAAGGGTGTTATCGTGTCGACAGGAGGACAGATTCCAAACAACTTGGCAGTTAAGTTGTCAGACGCCGGAGTCACATTGCTTGGTACACAGGCTGTGGATATCGACCGTGCTGAGGACCGTCAGAAATTCTCTTCAATGTGTGATGAGCTTGGTATCGACCAGCCACGTTGGAGCGAGTTGACAAGCCTAGAGGACATCTACGGATTCGTTGATCAGGTAGGATTCCCAGTTTTGGTTCGTCCATCATACGTGCTTTCTGGTGCTGCAATGAACGTTTGCTACGACAAGTCGCAGCTTGAGAACTTCTTGAAACTTGCAGCTAACGTATCTAAGAAGCATCCAGTTGTAATCTCTGAGTTTATGGAGAGATGCAAGGAGATCGAGATCGACGCCGTAGCACAGAACGGAGAGATCGTAGTTTACGCAATCTCTGAGCATATTGAGTTTGCCGGAGTTCACTCAGGTGACGCCACAACTCAGTTCCCACCACAGAAGATCTACGTTGAGACAGTACGCAGAATCAAGGCAATCGCAAGAAAGATTGCTGCTGCGCTTCATATTTCAGGACCATTCAATATCCAGTTCTTGGCTAAGAACAACGAGATCAAGGTTATCGAGTGTAACTTGCGTTCATCACGAAGCTTCCCATTCGTATCAAAGGTATTGAAGATCAACTTCATCGAGTTGGCTACAAAGATCATGTTGGGCCAGAAGGTAGAGAAACCAGAGAAGAGTGCATTCGATCTTGACTACGTAGGAGTCAAAGCATCACAGTTCTCATACGCTCGTTTGGCACAGGCTGATCCAGTTCACGGAGTAGACATGAGCTCAACAGGTGAGGTAGGATGTATCGGAGATGATTTGTCAGAGGCATTGTTGAAGTCATTGCTTTCTGTAGGATACAAGATCCCTAAGAAGAACGTGATGATCTCATCAGGAGAGACTAAGTCGAAGGTTGATTTGCTTGACGCATGTAAGATGCTACAGGATAACGGATTCGATATCTACGCAACATACGGAACATACAAGTTCTTGTATGAGAATGGAATCCAGTCTACACCAGTTGGTTGGCCAGATGAACCAAATGCAAAGAAGAACGTTATGGAGATGATCCACAACAAGGAGTACGATTTGGTAATCAACATCCCTAAGAACAATACACAGCGTGAGATTGAGAACGGATATGCGATACGTCGTGGAGCTATCGACTTCAACATTCCGTTGATTACCAATGCCCGTCTTGCAAGTGCATTCATCCGTTCAATCTGCGAATTGAAGTTTGAGGATATCAAGATTAAGAGCTGGGATGAGTATTAATGCAGAATGCTAAATGCATAATGATAAATGAGGAGACGCGATTACTTGCGTCTCCTTTTTTTTAGAATATCATCCCAGTTAGACTAAAGATGATTGTTGAAGTGTTATAAATGAGTATTTCAAAATACAGAACGTCCTACACCTTTTTCAAGAGCGAGCTTGCAAGGTTGAACAGATAAAAGCTTTGTCCCCATTATGCTTAATTTTATGGTTTCCAAAAAGAAAAAACGTAAAAACGAAAGAATCAACATATTGAATTTTTTGTCGTTTTGTCAGAAAATTAGCATGATTTATCTGTGAAACAGAATGTTTGCGTATTTTTGTCTTCTGCATTTATGATATTATTCTTCAAATAATCAATCAGATAATCTCGTCAACCTGACGTTGATAATAAGAAAAATGCCATTTTTTCAGATAATTAAATAAGTTGAATATAAGTTAAATGTTTTATGAATAAAATAGTGTTAATTTTTTCTGTATTGTTAATTCTTATGCTACAGTCTTGTGTCTCACCAAAAGAGAAGACATCAGAAGAAGAAACAATGGACGGTGCCAAGATAGAGAGGTCAGAATACGAGTTTGATGGGAATGATGAATTGAAAGTGCTTCGTGAGTATATAAAAGAAAAAGGTCTTATGAAATTTCCTTACATGCTTGATTCTATACCTTATTCTAAGTATAGATGTTATTGCTCTGATATAAGAGGCATTCTCCCAGACACCTCGAAGCATTTTGTCGTTTTTGTAAACGAACCTTGTGGGAATGGAATAATAACAGTTTATATAATAGATAAGCGAGGAATGAGGATAGAACATCGCCAACCAAGTATTATATATGGTTATGATACTTATGAAACTACGGAAGCATATATTATGAAAGATGAGTATGCTGTTGTCGAAGAAGATTTGTCATTTAAAAGTATATGGGATGAACTTATGATTTGCCATCTTAGAAATGACGGACAAAGGTTTAATCCTATAATGGATGATTTTGAAGGGGATTATGTTATGCTAGATACTGCTTTGTTGGTATATACAAGGAAATGTGCTAAAGGAAATATAGACAGCGATGGCAATTTGGCTTTTTTACCTATTGACACAATGTCTTTCCCAAAAGAGTATTATACAGATACAATCATAACTAAAGGAATAAAATATGATTGGAAGGAAATGCCAGAAATTCCAGCAGATTCTATTTTAGGCATTCAAAATTTGATAAGGGATAAGGCCTTGAGATTTAATATTAAAGAGCAGATATCCCCATACTTGAAATAAAATGCAAAAGAGATCGACAACGTTATGGTAATTTATCAACAATTTTCCGAATTTTGAATGAATGTTTGCATAGAAGAAAAATAATCACTACTTTTGCACCGCTTTTAAAGCAAATTATTTTAATTAATTAATAAACAAGTTATGTTGAATCATTACGAAGTCGTTTTCATCTTAACTCCCGTTTTGTCTGACGAACAGATGAAGGAAACGGCAGCAAAATTCAAGAGCGTACTTGTTGACGAAGGATCAAAGATCGTTAACGAGGAGCTTTGGGGAATGCGTAAGCTTGCTTATTCAATCGACAAGAAGAGCTCAGGCTTTTACTGCTTGTTCGAGTTTGAGGCAGAGCCTACAATGGTAGAGAAATTGGAGCTACAGTTCCGTCGTGACGAGAAGGTGCTACGTTTCTTGACTACTAAGTTGGACAAGTATGCAGTAGAGTACGCTGCAAAGAGAAAGAACGGTAAAAAGGAGAACTAAGATTATGGCACAGAACGCATCAGAAATTAGATATTTGACGCCTCCTACAGTAGACGTTAAGAGAAAGAAGTACTGCCGTTTCAAGAAGAACGGTATCAAGTATATCGACTACAAGGATCCTGAATTTTTGAAGAAGTTCCTTAACGAGCAGGGTAAGATTTTGCCTCGCCGTCTAACTGGTACATCTTTGAAGTTCCAGCGTAAGGTTGCTCAGGCTGTTAAGCGTGCTCGTCACCTTGCATTGCTACCATACGTAACAGATTTGTTGAAGTAAAAAACAGGAGGAATAACAATGGAAATTATATTGCTAGAGGACGTTGCTAATCTTGGTTACAAGGATGACGTCGTAAAGGTAAAGAACGGATACGGTCTTAACTACCTTATTCCTCAGGGAAAGGCTATCGTTGCTACTCCTTCTGCAAAGAAGGTATTGGCTGAGAACTTGAAGCAGAGAGCTCACAAGCTTGCTAAGATCAAGGCTGATGCTGAGGAGTTGGCTGCTAAGTTGAACGCAGTTTCACTTACAATCGCTACTAAGGCTAACAAGGAGTCTGGTGCTATCTACGGATCAGTTACTAACATCCAGATTGCTGAGGCTCTTGAGAAGGCTGGTTACAGTGTAGACAGAAAGATCATCTCTGTTAAGGAGAACGTTAAGGCTCTTGGTGAGTACGTTGCTGTTGCTCGTCTTCACAAGGAGGTTGCTGCAGAGATTAAGTTCAGCGTTGTCGCTGAATAATTTCTTCTCTACGTTAAGAAATATGGCGTTGTTCGCAAGAACAACGCTTTTTTTTGTCTTTTTGTGAAAAATCTCGTCGTTTTAGTGAAAAAATGAAAGAAAAAGCCTAATTTTGAATTTGATTTGTAAACAAGAAACAAAAAAGTTGACTAATGGAAAAAATCGACGACTTAGATAAGCAGATTCTTAATATTATCACAAAGAATGCGAGAATCCCTTTCAAGGATATCGCGGAGGATTGTGATGTGTCGAGAGCTGCTATCCACCAACGTGTGCAGCGTCTTATTGATACTGGAGTGATTGTTGGATCGGGGTACCATGTTAACCCAAAGACCTTGGGCTACCAGACTTGTACTTATATCGGTATCAAGCTTGAGAAGGGTTCTATGTATGCCACTGTGGTGCCTGAATTGGAAAAAATCCCTGAGGTTGTAGAGTGCCACTTTACAACAGGACCATACACTATGATGGTCAAACTTTACGCAAGAGACAACGAAGATTTGATGGATCTTCTAAATGGAAAAATCCAGAGCATCAAGGGAGTCATGTCGACTGAAACTTTGATCTCTTTGGATATGAGTATTAAAAGAGAAGTGCCAATTTCACTATAATAAAATGGAACATAAATTGTTGATATATAACACACTTACACGTACTAAACAGTTGTTCAAGCCTTTGCATGAGCCATTCGTTGGTATGTATGTTTGTGGTCCGACTGTCTACGGTGACGGTCATCTAGGTCATGCTCGTCCGGCTATCACATTTGATATCCTATACAGATTCTTGACTCATCTTGGTTACAAGGTGCGCTACGTCCGCAATATCACAGACGTTGGCCACTTGGAGCACGATGCTGACGAGGGTGAGGATAAGATCGCTAAGAAAGCTCGTCTTGAGCAGAAGGAACCCATGGAGGTGGTGCAATACTATCTTAACCGTTACCACTCAGCGATGGATCAGCTTGGTGTGTTGCCTCCAAGCATCGAGCCTCACGCGTCGGGCCATATCATTGAGCAGATCGATTTCGTGAAGAAGATCCTTGACGCTGGTTACGCATACGAGAGCGAGGGATCTATCTATTTCGACGTGAAGAAATACAACAAAGATCACCGCTACGGTAAGTTGTCTGGTAGAAATATCGAGGATTTGCTTGAGACTACACGTGATCTTGACGGCCAGAGCGAAAAGCATTGCGCGCTTGACTTCGCATTGTGGAAGAAGGCTCAGCCAGAGCATATCATGCGTTGGCCATCTCCATGGAGCGACGGTTTCCCTGGTTGGCACATGGAGTGCTCTGCAATGGGTACTAAGTATCTTGGCGAAGAGTTTGATATCCACGGAGGTGGTATGGACTTGATCTTCCCTCACCATGAGTGTGAGATCGCACAGAGCACAGCAGCTCTTGGCAAGGAGACAGTTCACTACTGGATGCATAATAATATGATTACCATCAACGGACAGAAGATGGGTAAGTCTCTTGGAAACTTCATCACATTGGATGAGTTCTTCACAGGAAGCCACAAACTTCTTACTCAGGCTTACGCACCGATGACAATCCGTTTCTTCATCCTACAGGCTCACTATCGCAGCACCGTCGACTTCAGCAATGAGGCTTTGATCGCTGCCGAGAAGGGATTCGCGAGATTGTGTGAGAGCTATGCAAGATTGCAGAAGCTAACACCGTCGAAGGAGACTTCAATGGAGATGAAGAACTACCGTCAGCTATGTGAGGAGGCTATGCTCGACGATTTGAACACACCAATCGTCATCTCACATTTGTACGACGCTACACGTATCATTAATACAGTGGCAGACGGCAAGGCTACAATCTCAGAGACTGATTTGAAGGAGTTGAAAGAGGTGTTCGACTTGTATTTGATTGATTTGCTTGGTATGAGAGTAGAGGAAAACTCTGGAGCTGCCAACGACGCATACAAGGGGGCTGTGGATTTGCTTTTGGAGATCAGAAAGCAGTCGAAGGCAAACAAAGATTGGGCTACAAGCGACAAAATCCGTGACGAATTGGCAAGACTTGGTTTCAAGGTCAAGGATACAAAGGACGGATTTGAGTGGAGTTTGTAAAAATATGTTTTACAATATAAAAATAGACTTGTAAAAGTTAAAATTAAGCGATTTTAACATTTTTCTTATGTTGAAAAATTGTGAGTAAGCTTTTTAAGACTATTTTTGCGATGTTTCGTATCTCAAAATGCGGAATAAGGTTAATAATTAGGAATATTAATTAAAAAAAAAGAGTATGATAAAGAAATTTTTACTTGCTAGTAGCGTTCTTTCTCTTGCTTGCGCAGCAAACGCAGAAGAGTCTGAGGTTTACGTTATCAAAGACGGTAAGATGGTTAACGCTGAGTTCGTTCCATCTTCAGAGGATCCAGAGGTCGCTTACGAGATCGAGGAGTCTACAAATGCAGCTGGTGACGCTATGGTAAAGGTAAAGAATCCTGCAGAACTATACAAGACTGGTCTTCTTTACTTGCCAAAGGCAATCGACTTGGATGAGACTTGGAACATGGAGATTGAGTACTACTTCGATGAGGGTACTGAGCTTTCTGATGGTTGTGCTAAGCACGAGGGTTGGGCTTTTGACTTGATGGCAGATACATTGCCAGTTAAGGGTGCAACTTGGAGCACTGATCCAAAACAGGCTGCTTACCGTATCGCACACGTTTCTATCGACGCTCGTATGCGTGATTTCTACGGTCACGAGGGTAACTTGGATAATCATGGTGTTGGTTCATTGAGAACAGTAACTAAGTACGTTTACTCAAGCGCATTGTTGCCAAAAGAGGTCGCTGAGAGAGGTGATGCAAACAAGGTAAAGGCAATCTTCTTGTCAATGTTCTCAGAGGCAGGATCAGAGATCGTAGGTTACATCAAGAATTTGAAGTTCGTTTCTGACGGAACTAAGCCATTCTACGCAGACAAGATGACAACTCTTGGTGGTGAGGGTACAATTTACATGACTGCATTCTCTAACTATGTATATGGTTCTATCGTAGACGATAAGTTTACTACATTAACTTATGCAGATGCAATGGAGTTCCCTACAAAGATGTACGGTCAGCAGTTGTTCTATTCAAATAACAGACACGGTTTCTACAACATGATCAAGGGTGACCGTATGTACTGTGATCTTGGCGAGCAGGGTGAGGCTGATTTCTACGATACAGAGTATGGATTCCTTCCTTACTTGACAAGATACGATCAGGCGAAGAAATTGCGTATGGCTAAGAATGATGTTGTTCCTGCTGACGCTATGATTCGTATTCCATTGGGAGATGCTGTTGAAAATGTCGTTTCTATCGCAATGCGTTTAGGTCACAACGCTGGAACTTCTGGTGATAAGACTCCATATGCAAATTACAAGGCAAATTCAAAAGATATCAGATTCCCTGTTGAGTACCGTTTTGAGAAGGGTGATGCTAAGACTATCGAATCTCCAACAGAGTGGGCGCAGTTTGTTCCAAATTACACAAAGGGTGGTAAGGATGCTGTAGACTCTATCCCAACAATGATGTCAATGGTTTACGGTGACGTTGAGGTTCCAGGTGATGGTTACAAGTATATCACATTGCGTTTTATTCCTAACGATGTTATCTCATACATGTTCGGTGATATCCGTTTGACAGGTGACAAGGGAGTATGGCCAAGAAGTGGTGGATTCACTTTGTGTACTGACTATACAGATGGTTTGACTGCTGAGGATGTATGGCCTTCTTATGAGGATACAGATGATTCATTCGAGCTACCTGCATATGAGATTCCTTGCGACTTCGTTTGTTCAGATGTTAAGAACGTAGTTGCTAAGGGTGCTATCACAATCTTCCCTAACCCAGCATCTGATGTTATCACTGTAACTAACGAGGGTGTTAAGAGCGTAGCTATTTACTCTGTAGCTGGTACATTGGTTGCATCTTCAGAGTCTAACGTGGTAAGCGTAGCTAACTTGGCTAACGGTACTTATGTAGTTAAGGCTAACACTGAGGCTGGCGTAATCACAGGTCAGATCATCAAGAAGTAATTTTTACATGTAGAGACGGGGCACGCCCCGTCTTTCATGGAATTATATTTCTTAAAATATGAGGAGCGGACAAATTGTTCGCTCCTCTTTTCGTTTTGGTCTTCGTTATCGTTATCGTTATCGTCATCGTTTTCGTCATCGTTTTCGTTTTGGTTTATTGATTTATTTCTTATCTTTGAGATATTAAAATTGATAGCTTATGAAAAAAGGTAAAAAATCAAATAAGGCATTCAGCATCGGTAAGAATGTGATGCGTCAGAATAAGAAGAATAATAAGAATCGCGATAAGAATAGAGAATCTGCCGTTTCTGTACGTAAAAAGGAAATAATCAACGATATCTCTAAATATTTCTCTGAATATCAGGGTGATCCAATCTCGTATAAGGAGGTTGCTGCCACTCTTGGCTATGAGGGAATGACTGCGCGTCAGCAGATTATTGATGTGCTTCAGGAGTTCGCTGAGACAGGTTATCTTATCGAGGGACCTATCGGCAAATACCGTTTGAATCCACGTATGGGCTCACTTGTCGGCACTATCACTGTTAAGCGTGGTGGCGGTGCTATCCTTGTGCCTGAAGACGGTGGGGATGAAATCTTCATCGGCGACCGTAACCTTAACAAAGCCGCTGTGGGTGACACAGTGAAGGTTCGCCTATTCGCTCGTCGACAGGGCAAAGAGCAGGAAGGTGAGGTTATTGAGGTGTTGAAACGTGAGCGTGACACTTTCGTCGGCAAACTAAACGTCAAGGAGAATTACGCTTTCTTGCTTGTCGACAACCGTATTCTTGGAAACGATATCTTCGTGCCAATCGACAAACTTAATGGCGGTAAAGAGGGTGACAAGGCAATCGTTAAGATTATAGACTGGGCTGAGAAGGGAAGAAACCCTGTAGGCGAGGTGACTGTGGTGCTTGGAAGCTCTGGCGACAACAACACTGAGATGCATGCCATCCTTTGTGAGTTCGGTTTGCCATACAGCTATCCTGCCGAGGTGGAGGCTTACGCAGACACTATCTCAGAGGAGATCACTTCAGAGGAGATCGCTAAGCGTCTTGACTGCCGTGGTGTCCCAACATTCACTATCGACCCAAAAGATGCCAAGGATTTCGACGACGCGTTGTCTATCCGTAAGATGGATAATGGCAACTGGGAAGTCGGTGTCCATATCGCCGACGTTACTCACTACGTCCACCTTGACGATATCATCGAGCAGGAGGCAGTGAGCCGCGCTACCAGCGTCTACCTTGTCGACCGTACTATTCCGATGCTTCCAGAGAGATTGTGTAATAAGGTTTGCTCTCTTCGCCCAGACGAGGAAAAACTTTGCTACTCTGTGATGTTCGAGATGGACGACAACGCTAAGGTCCTAAACTATCAGATTGTCCACACTGTCATCAAATCCGACCGTCGCTTCACTTATGAGGATGCTCAGAGCGTGATCGAGACTAAGCAGGGCGACATGAAGGACGAAATCCTTACTCTCGACAGATTGGCTAAGCAGCTTCGTGAGAAGAGATTCAAGGAGGGTGCCATCGCATTTGAGCGCACTGAGGTGAGATTCGAAATCGACGAGACTGGCAAGCCTATCGACGTCTACTTCAAGGAGAGCAAGGATGCCAACAAACTAATCGAGGAGTTCATGCTTCTTGCCAACAGAACTGTGGCTGAGCATATCGGTGGTCAGAAGAACCCTAAGACATTCGTCTACCGTATCCACGACAATCCGGATCCAGACAAGTTGAACAACCTATCTCAGTTCATCTCTCGTTTCGGCTACAAACTTAACACTACGGGAAAGAACAAGGAGGTCTCAACTTCAATCAACAACTTGCTTGACAAGGTACAGGGTACTCGTGAGCAGAACTTGATCGAGACTATCACAATCCGTTCGATGGCTAAGGCTATCTACTCTACAGACAACGTCGGCCATTACGGACTTTCTTTCGACTACTATACTCACTTCACGTCGCCAATCCGACGTTATCCTGATATGATGGTGCACCGTCTTCTTGATCGCTACGCTAAGGGCGAGAAGAGCGCCGACAAACTTTTGTTCGACGATCTTTGCGACCACAGCTCGAAGATGGAGCAGCTTGCAGCCAACGCTGAGCGTGCTTCTATCAAGTACAAGCAGGTGGAGTATATGAAGGAGCGTCTTGGTCAGATCTACGACGGTGTGATCTCTGGTGTGACAGAGTGGGGTATCTACGTGGAGCTTAACCAGAACAAGTGCGAGGGAATGATTCCTATCCGTGAACTTGACGACGACTACTACGTATTCGACGAGAAGAACTACTGCATCACAGGACGCAGAAACGGCAAGAAATTCCAGCTTGGCGACGAGGTTGTCGTAAAGATCGCCCGTGCCGACTTGGATAAGAAACAACTTGATTTTGCACTTGTGGAGAAGAAATAAAATTGTATGAAGAAAAATCTGATTTATATAGCAGCCTCTTTGTTGGTCGGCTTCACTTCTTGTGAGGAGAAGCCGCAAACAGATGCTGAGGAGATGGGCATCTCTGGTAAGGTGCATACTGTGAAGGAGTTTAAATACTCGGCGGTTGAGAATTTCGGTGAAGTGGCTAAAGGCAACGCTTTCCGTGAAGAGGGAGAGTGGGACCGTGAGATCATCTTCAACCAAGCCGGCAATTTCGACACTGTCCACTTGATGACAAGCGCTGGTGAGGATGTGGGCAGCATCGTCTACTCTTATAATCTGCAGGGTAAGAAGGTGTGCGAGTGGAATCACGACGCTGACGGTAATCATATCGACAAGTCTGTGTTCTATTATAAGAAAGATAAACTCGACAGAATTGAGAAGTACACTGCGGAGGAGAACCTTTCCGGACGCGTAAAATATGAGTATGATGAGGATAACAGTATTAATCATACTCGTTACTACAATTTCAAGGGTGAGCTTCTTCAGACTATCGAGCAGAAGGTCTCTAAACGAGGTTTGCCAGCCGTCACAAAGGTGTATGGCCGTGATGGTGATTTGGCTAATTGGCGTGAGGAGAAGTATAACTCACAGGGTTTGCTTGAGAAACTTACAGTAAAGGAGTCCGACGGCACTGTGGCTATGGTGGTGTCGTTCCTATATGACGACAAGGGAAATGCAGTTTCGCAGACCGGCGTCGACGGGGATGGCGAGGCTTTCCTTCCTCATACTTGGAAATATGAGTACGACAACAACGGCAACTGGGTGACTTGCACTGAGTTTGAGGGCAGCAAGCCACTTTATATCACAACCAGAGCTATCGAATATTTCAAATAAGAAACAGAGATGAGATATGCTGTAGTAGGAACGGGAGCGATTGGCGGATATTATGGAGGGATGTTGGCTAATGCCGACGCGGATGTTCACTTCCTGTTCCATTCTGATTTCGACGCTGCGTATGCCAACGGATTGCGAGTCAATTCATGCAACGGAGATTTTGAGATCGAGCGAGTCAACGCCTATAATTCCACGACGTCGATGCCCAAAGCCGACGTCATATTGGTAGGATTGAAGACGTTGCAGAACCGTCTCCTTCCAGAATTATTGGATCCTATTGTGAAGGAAGGCACGTTGATCGTGTTGATACAGAACGGAATAGGTTACGAGCAGGAGATCCAGGATGAGTTTCCGGAGGCGAGAGTAGCGGGAGGATTGGCATTCATCTGTTCGGAGAAGACAGCCCCTGCCGAGATCACCCATTACGACTATGGCAAACTGACACTCGCTCTGCTTGGCGATGAACCATGTGATAAGTTCGACGCGATGATTGCCGACATGGAAGAGGCAGGCATCGAAGTTGTCCGTGCTGACGACTTGAACACAGCCAGATGGAAGAAACTCGTTTGGAATACCGGATTCAACGGACAGTCCGTGTTGTTTGGCAAGAACACTGAGGAACTCCTTCTTGGCAGAGAGAAAGACATGTACGTCAAGCCAGCCATGCTGGAGATCATCAAAGCAGGTCAGGCTAACGGAGCCGACGTCGACGAATCCTTTGCCGACGAGATGATCGAGATGACACTCAATATGAAACCCTACTATCCAAGCATGCACGTCGACTACCAACATGGCCGTCGACTTGAGGTGGAGGCCATCTACAGTCGCCCCATCCGATTGGGATTGGCGAAAGGCGTGGAGATGCCGGTAATGCAGGAAGTGGAGAAAAGGCTGAAGCAGATTAAATGATTGACGGTTGATGATTGATGATTGACGATTGACGGTTGACGGTTGATGATTGATGGTTGATGGTTGATGATTGATGGTTGATGATTGATGGTTGATGATTGATGATTGACGATTAACCAAACATCGCAATATGTAGAGACGGGGCATGCCCCGTCTTTTTGTTGTTTTAAACGGAATTTTTCGGAAATGATTCGGAAAATTTGACGTATATGTCTAATTGAATGATGAAATTATTGACTGATTGTAGGTTGGAATTTCTGCAGATGCGTCAATTCTATTTGTGTTATTCTGAATTTGACAAACACTGTCTGTCAAATTCGCATGGTGTTGGTTCTGTAAATCCTATTTTTACTCTCAGCTGGTCGCATTACCTTAAACTAATGCGTATTGAAAATTTGGAAGAACGTCGTTTTT
>JAKSKW010000002.1 GCA_024401495.1 Paludibacteraceae bacterium
AAAGAAGGAAAAAAGTATTAACCAGTTGTCAAAAAATGGGGAGTACTATATTATGATTGATATTAATGAATTAAGAAAACTCAACTCAATTGATAATTTCGTAGTTACACGACACGCTTTGGAACGTTTATTGTCGAGAAATATATCAATTTTGGATGTACAAAAAGTAATTGCAGAAGGAGAGATTATCAAACAATACGAAGAGGACAAACCTTATCCTAGTTGTTTGATTTTGGGCTTAAGTATAGATGATAAGATACTACATGTAGTAGTTAGTCATAATGAGGAATCGATTTTCTTAATTACTGCATATTATCCTGATCTTTCTATATGGAATGATAATTTCAAAGTAAAAAAATGAATATTATGAAATGTTCTCGTTGCGGAAAAGACGCTGTTAAAAGTACAACAACTTTTGTTTCTGATTTAGGAGACGTTTTAGTTGTTATTCGTAATGTTCCTTGCTATAAATGTGAGGAATGTGGTGAAATTATGTATACAGGTGATGTGGTATTGCATATAGAGAAATTTGTCAATACTGCGAAAGAACTTAAGCAAGAGGTGTCGATTATTGACTATATGAAGCAAGTGGCATAATTATCTGTTGGAAAAAGAATATGAAAAAGACTTTAATTGCGATGTCTGCGGCGTTGTCGCTTGCAGGTTGCGGAAATAAGCAGAATGCTGTGGTGGAGGAGTCTCCAGCGTCGGCTACAAAATCGGTGGTGATCTATTATTCTCAGACGCATGTGACTGAGCAGGTGGCAAAACTTATCGCTGAGGCAACATCAGCTGATTTGGATTCTATCGTGGCTGTGGAGCCTTACAACGGCACTTTCGAGGAGACTGTTGCTCGTTGCAAGAAGGAGATGGAGAGTGGAGCTGCTCCTGCCGTTAAGCCTACTAATGTCGACGTCGCTAAATACGATACTGTTTATCTTGGATTCCCAGTGTGGTGCGGAATAGCAGCTCAGCCTGTAGGCAGCTGGATGAAGAACGTCGACCTATCAGGTAAGGTGGTTGTGCCTTTCTGCACTTTCGGAAGTGGTGGATTGGAGACGAGTGTGGCTGAACTTAAGAAGGCTGCTCCTAACGCTAAATTCATGAATGGCTACGGTGTGCGCACAATCCGTATCGCTAAGGCTGCAGACGAGGTTAACGAGTTTCTTATCCGTAGTGGAATCAAGGCAGGTGAGGTGGAGGCTGAGTCTCCATTCGCTGAGAAGAGAAATTTGAACGACGAGGAGAAGGGTATCTACGACGCTGCTTGTGGCGACTATCCTTACCCACTTGGCACACCAATTCTTGTCAGCACTCGTAATGTGAAGAACGGCACTGAGTATCGCTACATCACAGAGAGCAACGATGCTAATGGTAATCCTGCTCAGGCTGAGGTGTTTGTGCTTGTAAGTAATGAGGAGGGTGTTGGTCCTGAATTCACAAAGGTTGTGAGATAAAATAAGGCGGGTAATGATGGTGTATTTTGATGCACCATCATTTTTTTATAGTAGATTAAGCCGCATCCTCCAGTGCGTATAAATATTCAGGAGCAAAATCTGCTCCATTTTCCCATTCTACTGTATTAAACTTTATGCTAAATTGCTTGAAATAATCGATGTTTTTAAGTGGCATAAAGATTTCGCCGACAAGGGAAGATTGCAAGTCGACAACCTTCACAACGCCGTTGTTGAAGAAAAGTCGTAATTTGTACTCTTCTACATATTCTGCTTTTATTATTTCAAGAAATAGGTCCATAAATTCTATTACTTTAGAGGTTCAATTTTTTTCAATGGAGCACCTTTTTGTGCAAGTTCCCAATTGTCCATCAACTCTTCGCGATGAAGATCAAGCCAATCTAATATCATACGTAGCGCACGTCCTGGCATTTCTCCTTTTACAACACCATCGTTTATGTTTACAATAGCTTTGTATTCTCCGTACCATGCATGAAAGTGTGGTGGCAAATGATCATTGTAATTCAACCATATTAAAATACCGTAAAAATCACTTATTTGAGGCATAACTCTTTTTTTGACTGTTAATAAATATACTCTGCAAAGGTAGTATTTATTCTGATTTTTATCGTGTTTTTGTTATTCATTTTTATAAATCCCCATATTTGTTTATTTTCGGAGAATTAAATCCCCGAATTTTGTAATTTTGGGAAATTTTTGATTCCCATAAAACCACACAATAATGAAACGTGTCTTAGATTTCCTTCAGAATCTTGCTGCCAACAACAATAAGATCTGGTTTGATGCCCATAAAGACGAATATCTTGAGGCTAAGAGGGTGTTTGAGGATTTCACAGAGCAGTTAATTGCCAAGGTTGAGGCTTTTGATCCGACGGTCAAAGGCCTTGCTGTGAAGGATTGCACCTATCGTATCTATCGCGACGTGAGGTTTAGCAAAGATAAGAGTCCATACAAGACTCACATGGGATGCTATATCTGTCGTGGTGGAAAGAAATCAGGGTTCAGTGGCTACTATTTCCACGTCGCCACAGAGCAGAGCGACGTCTACCCGTCGGGCCACATGCTTGCTGTGGGCGATTATTGCATTGATCCTAAAGCGTTGAAGGTCTTAAGAGAGGATATTGTCGACGGTGGGGGAGATTTCAAAGATATTATTGAAAGACAGGTCGATCCTGTTTTTCATCTCGACAAGTCATTCCAGATGAAGCGTCCTCCTAAGGGTTTCGATGATTCCACTCCGTATATCGACTTGGTGAAGTATAAGGTCTACTGTCTGACAAGTGAACCGTCGACAGAGGATATTCTTTCTCCTACACTCGTGGATTATGTGGCGGAGAAATTCAAATCAGCCAAACCATTTCTCGACTATATCAATCGTGCGATTGAATATGTGAAGGAAGGGAATGAGGATTAGAATAAATGCTAAATTATAAATGCGAAATGCTGAATTGTCTGGCATTTCGCATTTTATATTTATAAAAATCTGCCATAATTAGGAAAAAACAGTCAAAAGCACTACACATAATCTCTTTTTTACGCATCACTATTTGTATTGAGTAAAATAAGCTTACTTTAGCCGGTGAAAAACTTACTACTCTAATAACATGAAAAAACTTTTTTACTCAATCTTAGGTTCGGCTCTAACTGTGTCGTCCGCATTCGCCGATATGCAGTCGGTAAACGTCGGAGGTCAGAACCGTCAGTTTTATGTCCACGCTCCAAGTGGACTTACGGAGAATCGTCCGTTGGTGATCTCTTGTCATGGTATGGATCAGGATATCCCTTATCAGCGTAATCAGGCTAAGTGGGAGCAGATTGCCGACACTGCCAATTTCGTGGTGGTCTATCCGGGTGGAGGAACTGGTTTTTCCACTTGGGATATCAGTGGCGACAAGGATGCCAATTTCATCTTGGCTATCATCGATGAGATGAACAAGAAATACGCAATCGACAAATCCCGCGTCTACATGTCGGGATTCTCAATGGGAGGTATGCTCACATACCATTTGATGGCAAAACTTCCCGATAAAATCGCTGCTTTTGCTCCTGTTTCCGGTCATTTGATGGGTGGAGGCTCTTATTCAAATGTAAGACCTTTGCCTCTAATCCATGTGCATGGCACGAGTGATAGTGTTGTGCCTTACGACGGTTCGACAGATTACGTCAATGGTTGGGCTAAACAGAACGGATGTAATCCTACTCCAATCACTACTCAATACAACAATGGTTATCCAAACTGTACTAAGGAGGTTTGGACTGGTGGTAAATGTGAGACGGAGGTTGTCCGCATCTCATTCAAAGGACGTGACCATGAGCATAACAACAGTGGTGCTCTCCACACAAGCCAGGAGATCTGGAATTTCGTGAAGAACTACTCTCTTGAGTGTGGAAAGGTTGGTTCAAGCGGTATCAATTTCTCTTCGCCATCGGCTAGTGGAAAGTATTCCGACGGAGATATCCTTCCAATCAGTGTGAAAGTGGGAGGTAAGGTTGAGGCTCAGAAGATTGTAGTTACAGTCGACGGTGAAGAGGTTGCGACATTGTCATCTGATCCATGGTCGGTAGATTGGACAGCCACTCAGGGAAAACATACTGTGAAGGCAGTCGCAACAATGTCGGATGGATCTGTGATGGAAGCCGAGACAAAGATCACTGTTAATGCTCCACAAACTCCATACAAGGGTGTTGCTGTAGTGTTGCCAGAGAAGGTTGAGGCCGAGAATTATGACGAGGGAGGCGAAGGATTTGCTTATTCCGACACTGACGATAAAAACGAAGGTAAGGAATATCGTAATGATGGAGTTGACATCGTCGACAATCAGAAAGGTGGCTATGCTATCGGTTATACAAAATCTGGAGAATGGCTTGAGTATACAGTGGAAGTGTTGAAAGATGCGGAGTTTGGCATTGTAGCGTCGGCATCAAATGGAAACGGCAATTTCGATTTTGATGTATTGTCGGATGGCAAGAAGTTGGCGACTCTATCAGGATCAAAGACAGCCGACTGGGACACTTACACAATGATTGAGTCGAAGAGCAAAGTGTCGTTGACAAAAGGCAAGCACATCATCAAAGTGTTGTTCAATACAGATTATACAAATCTTGACTACTTGGAATTCACAGGAGAGAAGGTTGATCCAACAGACGTGGAGAATCTAACGTTTGATGCCAAGTCAGTAGCGGTTTATCCTAATCCGGCTCGCAACGAGTTTATGGTCACAGCACCGTCTGCAATAAGAAGAGTGAGAGTGATGACGATGAGTGGAGTAGAGGTGAAGGTGAGTGATAATCCGACGGTGGATGTGTCCGGTTTGTCGGCAGGCAACTATCTTGTGGAGGTTACGACAGATGTTGCGATAGTGATGAAGAAGGTAATAGTGTTTAGATAAGTTTGATTTACTAATTTGTAAAAGCTTGCCCTATTAGTCCGGGGCAAGCTTTTTTATTGTTGAGACATCGTGGATGAAGAAAAAATGATTATATTTGCATAAGATTTTTTGAAAAAAGAGTCTATTGGGAAAATAAATGATTAACTAACAGAGTATTATGGCAAGACCAATTAGAAATACACCAATCCTTACGGGTAAAGATGCAACGACCTTTATTCAATCTGCATCCACAACACCTTCAGAAGAAATCCGCAGAGCAGAACGTAATCGCATAGAAGATAGTGTGAACAAACTAAAGATGTTTTTGTCTAAGTTGCCTAAATAAAATATGGAGAAAAATTCAGGTATTATAAGACTTACATCAGAGCACGTCATACTTCCTTTTGATTGCGGAGATAATGATATAAATGATTTTTTAGTGAGTGATGCGAAAGCATATCAAGAAAAGCTGCTTGCAGTTACATACTTGATAGAATCCGCAGGAAAGACTGTGTTGTACTTCTGCCTTTCAAATGACAAAATAACATCTATTGAACATACTAATGGCTTTTGGCGTAAGTTAAAGACATTGTTCCCACATAGCAAGCATAGACGTGATTATCCTGCGGTCAAGATAGGGAGACTTGGAGTTGACTTCGCTTACCAAAAATCAGGTCTTGGTTTAGGATCTATGGTTTTAGATTATATAAAACATTGGATGGTATCGGACAATAAGACAGGATGTCGATTTATAACAGTTGACGCTTATAGACAGGCAGTCCCATTTTATGAAAAAAATGGTTTTTTGTTTATGGGTAACGATGAACGTAAACGTTATGAAGACGGTAAAGGACATACTATAGCAATGTATTATGACTTGCAGAATGTGTCTGCCGTATGGTAAAGTAAACAATAGCAAATCAAAAGAGCATGGATTACGAGAAAAGAATAGAGAGGGCAGTGGAACTGTTCAATAGTGGGTTCAACTGTTCGCAATCGGTGGTGGCTGCCTTTGCCGACATGTATGGCTTCACTGAAGAGCAGGCGTTGAGAATGTCGGCTTCGTTTGGTGGCGGAATAGGTAGAATGCGAGAGACGTGTGGAGCCGCTTGTGGAATGTTTATGCTTGCTGGATTGGAGTGTGGACAGACTGATCCTAAAGACGCAGCAGCAAAATCGTTGAACTATAAGGTGGTGCAGGAGATGGCTGCAAAGTTTAAGGAGCAGAACGGATCGATCAAATGTGCCGACTTGTTGGGCCAACTGAAAGAGAAGAAGACGACGCATGTGCCTGAGGCTCGTACTGCTGAATACTATGCTAAGCGTCCTTGTCCACGTATGGTGGAGTGTGCGGCGAGAATCTGGGTAGAGAAACTGAAGGAATTGAGAGGAGAATAAAATTAGCCGTACACGAATCACTCCGTATACGGCCGAAAAAGTTGAATAAGAAATTCTAATTTAAATTACCTCTATTCCCTTCTGTTTGCAGATCTCAAGACCGATGCCTCCAAGTTTGAACTTCTGGATCTTACCTGAACCTGTTAGTGGGAATTGGTCGATGAAGAATACGTATTTAGGGATCTTGAATCGTGCGATCTTACCCTTGCAGTAATCCACTACGTCTTCTTCTGTGATGTCGGCACCGTCGTGCTTGATGATGAAAGCTCCGACCTGCTCGCCATATTTCTTGCTTGGAATACCTGCCACCTGCACGTCTCTGATGCCCGGCATACTCAATAGGTACTCCTCTATCTCGCGTGGGTAGATATTCTCTCCTCCACGAATAATCATATCCTTGATACGGCCTGTGATGCGGTAGTAACCGTCTTCGTCCTTGATACCCAAGTCGCCTGAATGAAGGAATCCATTGGCGTCGATTGTCTCGTTTGTGGCCTCCTCATTCTTGTAGTAACCCTTCATCACGTTGTAGCCTCGGCAACACATCTCTCCCTGCTCGCCCACAGCACACTCTTTTCCAGTCTCTGGATTGATAACCTTCACCTCTACCTCTGGATAATCAACACCTACAGTAGTGCAACGCTTTTCGAATGGATCGCTGATATTTGTGTGAGACATTCCTGGAGATGTCTCTGTAAGGCCATAAACCGACGTCATCTTCATGAACATCTCCTTCTCCACACGTTTCATCAACTCGACAGGACAAAGGGCTCCTGCCATGATTCCTGTGCGTAGGCAAGTAAGGTCGAACATGCTGAACATTGGATGGTTGAGCTCGGCGATGAACATTGTTGGCACTCCGTAAAGAATTGTACAACGCTCTTTGTGGACCGACGCAAGGACAACCAATGGATCGAATTTCTCCACCATCACCATGGTTGAACCGTGAGTTAAGCAGGCCATTGTAGCAAGCACTACACCGAAACAGTGGAATAGTGGAACACAAGTACATAGCTTATCGTCCTGTGTGAACTCCATCTGTATTCCCGTCGCATAACCATTATTAGTGATATTATGGTGAGTAAGCATGACTCCCTTAGGGAAACCTGTTGTTCCGGAAGTGTACTGCATATTCACGACGTCGTGGCATTTGACATTTGCACGAGCGGCCTTTAGTTCGTCGTCTGCCGACATCTCACCCAAAAGTAGCAACTCCTGAGTGTTGTACATTCCACGATGCTTCTCAGAGCCGATATACACCACCGTCTTCAACAACGGCAAATTCTCGTTGTTTATATGTCCTCTCTGCGAAGTTTTAAGCTCAGGAAGCATTGTGTAAGTCATATCCACAAAGTCTGACTCCCAAGTGCCGTCGATAATAAACAAAGCGTTTAGATCGGCGTTCTTGCAAAGATACTCAAGCTCATTCTGCTTGTAGTTGGTGTTGACAGTGACTGCGATAGCTCCGATTTTGGCGCAAGCGTAAAGCACGATAAGCCAGTCTGGAACATTTGTTGCCCAGATTCCCACGTGGTGACCTGGTTTGATTCCGACTGCCAACATACCTTTCGCCATATTGTTGACGCGGGTGTCAGTCTCTTTCCATGTCAGACGGAAATCTCTGTCAGAGTAGACGATACACTCCTTGTTGGGAGTCTCTTTCGCCCATTTTTCCAACCAATCAGGAATGGTATTGTTTGAAAGGATAGATGCCATGATATTAGTCGATTGGAGAGTACAACACTGCTAATAGTTTCACTGTGCCACCATTCTTTGCCTTAATGCAGTGTGACACTACAGAATCGAAGTAAAGGCTGTCTCCCTTCTCCAAAGAGTAAGTCTGATTGCCATACACAACCTCTGCGCTTCCCTCGATCACATATATTAGCTCTTCTCCCTCGTGGCTCGACAATTTGTTGTCAGAGTCCTTGATGTCTATGATGAATGGGTTGATTCTGCAGTCGCTCTTTCCGTGAGTAAGTGAACTGTAGTTTGCAAATTCAGGATGCGATACCTTACCATTGCTAAAGTTAGTTGAGGTATGAACCTCTCCTGCCTTTGTCAACACTGGGCCAGTCACGTTGTCTACCTCCAACAATGTGTCGACACGCAAACCTAATGCTCTAGACAACTTGATGATTACTGCTGATGAAGGAGTTTCGTTACCATTCTCAATCATAGAGATCATGTCAGCACTCACTCCACTTCTCTCAGATAGCTCGGCTAAACTAAGTTTCTTCTGCTCTCTGAACTGCTTAATCTTATCGTTAATTAAACCCATGACTATAATCTTTCTTGCCAAAAAACGAATGATTGTTCAAATTTTCGCCTATTTTGGCTTTGTTCTCTTTTTCTAGATATTTATTCAAAAATCCTTCTTCTGAAGGCAATGCAAACTTACTTTTTAGGATTAAGAAAAAAAGGATTTCATCAATTTTTTTTGAGGGATAGACATCGCATTTTTCACTTTTTTTTGAGGCTTTGCACACTTGATTTTTCTTTGTGCAGAAATCTGTTGCACACTTTTTTTTGGTTTGTGCGGTTTTCAAAATTTCGCCTTTTTTGTTCAAATTTTCTCCTTTGCACATTTCAAATGAAAATGAGCGATGTTTCCTGTCGTGAGTTATCACTTACGGCACGAAACAGAAAAAGGAGATGACACCGTAATGCCATCTCCCAGTTTTAGTTTTCGTCTTCGTTTTCGTTAATTACTTTCCGAAGTATCTGTTGTAAAGACCACGGAAGCCCTGTCCGTGACGAGCCTCATCCTTAGCCATCTCATGAACAGTGTCGTGGATAGCGTCAAGATTCTGAGCCTTTGCGTTCTTTGCGATACGGAACTTATCCTCGCAAGCTCCAGCCTCAGCGTTCATTCTCTTCTCAAGGTTAGTCTTAGTGTCCCAAACTACATCACCAAGAAGCTCTGCAAACTTAGCAGCGTGCTCTGCCTCCTCGAATGCGTAACGCTTGAATGCCTCTGCGATCTCAGGGTAACCCTCACGGTCAGCCTGACGACTCATTGCCAAGTACATGCCAACCTCTGAACACTCACCGTTGAAGTGTGCGTTAAGATCCTTGATCATCTCTGGATCACATCCCTTTGCCACGCCGATCTCGTGCTCTGTAGCGTAGTTGACTGGTGCTGACTCATCAAGCTCCTTGAACTTGCTTGCTGGAACCTTACACTGTGGGCACTTCTCTGGTGCGCTATCTCCTTCGTGGACGTAACCACATACTGTACAAATGAACTTTGCCATAATAATATAGTTTTAGTTTTTTGGTTTTATTCTTTAATTATAACGTAAAATTTCCGTGAAATGATTCGTAAAATTTATTGTTGAATAGGACCAAATCATAATTTCCGTGAATTTTTATGATAATTTTACGTTAGATTATTGGTCTATTACGCCAACACCTCTTTTGCCAATGCAACTAATGATGACTCCTGGTCTGCTTTCAATGCCGACTTGATTGTGACAACTGTGTCGCAGATCTTAATGTCTTTCATCGCCTCAAGTTTCTCTCTCATGAATTTGCCAGAAACAGGAGCCCATGTGCCGTTCTCAATGATGCCGACGGTACGCTTCTGATAATTCTTGCTTTTCAAATGTGAAAGGAAACTCTCCATCGGAGGGAATAGTCCACCGTCGTATGTAGGGGCGGCAATGATCATTCTGCCATATCTGAATGCGTCTTCGATGACTTCCGCCTCGTCGTCGCGGCTAAGATCGCTCACAACAACCTTCTTTGCTCCCTCTTTCTCAAGTATCGATGCGATCTTCTCTGCGGCTCTCTTTGTATTGCCGTGGATCGACGCGTATGCCACCAACACGCCGTCGCTCTCCACACCATATGAACTCCATGTGTTGTAAAGGCCGATATAGTAGCCAAGATTCTCCTTTAGCACTGGTCCGTGAAGTGGGGCGATAGTCTTGATGTCAAGCGACGCCGCTTTCTTCAACAATGCCTGCACCTGCACGCCATACTTTCCACAGATATTGAAATAGTAGCGTCGAGCCTCACAAGCCCAGTCGCCATCATATTTGGAGATTGCACCGAATTTGCCGAATCCGTCGGCAGCAAACAACACCTTTTCGCTGCTCTCGTATGATACCATCACCTCTGGCCAGTGAACCATCGGAGCGAATACGAAAGTAAGGTTATGATTACCTAGGCTTAACGACTCACCGTCTTTCACCTCTACTTTTCTGCCATCAAGGTTAATGTCAAAAAACTGTGACATGTATGTGAATGTCTTGGCATTACCAACGATTTTAGCTGTAGGGAATACCTCCAATGCTTTCATCATCGAACCAGCGTGGTCTGGCTCCATGTGTTGGCAAACGATATAATCAAGGTTCTTGCCTCCCAACACTGCCTTGACATTGTTGATCCATTCATCTGTCTTTCTTGCGTCGACAGTGTCCATAACAGCTGTCTTTTCATCAAGAATGACGTAAGAATTGTACGAAATGCCCTCTGGCACTACATATTGGCTCTCGAACAAATCGATATCCAAATCGTCGACGCCAACATACCTGATCTTATCAGAAACATTCATCATAACTGTACTATTTATTTTGATTCTTTGACTTTCTGTTTTTTCATACACTTCTCACAGACGCCAGTAAGGTTAAGCTGCACATTCTGGATGTTGTGTGAACCATATTCCAACGTTGATAGCTCGTTGATGATAGGCATCTTAGAAGGAAAAATATCGTAGATCATTCCGCAATGCTGACACATGAAATGAGCATGGGCGGAGATATCTCCGTCGAAATGCACACATTTGTCTTCAATGTTTAATTGAAGTGCAGCACCATTCTCTACAAATAATTTTAAAGTGTTGTAAATTGTGGTTTTGGAAAGTGTGGATATCTCCTCATGAAGTGCCTCATAGATCTCCTCCACTGTTGGATGGGTTTTGTGAGTCAACAAATACCTCATTACCGCCACTCTCTGTACAGATGGCTTTATTCCAAATTTCAATATGTAATCTTCAACTCTCATCTATAAGTAAATTGTAATAATTACAAATTTATAATTTTGTCAAATAATTTCAAAATATTTAATACTTTTTAATGAAGAAACGGACAAAAAGGAAATTAATACATAGAAAATCTCATCAGTTGTCTTTCTGTGAAATATGTAGTAGTCCACTATCATTGGAGGATTGCACGTTACAAGTTTGGCATAATTGTCAAATCAATGTCTAAGTGCCTGGAATATGTATTTGCAATAGTTTTTCTTCAATAAATAACAAAATTTAATTATTTTTGACCGATGGGACTAATTTAATAAGAATGGAAAGATTTATAATGTCAGTTGCGACCGTTTTATTGTCGCTTTCATCATTTGCACAGACACCTGCAGAGCAGACAGGGTTAGGTTTTATATATGACGACTATTCTAAGACAGCAAAAGTATATAAGTGGTCTGGAAATAATAGTGAAGTCATTATTCCTCCAGTCGTAGTTAAAGATGGCAAAGAGTATACGGTAACGTCGATTGGTATGGCTTCATTTGAAATGAGTAAAGTCAAAAAAATGGTGCTTCCGTCGACAATAAAGAATATCGAGGAGTCTGCATTCAACGGTTGCAGAAATCTGCAGAGTATCAATTTGCCTAAAGATCTTATTGAAATAAAAGATTATACATTCCACGAGTGCGTCAGTCTTACGTCAGTCTCTATTCCTAATACAGTTACAGCTATCGGAGAGGAGGCATTCTCAGGTTGTGAGAATTTGCAGAATATAGTCTTACCTAACACTGTGACTTCGATTGGCAAAAGAGCATTTGCGGCATGTTCCGGTTTTACCAAGATCACGATACCAGAAAGTGTGAGTGTCATACTTGCGAGCACCTTTGCTGGATGTTTCCACGTCAAGACAATAACTATCCCAAAATCGGTCACAAATATTCATGAGTCGGCTTTCTACAACTGTCAGTCATTAGAGAGTTTTATCGTAGATAATGCAAATTCAAATTATACGTCTAAGGATGGAGTGCTATATGATAAGAATATCACCAAACTGCTTTCGTTTCCAAATCAAAAATCGAATGTGGTAATACCAGAATCGGTAACTTCCATTGGCGACTACGCTTTTGGAGGGTGTATGGGGTTGAGTAGGATTATGATACCAGACAACGTCAAAGAGATTGGAAGAGGAGCCTTCGCAAATTGTAGGAATCTGTACAGTGTGGGACTTCCTAATAACATCACAAATATCAGTTCATCAACATTCTACAATTGTGAGAGCATAGAGAGCATTGTTATTCCGGCATCAGTAGTCACTTTGGAGGCAAGTGCTTTTTATGGATGCGCAAAACTTGGTGTTGTGAGAATTCCGGATGGTGCTTTGAAAACTATAGAAAAAGATGTTTTCATGAATTGCGAGAGTTTGACTTCTATACGAATTCCACAGTATGTCACAAAATGCGACGACATGTTTGAGAATTGCGTGAGTTTGAGAAAAATCATGGCTCCTGCAGGCTTGGCAATCACAGAAAACAAACGTTTCGATAGAAGCATCGTCTACTATTAAAATAAGGCCGTAGAAGCCTTATATCATACAAAAAAGGGAAGGCCAATGGTCTTCCCTTTTTCGTGTTTACAAACAAAAAGAGACGCCACAATGTGACGTCTCTACAATGTATATATTTGTCAGAAAGTAATGTTTATTTTGAAATAATCAGTACTTTTGCACCGAATAAAGAATGTTAATGTTATGACAAAAGAACAAGTACAAAAATTAATAAATCAAGGTGAAGGTCTAACAATCGAATTCAAAAATGCTTCAAATGGACTGCCAAAGTCAATGTTTGAGACGATGTGTGCTTTTCTCAACAAATCTGGAGGATACATACTTCTAGGAGTAAATGATGACAGAACTATAGAAGGGCTTGACATGTATTCTGCAGAATCTTATTGTAAAGAGATAGCAACATTGTCAAACAATCCAAACAAACTGTCTCCTTGTTTTTTAGTTGATACTGAAGTGGTTGAAATTCAAGACAAAAATATTGTTGTTGTTTATGTACCTATCTCTTCGCAAGTACATAAACTAAATGGTAAAATTTTCGACAGGAGTTTTGAAGGAGATTTTGAAGTCAAAACCGACGACAGCATCAAAGATATTTATTTTAGGAAAAGCAATTACTATTCAGAAAATACAGTTTATCCATATCTGTATGAATCTGATTTTGTTCCTAATATAGTCTCAAGAGTACGTACACTAATTCGTAATATCAGACCTGATCATCCATGGAACGATTTGTCGGATACGGAATTCTATAATGTCGCTGGATTGTACCGACGCGATATAAATAGAAATGTGGAAGGGTTTACAATGACTGCACTATTGCTCTTTGGCAAAGATGAAATCATACAGAGTGCTTTACCTCAATATAGGACAGAGCTGTTGGTAAGGGTTCATGATTTGGATCGTTACGATGATCGTTTGACTGTGAAATGCAACCTCATTGATGCTTATAGCCAAATTCTTGGTTTTGTAATGAAATACCTGCCAGACAAGTTTTTCCTAGAAGGAGATTTGAGAATCTCTCTAAGAGAGAAAATATTTCGTGAGATTATAACGAATATGCTTATCCATAGAGAATTTACCAACGGTTCTATGTCTTCACTCATTATCTATAGAGATAGAATAGAGACAAAGAATCCAAACAAACCACATCATTTTGGAGATCTTGTTCCAGGTGAATTTGAGCCGTTTCCTAAAAATCCAAATATTGCTCAAATTTTCACTCAAATTGGAAGGGCAGAGACTTTGGGAACAGGTGTGCGAAATGTATACAAATATTCCAAAGCATATTCTGGTAACGACTTCATATCTATTTGTGAAGACGATACTTTCAGAACAATTGTTCCCATTCCAAACTATGCTCCAGCAAATCTTTCTGCAAAGAACCATGTAAATAATCTGCCTGTAAATCTGCCTGTAAATCTGCCTGTAAATCTGCCTGTAATTGATAAGGAGATAATAAAACTGATCATTGAGGACAATAGGACAACTTACGATTCACTTTCTAAAAAGTTAAACAAGACTCGTGAGACTATTCGTGTTCATCTCCACACTCTTGTCTCCAAAGGCATCATCATCCGCGTCGGAGCAGATAAGAATGGATATTGGAAGGTGAATCTATAACAAACAAATAGAGACGCCACAATGTGACGTCTCTACAATGTATATTACAGAATGAAATTACTTCTTATTCTGCTCGATCCACTTTCTTGCATTAACGAATGCCTCGATCCATGGAGTAACCTCATCAGTTGACTTTCTGTTCAATGGGTAGTGTGCCCACTGCCATGGGAAGATCGCACGCTCCAAGTGTGGCATCATTGCCAAGTGGCGTCCGTCTGCAGATGCGATAGCTGCTGTAGCGTACTTAGATCCGTTAGGGTTTGCTGGATAACCGTCGTAAACATACTTACCTACGATCTTGTACTCGCTCTCTGCGTATGGAAGGTCGAACTTTCCTTCACCGTGAGCCACCCAGATTCCTAGGTTAGATCCAGAAAGTGACTTGAACATCACTGACTCATTCTGAGGAATAGTCAACGCTACGAATGATGACTCAAACTTGTGAGAGTCGTTGTGAAGCATACGTGGCTTCTGCTCGTGGTTAGGATAAACAAGTCCTAGCTCAACCATTAGCTGACATCCGTTGCAGACTCCTAGTGAAAGTGTGTCAGGACGTGCGTAATAATGGTCTAGAGCTGCCTTTGCCTTCTCGTTGTATAGGAATCCACCTGCCCAACCCTTAGCTGAACCAAGGACGTCTGAGTTAGAGAATCCACCACAGAAGACGATCAAGTTGACATCATCCAATGTCTCACGGCCTGAAGCCAAGTCTGTCATGTGGACATCCTTAACGTCGAATCCTGCCAAATACATTGAGTATGCCATCTCACGGTCTCCGTTTGTTCCCTTCTCACGGATGATAGCAGCCTTGATTCCTGATGGAGCTGTACGGTCGGCTGTGATGCCAAGTTTAGAAAGCTTACCAGAGAAGTCAGCGTTGAACTTGAATCTCAATGGCTGGTTCTTGTAGTTCTCGTAACGCTTCTTAGCGCAGATCTCTCCACTCTGTCTTCTATCCAATAGGTAAGACGACTTGAACCAAACGTCGCGAAGCTGATCGATCTGGAAGTCGTGCTTGAACTTATCCTTAGCTACTCTTACAACTCTGTCCTCCATTGGAGTTGCGATCTTGGCGAAACCAACACCTGCCTCCTTCATCATCTTCTCTGCCAAAGCACAGTCTGAAACCTGTACCAAAACACCTGGGTTCTCAGCGAACAACACCTTCATCACGTCGTCGCCAACACCATTCAAGTCGACGTTCAAACCGCCCTCTGAGTTAGCGAAACACATCTCAAGAAGTGCAGTCAACATACCACCTTCTGAAATATCGTGTCCGGCAAGCACGATACCTGCCTTTAGCATCTCCTGGACTGTGTTGAATGCATCCATGAAGTACTCAGTGTCTGTAACACATGGAACCTCTGTTCCGACCTTGTTCAATGATGCGAACAATGCCGAACCTCCAAGCTTCAACTCGTCGAATGAGAAGTCGATGTAGTAGATTGCTGAACCTGGTACGTTAGCAACAACTGGAGTAACGATTCCCTTAACATCAGAAACCTCTGCACCAGCTGAGATGATTACTGTACCTGGAGAATATACTTTCTCATTGCCATACTTCTGTGTCATTGACAATGAGTCTTTTCCTGTAGGGATATTGATACCTAGTGAACAAGCGAAATCACTTGCTGCGTTGACTGCCTTATACAATCTTGCATCCTCACCAGGGTTCTTACATGGCCACATCCAGTTAGCTGACAACGATACGCTATCCAATCCCTCTGCAAGTGGAGCGAATACGATGTTTGTCAATGCCTCTGCGATTGCAAGCACTGAACCAGCCTCTGGATCAGCAAGAGCTGCGATAGGAGCGTGTCCGATAGACGTTGCGATACCAGACTTTCCTCTGTAATCCAACGCAACAGCTCCAAGGTCTGCCAATGGCAACTGCACCTCACCACAAGTCTGCTGACGTGCTACCTTACCTGTTACGGAACGGTCAACCTTGTTTGTCAACCAGTCCTTACATGCTACGCTCTCAAGCTGAAGTACGTTGTTGATATACTCGTCTACCTTGCTTACGTTGATTGTAGCGTCTGTATAGTGCTCTTCTACTGAATTATCTGTGATGACTGTGCGTGGAGGATTACCGATCATATCCTTCATCTCCAAGTCGATTGGTGTCTCACCGTTCTTCTTCTCGAATACGAATCTGTTGTCTCCTGTTGTCTCACCAACTACATACATTGGTGCACGCTCACGGTCTGCGATCTTCTTGATTAGGTCGATGTCCTTCTCGTGAACAAGAAGTCCCATACGCTCCTGGCTCTCGTTACCGATGATCTCCTTAGCTGAAAGAGTAACGTCGCCAACTGGAAGTGCATCCATATCGATCTTACCACCTGTCTCCTCAACAAGCTCAGACAAACAGTTCAAGTGTCCACCTGCACCGTGGTCGTGGATTGAAACGATTGGGTTAGCGTCGCTCTCAGCAAGTGTTCTGATGACGTTGGATACACGCTTCTGCATCTCTGCATTTGCACGCTGTACGGCGTTAAGCTCGATTGCGTTAGAGTACTGACCTGTCTCAACTGATGAAACGGCACCACCACCCATACCGATGCGGTAGTTGTCTCCTCCCATCACTACAACCTTCTCTCCTGGCTCTGCGTGTCCCTTCTGCGCGTCCTTCATCTTTGCGAATCCGACACCTCCGGCAAGCATGATAACCTTATCGAAAGCGAACTTCTTATTGTTCTCCTCGTGCTCGAATGTCATCAATGAACCACAGATTAGCGGCTGACCAAACTTGTTACCGAAGTCGCTGGCACCGTTTGAAGCCTTGATCAAAATCTGCTCTGGAGTCTGGTATAGCCAGCTTCTCTCCTTCATTGCCTGCTCCCATGATCTTCCCTGCTCTGTACGTGGGTATGATGTCATGTAGACAGCTGTACCGGCGATTGGCAAAGATGCCTTACCACCTCCGAGACGGTCACGGATCTCACCACCTGAACCAGTGGCAGCACCGTTGAATGGCTCAACTGTTGTAGGGAAGTTGTGTGTCTCAGCCTTCAATGAGATGACCGACTGCATCTTCTTCACCTCGAAGTAATCAGGTTTGTCACCCGACTTTGGTGCGAACTGCTCGATCTCCGGACCAGCGTTGAAAGCAACGTTGTCCTTGTAAGCTGAAACCAACTTGTTAGGGTTAGTCTCTGATGTCTTCTTGATCATAGCGAAAAGTGAGCTCTCCATCTCCTTGCCGTCGATGATGAACTTTCCGCCGAATATCTTATGACGGCAGTGCTCTGAATTCACCTGTGAGAATCCGAACACCTCACTGTCTGTAAGCTTTCTTCCGATCTTTGCACTTACACTCTTCAAATACTCGATTTCCTGTGGGTTAAGAGCAAGACCCTCCTGCTTGTTGTATTCTTCAATATCGTCGATGTAGACAATTGGATCTGGAGTCTTTGAGATAGTGAAGATATCCTGGTTCAAACCGTTGTAGATACGCTGCAACATTGGATCGTGCTCTGCGTTCTCTCCTGAAGCCACGAAATACTCCTCGATTCTCTCAATGCCTTTGATACCCATGTTCTGAGTGATCTCCACTGCATTCGTACTCCAAGGTGTGATCATCTCGCGACGTGGACCAACGAACCATCCGTTGATGCTATCACACTCCATGTATTTGGCACCGCTAAATGCCCAAGTGAGTTTCTTAATATCTTCCTCACCCAATTTCGACGAAACACCGACTGCGATTAAGCCGGCATCCTCTTTTTTGAAAAATAATATCATATTGTGTTGAAATATTTTTGTCTTATTTTTTCTTCATTGCCTTGAATCTTGCACATATTCTGTGTGTCTCCTCGATGATCTTGTCCTCACCTGGCACTACGCCCGACTGCATCAAGACACGTCCGTTACAGATTACTGTGTCGATGCATCTGCTGTCTGCTGAGTAGACAAGGTTGGAGATCAAATTGTAGTCTGGCACAAGTCTCTCGTTGCTCATGTTGACTAGCACTGCGTCTGCCAATTTTCCTTCTGCGATGACTCCGGCGTCGATACCGAATGCCTCTGCTCCGGCTCTCGTCGCCATATCGAATACGTAATCAGCTGGAGCCGACTCTGCATCCTCTGTAAGTTTGGCAAGCAATGCGAAGAACTTCATCTCTTGAAGCATGTCAAGGTTGTTGTTCGACGACACTCCGTCTGTTCCAAGCACTACTCTTGATCCGCGTGAACGGTGCTGTGTAGTGTGGAAGGCTCCGCTTGAAAGCTTCATATTTGATGTTGGGTTCGACACGATCACACACTGGCGCTTAGCAAGAATATCTGCATCGCTGTCTGATGTGTGGACCACGTGAGCCAACGCTGTCTTATTAGTCAAGACTCCAAGACTGTCGAGCCATTCAACAGGAGACATTCCGTTGTGCTCTGCCTTGCAATCCTCTACCTCTTTAGCAGTCTCCGACAAATGAGTGTGGATCATCACACCTGCTTTGTCAGCCTCTCTTACACATCTCTCAAACAACTCTTTCGATACTGTGTATGGAGCGTGAGGAGCGACTGCCATCTTTACTAATTCTGTGCTTTTGAATGAATGTAGAAGTCCGAATCGTCCGTTGATTGACTCTTCTCCCATTCTGTCCATCAAAGAAATACCGATCTGGGCACGAACACCCATCTCCTCGCATGCCTTGATGCTCTCCTCCACCATACCGTACATATCATTGAAGAAGACGGTACCTGATTTGATCATCTCCAATAGGGCAAGCTTTGTGCCGACGTAGATGTCCTCCTCTACCATCTGATCCTCAACTGGCCAGATATGCTCGTTTAGCCATGTGAATAGAGGAAGGTCGTCTGCATAACTACGAAGCAATGTCATTGCGGCATGGCAATGTCCATTGTAGAATGGAGGAATAATTGCAAAACCTTTGCCGTCAATCTCCTTGTCAGCGTTTTCTGTAATGTTTGGGGCAATTCTGCTGAAACGATTGCCTTTAATCATAACGTCGGTGATTTTGCCATTAAGCAACACACCTTTAATAAGTATACTACTCATAACCTTTTCCTCCTAATTTTAGTTACACAAGACAGATGTAATTTTCGTGAATTTCAATCAGACGTTGCTTGAACAACACTCCGATGGACTTCTTGAAACTCTTCTTGCTGCATCCGAACATGTCGGCGATCAACTCCGAATCCGATTTGTCGCATACGTTTAATCTGCCACCGTTCTTACGCAATTCTTCCATGATTATATCCGACAACTCGTCAGTCACTTTGAATCCAAGCGGCTGCATTGAGATGTCAATCTTTCCGTCTTCACGGACATTCTTCACATAGCCTGTATAAAGTGCGCCGACCTCAATCTCCTGGAAGATCTCGCTCTGGTAGATCATTCCCCAGTGAGCGTTGTTGACAATCACTTTATAGCCTCGCTCATGACGTGAGGCGATCAAGATATCCACCTCGTCGTTAAGCTCGTATTTTGCAGGAGAGACGTTGAGATATTGGTCAATTCTGCTTGTCGCGATGATCTGGCGTGACACCAAATCATAATAGACATAGACCAAGTAGCGTCTGTCGACCTGCATGCGCATCGTCATCTCTCGCGATGGCAAGAACAACGGACGGGATAATCCCCAGTCGAGCAACGCTCCTGCTTTCGACACCTCGTCGACAAATAGATAACCGAACTCGCCTGGCATCACATACGGCATCATCGTAGTGGGCACCATCTCTCGTTTGGCATTCATGAAGATGAACACCTCCACCTGCTGTCCGACCTCCGCACCGTCTGGCAATTCCAGTTTGCGCATAAAAAGAGTATCACCGTCGACCATATCTTTGATGATATAGCCGTCGGCTCTAACCTCTGAAACTTCTAATATGTTTTTTTTTCCTACTTCTAACATATATGCGATTTGTTCAGGTAGGCATGTCCTACCCTTACGCAAATTTATTTATTTCGATGTGTGTTCCTTCAAGAAATCTCTACACTTGTCCTTGACAACCTTTGTGTACTCTGGAGTAGGGAACTCGTTTGCTCCTTCCACTTCTGTGAATTGAGCCAAATCGCCAAGTTGTGAAGACAACTGCTTCGACTGTAAAAGACCTTCAGGACCATACTTGTCGGCTGTTCCGTGGAATACCAAACAAGGAACTTTAGCGTCAAAATTCTTCTCAAACTCGCTCAAGTTCAAAGCTGATGATGTTGAGATTGAGATTACACCTTTAATACCGTCTGTAGTTAGTTTGTCTGTTCCAGAAACGTATGTGTACATGTAAGATGCTACAACGTCAGCTCCAGAAGCATTACCTGCCAAGATGATATTGGTTGTATCGATTCCATATTTGTCAGCCTTAGTCTTCATTGTTCTAAGGGCATCATTCACGTCGCTCAACGCTGTACGGAAAGTCTTGATTGTCTTGTCATTGTTCTTGTCAGCCTTGATATTTGAACATTTAGGAATACAAACCTTGTAACCCAAATCTACAAATGTGCGTGCCCACTCGAATGATGGCATATCCTTAACTGCGCCCTCTACAAATACCACAACTGGCATCTTCTCTTCCTTCTTCTTCTCTGGTCCGTAAATAGATAATGTACGGAATTGGTCAAGCACGTCACAATCGATACAGATTGCATACGACAACTTATCTACGTAACACTCTGCTATTTGATTCTCTACAGGAACAAATGCTGTAGATGAGACGTTTACTGCAACAGTAGCATCTGCAGGAACAGAGTCTTCTTTATTTGATCCAGCGCAACAACACATCAATGTTGAAAAAGCTAAAGCGGAAATATAATTAAAAATCTTCATGTTATGATATTTAGTAAATTGCAGTTAAATATATGAATATTTTAAGACTAACTTGCCATGATAGTCAAAAAACTTCATTAAAGTTAATAAATCCGTAATATTATATCCTTGTTTTGCGATAATTATGATACGATTGCCTTTGCCACTTCTTTTGAAGCATCTTTGCCAAACAATGCCTCAACCAATGCCAACGCGAATGCTTTTGCTGTACCTGCGCTTCTTCCTGTGACAAAGTTGCCTGAGATTTCGTATGGAGCTCCTGTTGCTACCGCACCTTTAAGATACTGCTCGTACCCTGGGTAGCATGTCGCTGTCTTGCCGTCAAGCAAACCAAGTGACCCGTAGATCATTGGTGCGGCACAGATGGCTGCCAACCATTTCTTCTCGTCGTTGGCTTTCTTGATCAACTCTACCAACTCAGCATGCTCCAATAGTGTCTTGTGTCCTGGACCTCCTGGCAAGAATAACATGTCGGCGTCGCTATAATTGTTGTCGGCGAATAGGCTGTCGGCAATCACAGTGACGTTGTGTGAACCTGTGACCTCTTTCTTTCCTGTCACGCTGACCTTCTCAACAGTCGCACCCGCTCTGATTAGTAGGTCAATTGGATAAATGGCTTCAGTCTCTTCGAAACCGTCTGCCAAAAAAACATATACTTTCTTCATTTTAATTTAATACAAATTTGTAAGTAATGGTACCAGTCTGATTCTTCTTACCTGGTATCGCATTAAATTTTGTCTTCTTCGCTGCATCTATTGCCGCATTATGAAGACGCTTAGATGTAATATCCGTACCTGGAGCAATCTCAGCAATGATGACATCACCACTCTCGTTTACTGTGATACGAATCACGATAGTTCCTTCTTCTTGTTCTCCGTATGCTGGACGCGCCATCTCACCACGTAGTGAACGACCGGCAAGCGACCAAGAGTTGTTGTTGCCTGTCTTTGCATGTCCTTGCGACGGTGCATTGTTTGGATCTCCAGTTGATTTGCCCTGACTTCCTGTCGAAGTGCCGTCGCCTTTACCAGTAGACGAGTTGTCGTTGCCAAGTCCGCCGTTTCCTCCCTGACCGAAGACGTTCTTCAAGCGGTTTCCGATTTCAGCCTTCTGCTTGTTCTCCTTCTCAATCTGGGCAAGTTTCTCAGCCTCTCTACGTTTGCGTTCAGCTTCCTCTGCCTGTTTCTTCTTACGTTCAGCGTCGGCCTCCTTCTTCTTGGCTTCCTCTTTCTTCTTCTCCTCGTCAGCCTTCGGCATTGCCACTGTTTCCTCTATGTCCTGAGTCTCATATGCTTCAGGAGCAGTAGATGGATCAGCCGCTGGAGATGCTTCTGCAAGTTGTCCTTCAATTTCACTGGCTGGGGTTGGCTCAAAGAGATCACTTCCTCCAAAATCGTCTGCACCGAGAGACACTGCCAAACCTTCCTCTGTGGTGTCCATCTGCGATGTCATACAGCCGAAGATAAGCACCAAGAAAATGACAGCATGGAAAACCACAGTTCCCGTCGCACCATATGCTTTGGCTTCGGTTTTAAGCTTTTGTCTATCCATACACTCTCGTTTATTTGACTATTTTTTCATCGGACGTGTCGCAATAACAAGCTTAAACTTATTCTTGTTGGCGATGTCCAATATCTTAACCACCTCACCATGAGGCACACTCTCGTCGGCATACAAAGCGACATACATTTCTGGCTCAGCCAATTGTATTCCCTGAAGGTAGCTCTCTATCTCCTCAAGCTGAATTGGTCGCTCTGTCTCGTTTCCGAATGCCACATAGTGGTTGAGCTCCTTATCTATAGTGACTCGCGTCAACGGTTTTGCAGCCGTCTGCGAATTGCTCTGAGGCAACATCAGTTTGATGGCGTTGGGATGCACCACCGATGAAGTCAACATGAAGAATATCAGCAACAAGAAGATGATATCCGTCATTGACGACATGCTGAAGCTTGCCTCTGCTTTATTTCTACGTTTTAAAGCCATAGCATTCAGTTATTTAGTTGGCAGGCTCATTCAAAATATCCATAAATTCAAGTGAACGTGCTTCCATATCACGCACTACCTTGTCAACACGAGTTGTCAAATAGTTGTATGCGAAGAATGCGATGATACCAACGAACAATCCACCAAGTGTTGTCACCATGGCTGTGTAGATACCGCCAGCCAATGAGGATACATCGATGTTGTTACCTGCGTTTGACATCTGGAAGAATGCGTCGATCATTCCGGCTACTGTTCCCAAGAATCCGATCATTGGAGCACCTCCGGAGATTGTGGCAAGGTATGAAAGACCAGTCTCAAGCTTCGATACCTCAAGATTTCCTACGTTCTCAACAGCAACAGAGACATCGGACATTGGGCGACCAAGACGCTGGATACCCTTCTCGATCATTCTCGCGCATGGAGTGTTGTTGTCACGGCAAAGATTCAAAGCTGCGTCGATCTTGCCCTCGTTGATGTAATCCTTAATCTTATTCATGAAAGACGCATCGTATTTCGACGCTGCGTTGATCACAGTTAGTCGCTCGAAGAAGATGTAGATTGCGACAATGCTAAGAAGAAGCAAAGGAATCATAATCACTCCACCCTTCATCGCTGTGTCAAGCAGGTTGATGCTCTGCTGTGCTGGCTCCTCTACGTTGTTCACTGCAACGGTTTCAGGAATTTGTAATAGCATGTTCAAATTCATAATTCACAATATTATATAAAAGGTTCTTTGTTTACGCTTTTTTGATTGTATGTCCCATACGGTTCTTCTTAGTCTCAATGTAGAAGCGGTTGTATTTGTTTGGCTCAACCTCAATCGCTACATTCTCCACGATCTCAAGCCCGTAGCTCTCCAAACCGATTCTCTTGACTGGGTTGTTGGTCATCAGACGCATCTTCTTCACTCCAAGGATCTGAAGAATTTCAGCACCTACACCGTACTCTCTCTCGTCTGGTTTGAAACCAAGATGGATATTGGCGTCGACGGTATCCAATCCCTCCTCCTGAAGTTTGTATGCCTTGATCTTGTTCATCAATCCGATGCCACGTCCTTCCTGATTCATATATAATATGACTCCCTTGCCTTCTTTCTCTACCATCTCCATAGCTTTCTGTAGCTGCTCACCACAGTCGCAACGACGTGAGCCGAAGATATCACCTGTCGCACATGATGAGTGGACGCGTACTAAGATTGGCTCGTCTGGCTGCCACTCTCCCTTGATTAGGGCTACGTGTTCAAGACCGTTTGATTTTTGACGGAATGGGATCAACTTAAAGTTGCCATACAATGTTGGCATCTCCACCTTCTCCCCAGTCTCAACCACACACTCTTTCTTTCTGCGGTATGCGATCAGATCCTTGATGGCAATCATCTTCATTCCGAATTTCTTTGCCACCTCAATTAGCTGAGGCATACGAGCCATTGTGCCGTCTTCGTTAAGGATTTCAATAAGTGCGGCTGCGGGCTGAAGCCCTGACAAACGAGCCAAATCCACAGCTGCCTCTGTGTGTCCTGCTCTTGCAAGCACACCGTTGTCTTGGGCGTAAAGAGGGTTGATATGACCTGGACGTCCAAATGTAGTGCTTGTGCTTGACGGATCGGCAAGTGCCTGAACTGTCATCGCACGGTCGTGTGCAGATACACCAGTCGTACAACCTTCAAGTTTGTCTACAGTCACAGTGAACGGAGTCCCTAAAATGGATGTGTTGTCGGCCACCTGACGGTCAAGCCCAAGCTCTTTTGCTCTTGAGATAGTGATTGGTGCGCAAAGTACGCCACGTCCCTCACGAAGCATAAAATTGATCTTCTCTGGTGTGATAAGTTCTGCAGCAGTGATGAAATCGCCTTCGTTTTCGCGATCCTCGTCGTCTACTACAATCACAAACTTACCCTGCTTGAAATCCTCAAGCGCCTCTTCTATTGTATTTATACTATAGTTCATTGTTAGATACTGTATTTTCTTGACTAACTTCTTGTTTTTTCTTTTTTGAGAACAAGCTCTTGAAGAACTTGACTATGTTTTTGCCTATCGTGCTTGCTGTAGGCATATTGAATGTTGCGTCGATTGCTGCCTTGTATGTCAGGAACAATCCAAGAGGGAAGAGCATTCCTGAGCTCAACCATGTTCCTACCCACACTGGCCATCCTCCGTTTCTCGCCATCTTGAATCCTGTGTTGTCCACGATATAGTAGACGATGAATAGCAGGATGGATATCACTACAGGCAGACCGAATCCACCTTTACGGATGATGGCACCCAACGGTGCTCCGATAAAGAAGAAGATGATACATGCGAATGAAAGTGTGAACTTACGGTGTCGCTCGATATCATGTTTCCACATCTGCTTGTCGACGGAAGCGTATTTGCGCTCGCCGTAGTAGTCAAGCTCATTACGGACTATCTGCATCTGGTTGATGGCTCTGTCAAACGACTCTTTCTGCTGCAATAGTGTGCGACGGTTGATTATCGCCTCGTAGCTTTTGGCCTTTTCCAATGAAATGGTGTCAAGGTTTGTCCTGACATATCCGCTGTCGAGCTTGCGGCCAAAGAATAGGGAGTTGACGTATTTGTTGGCATAAACTGTGGCCAAACTGTCGGACTCTCTTTGCAATGAATCCACCGACTGTGTCAACTGCTCAAGATTCTTAGTTGTCTGTTTGCCTGCCACCGACTCCTCACTCACCATGTTAAGACTGTTGTCGTAGTCCATGATCAATTCACGGTAGCCGAAAGTCTCGCGTCGGAACGGGATGTTTTTTCTCGACACCTGAACTTCTTTGCCCTTCATATTCTCAAACATCTCACCGTTGTGAAGCTTAAGGATAAAACCTTTCTTATCAGCAGTGGAGACGAGCATTCCCGAATCTGCAGTCACGATTCTGATGTTGTCTGCTCCACCTACACCTGAATTGCCGGTGAAGTCGTAGATCATCATATCGTAAAGCATTCTTGTGTCGTGGTTTTTACTGCGCACGTAGATGCTGTAGTTTTCAATACCAGTATAGAATGAGCCGACTGGAATCGATACATCCGGAGATTTGTGCTTGATTGAGCGTAGCAACACCGTCCATTTCAACTGGACATCAGGCATCACCACATTTGAGAAGTAGAACGAACCGATGGAAAGCAGACCAATCACCACAAGGTATGGCTTCATGATTCTAAACAATGATATTCCCGCCGCTTTCATCGCAATAAGTTCAAGACGCTCTCCCAATCCGCCGAAACTCATCAGCGACGACAGTAGGATAGCAAGAGGCAAAGCCATCGGAACAAGAGTCAAGGCGGCATAGTAGAAGAACTGTGCCATGACTATCAAATCCAGTCCCTTACCTACCATTTCATCGATGTATCTCCATAGCGACTGCATCAGCAGGATGAATAGACATACGAAGAATGTGGCCAAGAAACTTAGCAAATAATCCTTCAAAAGGAAAGTATGTAGGCGTTTTAACTGCATCTTAAACATATTTCGACTACAAAAATAGTCTTTTTCTATCTTTTTTTCGTGTTTTTACCATACTATATGTTGTGATTTTTGAGATTTTTTTGCTCTTTTGCTTTTGAAAATTATAAACAAAACAAATATTAGGAAATGTTAGACTTAATTGTATTTCTACTAGTAGGAGCTCTAGCTGGTTACCTTGGGGGGCAATTGATGGGTAAAGCCAACAGTCTTTTGGTTAACATCTTGGTTGGTATCGTCGGCGGTATGATAGGAGGATGGGTATTTGGAGGCTTGTTCTCTTCACTTCCAACAGTCGGATCATTCAGTTTGGGTGGCTTGGTTACAGCAGTGCTTGGATCATGCATCCTTCTTTGGATTATCGGATTCCTTCAGAAGAAATAAAACATTTTACTGAACAAAATCAGACAGTAGAGACGTCGCGTGCGGCGTCTCTTTTTTATTTCATGCGGCGTCTCTTTTTTGTATAAAAAATCCACGTCTTCCCGATAACAACGAAAAAGAATAAAAGTTAATTTTGCACCGTTTTTTGAAAATGGCGTGAGATACCACGTCCAAACCAAGATGCAATTAACTACTATTAAATAATAAAATGAAAAAATTTTTCTTGCCTATCGCTATCGTTGCTATGGGTATGTTCGCAAGCTGCGCGAAGAAGGAAGCAGCAAAGTGTGAGGCTGGTGCAACAAAGTGTTGCGCATACCAGGATTCAGTAAAGGCAACATTGAACGCTGCTGTTAACACTCCAGAGGAGGCTATCGCTCGTTTGAAGGATGGTAACGCTCGTTATGTAGCTGGACAGTCTTGTTTCCCTCACGTTGACGCTGCTCGTATCGCTGAGACATCAAATGGTCAGAAGCCTTTCGCAGCTGTAGTAGCTTGTGCTGACTCACGTGTTCCAGTAGAGTTCATCTTCGATCAGGGTATCGGTGATATCTTCGTTATCCGTACAGCTGGTAACAATGTAAACGACGACGCTGTTATGGGTAGCATCGACTACGCAATCGAGCACCTTGGTGTTAAGACTGTTGTTATCCTTGGTCACGAGTCTTGCGGTGGTGTGACAAGCGCTATCGAGGGCGAGATTAAGGCTAACGAAGAGGCTAAGATCGACGAGTTGCTTACTATGATCCAGAACGACGTTAAGCAGTATGTTGGTAAGAAGGATTCTCTTGACGCTGCAATCCGTTTGAACGCTGCAACTCAGGTTAAGAGAATTGACGATCGCAATCTTGTTAAGGAGTTCGTTGAGTCTGGTAAGACTAAGATTGTTGGTGCTTACTACAACATCCACGACGGTAGCGTTACTTTCAATTGATAATTAACGATTAACAGTTAATAATTAAGGGGTGAACCGAAAGGTTCGCCCCTTATTTGTTATTTATAATTTAGCATTTCGTATTCAGCATTTTATAGATTTCCTTGATCTCCCTCGCACACTGTTCTTCGGAAAATCTCTTCGCATACTCTTTTCCGTCGGCAACCATCTTCGCTCTCAAACCAGAATCTGTCAAGACGCGATTGATAGCGCCGGACATCTCTTTGTCATTAGTAGGATCGACGTAGATTGATGATGCTCCACCTGCCTCTTCCAAGCATGATCCTGTGGCTGCGACGACGGGAACCCCTGCGTTCAAAGCCTCAACAATCGGAATGCCAAAACCTTCGTAGAAAGATGGGTAGACGAATACCTCCGCTTGAGCATACACGGCAGGAAGATCTTTGAAATCAATGCCTGAGATGATTGTTATTCTTGTGTCTAACTTATTATTCTTCACATACTCATCAATCTTGGCGGCGTATTTTGTGCGTCGGCCTACAATCACAAGTGAGACAGCCTCATCAATATCTTTCAAGGCTCTGACTATCTGCAACGCATTCTTGCGAGTCTCGATGCTTCCAACGTTGAGGATATATCTCTTTGGAAGATTATATTTCTTTGCGACGCGAGCCTTCTCGTCTTCACTTATCTCCTTCGCAAACTGTGCGTCGCAACCTTGATAAACAACCTTAATTTTTGCCGGATCAATATTATACAACTCCACGATATCCTTCTTCGTGCGTTCACTCACAGCGATCACCACGTCGCTATTCTCGGCTGCCTTACGGAATTTATAATCGTAGATTTTACGGTCGATGAATTTGTAGCATTCTGGCATCTTGCGAAAGATGAGGTCGTGGATAGTCACCACACTCTTCATCTTGCTCTTGGCTATATTGAGTGGCAACTCATTGCTGAGTCCGTGGAAGATTTCTGCACCGTCGTGCTCGGCATCCTGAGTGACGCCAAAAGTACGCCACACGCTTGCGAAAACAGAGTCTTTGATGACAAGGCGGATCTGTGGAGCGAAGGAATCCATGATTCTTTGCATCCATGCGTTCATCCTTCCTTTAGGAGAATAGACGACGAATTTATCGTCGGCATCAGCATGTTTGCATAGTGATTCCAACACATATCGGCTGTAGTTGCCGAGTCCTGTCCCATTTTTTACGGCTCTTTTGCCATCGAACGCAATCTTCATCTGAAAGTTGTTATAGTGGTGCAAAAGTAGGCATTTTATTTAGATAAAATAAGAGCAGAGTTGCATAAAAGAAACTCTGCTCAGATTATTACGTAATTTTGAACAAATGCTTTGCTTATTTCCTAAAATCTTGCGAAATTCGTATTGTTTTTGAAAGGGAAAACTTCTAATCAAAAAGCCCAAGTGGCGAAATGGTAGACGCGCTGCTTTCAGGTGGCAGTGGCCGTAAGGCTGTGCAGGTTCGAGTCCCGTCTTGGGCACAATGAAAATTCTAAATTAGAAATGCGGAATGCAAAATTATTTTAGGAGATTATATACAAAATGGCATAAGACTTGTAATCAAAAGACTCAACGACTAATCAACACTTTTGAAGCACTTTATATAAGCACGGAAAGAATGTTGTGACGCTTGTTCAACTAATCTCATTTTGGAATCAAAATCACTAATTTGTTCGTTAATTAGTGTTAAGAATACTGTTGTTGTACTTTTGTCAATGATAAATTTTAGTATAAATTAAATTTTGATGATTATGAAAACATTTGAACATTTTGTTTATGACATTAAACAAGAACAAACATCAAAGGTTTGTGAAGCATTATACACGGAACAAGGTACATTTCACTATGAATCTCTTTGTTCCGAATATGCTTTGAAATTCATCACGGACAAATTAGAGTTGAAACCTTATTTGGAATCAATATGGAGCATTCTTCAAGAATCATATCAAAAGATAGGAGGATTGAAAACATACAACTCATTTCAAAGTTTCGTGTCAATGGCTAAAAACGCAAAATTAGTCTTTGATGAAAACAACAATATTATTGCTTGTGCTATATATAGAAAAATAGAAAATAGTTACAAGTGTGTCGCAATTGGATGTGTACAAGATAATAAGATTGGTAAATTGGGTTTGCAAGAAATTATCAAAGACGATATTACAAAAACAGATTTACATTTTTGGGGGGAAGTGAGTGGTGCTATAGAACATTATATGAAGAAATTTAACGCTTATCCTATGCACAAGTTGGTTGCATATAAAATATTGGATGTGAATGAAGAAGAAATAGACACAAATACAAATGATGATGTTCATTATAAACGTCAACTTGGAAAAGATAAAGAAATTTTTCAAAAAATGATTTTTGGAGTCAAGAGTCAAGAAATTTTTGAAGAAATGATTGAAATGATTGACAATTATGAAGGTTTTATGAAAGAAGTGAACAAACTCAATGAGAATAACAATGCGATGTATAATGTAAAACAAGCACTGTTTATAATCAATAACATTGCACGTTTGTACGAGGAAAATGAACTCCGAGAATTGCTTCCTAATTGGTATGAAGCGTTATTGATGTCAAAAGAAACATTAGAACGCAACAACGAAAACTCATTATATGATGAGGAAATCGGATATGTTGATTATTTTATATCCACATTGCCGATACTACAACTCCACAAAATTGAAAAGTGACTTTATGTTAAAGGAAACGGCATAAATACTTGCAACTACAAGTTCTATGCCATTTTGTATATAACCCCTTTATTTTATTAATTAGCATTTAGCATTTAGCATTTAGCATTTAGCATTTAGCATTTAAAACTTGTATCCGATAAACGGAATGTTCTTTCCTACGATGGTTCCGTTCTTGTTGAATAGGAATACCGAGGGAACGACGTCGAGATTATATGTCACTACACTTTTCCCCTGCAAATCGTTCACACATATCCATGGACACTGCTCAGCGGCCTCTTTGAATGCCTCTTTGTCCTCGTCGAAACTGACATGGTAAATCTCCAAATCCGGATTAGCCTTATAGTACGACTTCATATTTTCCAACACTACAGGATCCATATTTCTTAGATTCCAGAAAAGAAGGATCAAATTCTTATTCCTTATACAGTTAAGGCTGACGATGTCTTCGTTTGCATCGGGAAGACACAAGTCGACATACGAGGCTTTCTCTGAGTACAACAAGCCATCTCCCACTTTGCCGTTGGTATCCTTTTCTGTTAACTTTGTAAGCAACTGGTTAGAATACACGTTGTTAGGACGGATCATGTTCCATCCATTGGCGACGATTGCAAGCAGACGTCGGTCGTCTTTGTCGTTGAAATCGTAGGGTTCGATGCCATAGATCAACTTGACGTTCATCGCATAATATGCCACTGGTGCGACGGGGTTGGCTTTCACTAACGAATCGGCCATTGTTCTATATTGCATCACACGCGAGTAGATAAGTTTCTTCATCTGCTTCTTCGGACATTTGTCGCCCATAAGCATCAGTGTGCTGATATATTTGTTTGTGGCTCTCACATGTTGGCTCAACTTGCAGACTTGTGCCGCTTCGTCGTCTCCTGTGATTGAAAGTTCGCCATGAGATGATGCATGAAATTTGATGTTCTCCGTAGAGTCTGCACAGAACATCGCAAATAATGAGTCTGATCTAAGTTGGAAGAACGTCATTCTTGACACTGCGTTACGCTTTATCTCGAAACTACCGTCTTCTTTCACCACTGCCGAGTCGGTGCAAACTGGTTTTGAGGATGTTATGCTATCTATATACACCACTTTTCCTGCTATGGCAGGGATTTTCCCGTTGATTGTTAGCGTAGGATTTTTCTGACAAGAAACAACACTCAATGTCAGTGAAATAATAGTAAATGTTTTGAGTATAATATCATACAACTTCATGGCTTTCCAGTTTTACTCATTGACTACGTTTCAAAAATAAGCAATGTTTGTATCATATTGAAATATAATCATTGTTTTTTTATAGAAACAAAAACATTATTTTTGTGGCAAACAAAGTTTTAGAGAAATAATAAAGGAAAAAGAAATACATGGAGCAACAGCAGACTCAGGCGTGGGGATCACGAATTGGACTGATTTTGGCGATGGCAGGAAATGCTGTCGGCTTAGGCAATTTTTTGCGTTTCCCTATTCAAGCGGTAAATAACGGTGGAGGTGCGTTCATCATCCCCTATCTTGTATCATTCTTCCTTCTTGGTCTGCCTCTTCTTTTTATAGAGTGGAGTACAGGAAAGTTGGGTGGAATGTCGGGGCATCACTCCCCACCTATGATTCTCCAGTCGGCCCACCGTCATCCGATATGGAAATATTTCGGATCGATGGGAATTTTCTGCAGTACACTTATCTGCGCCTACTACGTCTACATTGAGAGCTGGACTCTTTCGTATGCCATTCATTCTGTCTGCGGAACATTCATGGGGATGACCGAAAATGAGGTGGCTGCCTTTTTCGGCAAATACCTTGATCTTAATGTTTCGACGTCGTTCCTTCCTCACGACACTTTGATATGCTTCATCTTATGTATTGTCTTCAACATTTGGATTCTTGCCAAAGGTATCAAAGACGGTATTGAGCGTGTGGCAAAGGTGGCAATGCCTATGCTTTTGCTCTTCGGAATCTTCCTTGTGGTGAGAGCCTATACTCTTGATAAGGGCGACGCGGGGGCGACGTTCGGCAGTATGGATGGATTCAACTATCTGTGGACTCCACAGTTTGACTCTCTTGCCAATCCAAAGGTTTGGCTTGCCGCTGGTGGACAGGTGTTCTTCACCATGTCGCTTGGAATGGGCTGTATACAGTGTTATGCGTCGTATATTAAGAAACACGATGATATTGTGTTGAACTCGCTTACTGCTGGCTTCACTAATGAGTTTACAGAGGTGGTGCTTGGAAGCGCGATTATTTTCCCTATCGCAGTTGGATACTTTGGTGTGCCTGCAGTGCTTGAGATGACACAGTCTGGTGGATTCAGTCTTGGATTCAAGACGCTTCCATACTTGTTTGCCCAGTGGGGACCAGTGTTGTCGGCGTTGGCAGGGTTGGCATTCTTCGGTTTGCTATTCTTCTCGGCAGTAACGTCGTCGCTCGCCATTTCAACGCCATTGGTTTCTTTCTTCACCGACAGCTACAAGTGGACACAGAAGAAAGCATCGTGGATATATGGAGTGATTTTGTTCTTCCTTGCTTTGCCGACGGTACTTTTCTTCGACAAGGGAGTATTTGACCAGTACGACTTCTGGGCTGGCACGTTTGCCCTGTTCTTCTTTGGAATGGTGGAGACGGTGATGTTCTCATGGGTGATGGGAATGGATAAAGGTTGGCGTATAATCCACTATGGAGCTGAGGTTAAACTTCCGGTTATCTTCAAGTATATTTTAAGATATGTCACACCTGTTATGATGATTTTGATTTTTGTGACTTCCGTAATCAAACCAGTCAACGACGACTGGAGCAAGATTTCATTGTCAGGTTGGGAGGTTGACAATTCATCGATTATAGGAGAGTTGACACACAAAGGAATCGGAGCCAACTCGTCGTGGTGGGCAGACTATTACTATTCTGATTATGTTGGCGAGGTGACTGGAGTGACAGTCAATTCCGTCGACATCAATCTTGGAGAGAGTGTCAAGACGGTTTCGCTGCCAGAGGGTACAGTGCCAGTGGTGAAGATGGGAGATCGAGTAGAGCAGGGCACAGCGCTTAGCAAAGGCACCGTCATCAACGATGTCATGTATGTCGACATCACACGTATATCGCTATTGCTTTGCCTAGTGGCACTTTGTGTGATGATATACTTCGTCGACAAGAAGAATAAGGATAATCAAATTAGATACGAGGAGGATTAAAATATGAGTGGAGAAGCTTTGACAATGTTGCTTTTGGTGCAGGTGCCAATCGCCGCAATCACGATATATTTCTACATCAAGATTTTGAAGAGTAAGAAGCCAGGAGCTTGATGAAAATGGTAATCAATAAAAAAGCCTTAAAGCATTTGCTTTAAGGCTTTTCTGTTATTTGTTATTGTCAATCTTACTCAACAATCATAACCCAACCGTGCTTGTCCTCGATCTCTCCGTACTGGATACCACGGATAGTCTTGTAAAGTTTCTCGCTGATTGGTCCAGGAGTGCCATTCTTAGCGATGACGTAGCTCTTGCCTGCATCTGGATCATCAATACGTGAGATAGGGCTGATTACGGCAGCTGTACCACATGCACCAGCCTCCTCCATTGTCTCAAGCTCCTCGATAGGAATTGCTCTCTGCTCAACCTTCAAACCAAGATCCTTAGCAATCTGCATCAAACTGTTGTTTGTGATAGATGGAAGGATTGAAGTCGACTTTGGAGTGATATATGTATTGTTCTTGATACCGAAGAAGTTAGCGGCACCAGCCTCATCGATATACTTCTTCTCCTTAGCGTCAAGGTAGAACTCACAAGAGTAACCAAGATCGTGAGCGCTCTTGTTAGCCAAAAGGCTGGCAGCGTAGTTACCACCTACCTTGTAGATACCTGTTCCAAGAGGAGCTGAACGGTCGTACTTACGAGTCACAACGTATGGAGTTGTAGCGAAACCACCCTTGAAGTATGGACCTACTGGAGTCACGAACATCATACATAGGTATTCAGTAGAAGGGCGAACACCTACCTGTGCGCCGATACCGATAAACAAAGGACGGATATACAATGAAGCACCGCTCTCGTAAGGTGGAATGAAACGCTCGTTAAGCTTAACAACCTTCTTCACCATCTCAATAAACTTCTCAGTAGGAAGCTCAGGCATCAAAATACCCTGGCAAGTGTGCTGAAGACGCTCTGCGTTTGCCTGTGGGCGGAAGACGCGGATCTTACCGTCTTTGCATCTGTAAGCCTTCAAACCTTCGAATGCCTCCTGTCCGTAGTGTAGGCAAGTAGCAGCCATGTGGATGTTCAATGTCTCCTCTGAGCTAACCTCGATCTCGCCCCATTTGCCATCTCTCCAATAGCAACGAACATTATAATCTGTCTTTCTATAGCCAAATCCCAAATTTGACCAATCAAGTGTATCAGCCATAATTTTTCTAATTTATGAATTTCATTACTTTCCTACAAAAATAACGACTTTTTTAGAATGTTATTTTCAAATGGGAGATTTTTTTAATTTTATATTAAATCAACACTGGAAAAAATCACTACAAATATGCAAACAAGATATAGAATATCAGTCTACATTTTTGTTAATCCATTCTCCTATAGCGTATAGTGGAATGATATCGATGTCTCCTAAAGAACCAAAATTTTCAAGTGATGTCCTGATTCCTTTTGGGATTTTTTTCAGGTCCATAAAATAACGCATACTCTGCATTGAACCTTTTGTGCCTGATTTTACTTCTATTGGAACAATTTGTCCCTTTTTCTCTACGACAAAGTCGATTTCTGAATTTCCTTGCTTGTCTTCTCTATGCCAACAATGCAACTCAGTTTGAGTGTATGGAGACATTGATTTTATTAATTCTTCAGCCACATATACCTCTGCCATAGCACCCTTATTGATTGTGGTTGTATCAGAATCCATTAGGTATGGAGTAAGGTCAAGATTCAAAAGGCGTTGCACAATACCAGTATCAAGCATGACTATTCTGCAGTATTTTCGGTCGACTTCTGCACCAAGAGGAATTCCATTGGCAGAAGTATGCACGACACTATTGGCTAATCCTGCCATCATCAATGTTTGAACTGCTTGTTTGATGACGTCGGTTCTTAAATCTCCGTTTACACGAGAATAGACAAATTTTCCCACACCTTGCTCTGCTATCGACATCCATGCGTCGTTTATGAGAATAGGGTCAACCCTTTTTCGGTATTTTTTAAAATCAGAACGAAATGAGTTGACCAAAGAGTCAAGTAAAAACTGACACTGTGAGATACTTTGTGTTTTAACGTATTCAGAGACAACCTCTGGCATTCCTCCTATAGCCATGAATACTTTAAGCAAGGACACAGCCTTCGCATGAACTGCATCATGTAAAGGTTGAAGGGGAGATCCTAATTTTATGACATTCAACAATGAAGTGTTACCAGTTGCGTTAAGGAACTCAGCAAACGAAAACGGATACATAAATATAGAATCTATTCTCCCTACTCCAAATGATGGTAATTCCTCCAACGCAAACTCTAAAAGTGAACCTGTGGCTATGACGTGTAATTGAGGATATCGCTCATAGAAATATCTGAGTTTGTTGATAGCATCAGGACAATCTTGAATCTCATCAAACATTAAAAGAGTCTCTCCGGGAATTATTTCACATCCAAGTATCACGCTGAGAGAATCACAAATTTGTTGAGGAGAAAACTGAGGTGCAAAAACCGAGTGTAAGTCACGTCTCTCATTTAGGTCAATTTCCACATAGTTTTTGAAATTACCAGCAAGATGTCGCACTGCAGTGGTCTTACCTACTTGCCTTGCTCCACGTACCAACAATGGCTTATGAGAGGTGGATTTTGCCCACGTCTCCAAGTATTTATCTATATTTCTTTCTATATATATCATAACTATCTGATTTTGTATGTTTTGTTGGCAAAATCTGCAAAAATCGCACCCGCAAAATTAGTAAAATCTGCAAAAATCGCACCCGGAAAACTGGTAAAATCTGCAAAAATCGCACCCGGAAAGATAAATTTAATTTATTTCCCCTTTCGCAACCAAGTTGCATATCCCTTTCTCTACCTTTGCATCGTAATCAAAAAGAATCGTAAATAAAAGGATAGAACTATGATTTGGGATTTGCTTTCGCCGTTATACGACTTATTTGAAACTGCCTATAATGGCAAGTGTTTCAAGGGTATTGCAGAAGAGATTAAGAATCACGTTGGAAAGGAGGACGTGGTGCTTGAATGCGCTTGCGGCACTGGCCTTCTGACTCTGCCTATGGCTCAGAAGTGTAAGGAACTTATCGCTACTGACTATTCCGACGGTATGCTAAAGCAGACTCAGAAGAAGGTTGGCGGATATTCCAATACGAAGATTCAAAAGGCAAGTATTTTGGATATTCCTTTTGAGGATAACAGTTTCGACGTCGTGGTGGCGGCTAATGTTATCCATCTTGTCGACGATCCAGGCAAGGCATTGTCTGAGATGAAGAGGGTGTGCAAGCCAGGTGGAAAGTTGATTATCCCAACTTATGTGAATAAGGAGAGTAAGAATTCGATGGTGGCAGCCAAACTGCTTTCTATGCTTGGTGTGGATTTCAAACGCCAATTCAGTTTGGATTCATACAAGGAGTTTTTCGTAAAGCATAATGTCGACGTGAAGGAGTTCCGTATTGTAGAGGGAAGAATGCCATGTGCATTCGCAATAATAAGCATCTAATATAAAAAACATTTTGTATACCTACAAAATGTATAAAGTAATTACAAAGTAATACTTTTTATGTATATTTGCAATATATAAACAATACGAGTATGAATACACAGATTACAATAAAGACAGATGAGACTCTAAAGCAAGATTTTGCTAAATTTGTGGCAGAGCTAGGAATGTCTGTTTCTACAGCATTCAATTTATTCATGAAGGATTGTGTTAGAAACAACCGAATGAACATATCCTTGGATTTGAATGATGAAAACCGTCAAGCACGAAAGGATGCAGAGGAAGGTAATTTCGCCCATACTTTCAAGTCGGAGGAAGATTTCACTAAATTCATGAATGAACTATGAAGTATGAAATCAGCGTTACAAGGCAATTTGAGAAAGATATCAAGAAATTAAAGTCAAGAGGTGTGGATATCACCCAGCTCACAAAGTATGTGATCGATTTAGCGAATGATGTCAATTTGCCTGCTGAATGCAAAGATCATCCTCTCATTGGGGAGTGGAAGGGTTATCGTGAATTTCATGTGGATGGAGCAGGCGACTGGGTGATGATATACAAAAAAGAGAAACAAGTCCTCAAATTGATTTTGGCACGTACAGGTGGCCATAGGGATGTATTCAAGAATAGAAAATGATAGTCAGTAGTAAATCGGGCCGTGGGGCTTTGGCTCTCTCCCCACTTCTCCTATTCTTTATATGTTACGTCGGAGGCAGTATCGCGCTTGGCGACTTCTACGCTATTCCGATTATAGTGGCTTTCGTGGTGACGAGCCTTTATGCGTTGCTGGTCTTCCGCAACGACACTTTTAATAATCGTGTGATGGCTTTCGCACGTGGTGCCGGAAACGAAAACATCATGTATATGGTGTTGATCTTCATTCTGGCTGGAGGTTTTGCCTCACTTGCCAAGAGTATCGGCGCTATCGACGCCACTGTCAACTTATGCCTTTATGCTTTGCCGACGTCGCTCCTCCTTCCTGGATTATTTCTTGCTACATGCTTGGTGTCGATGAGTATCGGCACTTCTGTAGGCTCCATCGCCGCTTTGGTGCCGTTGGCTGCCGGACTTGCCGACCAGACTGGCAATAGTGTGGCTCTCTACACTGCCTGCATTGTGGGTGGAGCTTTCTTCGGAGATAATCTTTCTTTCATCAGCGACACTACTATCGTCGCCACTCGTACACAGGGAATTGCCATGCACGAGAAATTCAAAGCGAATATCAAGATTGCTCTTCCTGCCGCACTCGTTTCGATGATAATCTACGTGGTGATGGGATTCGGTTCGGAGGCAAGCCACACGGTTCAATTCCCTGATTTCATACGTGTGCTTCCATATTTGGTGGTGTTGGTTTTGGCTGTTTGCGGTATCAACGTCATCATTGTGCTTGCAATAGGTATCGCTCTATGCACGCTTCTTGCAATTTGTCTTGACGGTACTGCTTTCACTTCCATTATGCAGTCTGTCGACGGGGGGGTGAAAGGCATGAGTGAACTTATCATCGTTACGTTGCTTGCCGGTGGACTGATGGAACTGATCCGAATAAATGGCGGTATCGACGTGGTGATGGATGCCATCAAACGAAGTGTTAAGAAACGTCGTGGGGCAGAGTTGAGCATCGGCGCACTTGTAATGGCTGCAGATTTCTGTACTGCCAACAACACTATCGCCATCTTAACAGTAAGCTCACTTGCCAAGGAAATTTCCGAACGATTCAATATTCCGCCACGACGTGTGGCTAGTCTGCTCGACACGTGGAGCTGCATCGCACAGTCGATTATTCCGTATGGAGCCCAACTTCTAATTGCGTCGGGACTTGCCCATATTGCACCCACTGAGATTATCAGCCATCTCGTCTACCCATATATATTGGCTGTGATCACTCTTGGAGTGAGCGTGACGGGAAAAATGCAGAATTAGGAATGCTAAATGCAAAATAACTAATGAATTTTCATCAGTTTTTTGAAAAAAATACTGATTTCATTTGTTTGTATTAAAATATTATGTAATTTTGACGCAAATAAAGAAAACAACAACAATTAATACTTATGAATATGAAACCAATTATCACTTCATTATTAGAAACTGACCTTTACAAATTCTCAATGGGTCAGGCAATTTTCCACCAGTTTCCAAGCTACAAGACTACATGGACATTCAAGTGTCGCAACAAGGATGTGAAATTCACTGCTGAAATGGTAGCTGAAATCAAAAATCAGTTGCAGGCATATTGTGAGTTAAAATTCACTGAGGAGGAGTTGGATTATCTAAGATGTATCGGAGCGAAGAAGGATGCCAACGGCAATATCGTGAAGAAGGGTTGGATCAAGGATTCTTATATTGATTTCCTACGTATCTGGCGTCCAAGATTCGAGGATTTCGTAATCAACGATGAGGCTGAATGTGGATTGAATATTGAGGCGACAGGAACATGGTTGAATACAAGTATGTATGAGATTCCTACTTTGGCTATTGTCAACGAGGTGTTCTTCCGTATGAATTACGATTATGAGGAGCTAAAGAAACAGTTTGCACGCAAGCTAAACGAGAAAGTTAATCTTTTGGAGCAGGACATCTACGAGCTTGGTGCATTCTCTGAATTTGGTCTACGTCGCAGATTGTCTGCTGAGTGTCAGGAGATGGCTGTGATGGCGTTGAGAAATGCAAAGATGAATAATAAGTCTATCTTCGTCGGAACAAGTAACGTCTTCCTTGCTCGCAAATATAATCTTCTTCCAGTCGGCACTATGGCTCACGAGTGGATCATGTGCGTCGGACAGGGAAACAGAGCAATCAATCCTGCCTACTCAAACCTTTACAGCCTTCGTGCTTGGGTTAATGAGTATAAGGTGCAGAACGGCACAGCTCTTACAGACGCTATCACAACAGATTGTTTCTTGCGTGATTTCGACGAGGAGTTTGCAACTGTCTTCAGCGGTGTTCGTCACGATTCTGGAGATCCGTTTGAGTGGGGCGACAAGATTATCGCTCACTACCAGAAACTTGGTATCGATCCAAAGACAAAGACACTTCTTTTCAGCGACAGCTTGAACTTTGAGAAGGCTACTAAGCTAAAGAAGTATTTCGAGGGCAGAGCAAAGACAGCGTTTGGAATCGGAACATTCATCGCCAACGACACTGACGTTCCACCACTAAATATCGTGATGAAGACAACTCTTTGCAACGGTGGTGATGTGGCTAAGATCTCTGACACTCCAGGTAAAGGAATGTGTAAGAATCCTGAATATATCGAATATCTTCAGCGAGCAATCGACTGGAGAATGAACCACGCTGAAATGTAATTTAATAACTAAAACTAAAGATTATGAATGAATGGCAGATTAAAGAGAGAGAGGTAGTGATGAAGACTCCTATCGGAAGCTTTGTTACGACGAAGAAGATTGATCCGGCAGGTGTTGAGCGTAAGTATATATCGATGGCGTGTCCCGACTGGGTTTGTGCTGTGGTTGAGTTCGGAAACGAATTCCTGATGGTAAAACAGTTCAGACATGGCATCAACCGTCTAATCGTTGAGTTTCCATCAGGTATGGTCGACGCGGGAGAAAAAGCCATTGACGCTCTCTACCGTGAGTTGGACGAGGAGTTGGGAGTCAAGAGAGAGGATGTACTTAAATGTGAGCAGCTCTACACAGGAAGCCCAAATCCAGCGTTTATGGAAAACCGTATGACTTGCTATCATGTTGTGATTAACGGTTATGGCGAGAATCATCCAGATGAGGATGAGTTCCTTGACCAAGTGCTTGTTAGTAGAGCCGATATGGAACACTATGTGAGCGATGATGACTTCGGTTTGATGATGAGACTTGCGTGGGAGATGTATAAAAAGAGAGCTTAGAGAAAAAAGCTTAGAGCTTAGAGAAAAGACTTGAGACTAAAATTAGGAGGAAAAGATTATGAGAACACTAAAAGATCAGATGGTAGCCTGGATTAAAGACTACTTTGCAAAGAACGGAGATGCGAATACAAAGGCACTTATCGGAATAAGTGGAGGAAAAGATAGTACTGTCGTGGCTGCTGCATGTGTGGCAGCTCTTGGCAAGGATCGCGTCGTCGGCGTGATGATGCCAAACGGAGTACAGACAGATATAAATGACAGTAAGCGAGTTTGCGAGTTTTTGGGAATCAAAAACTACGAGATAAATATCAAGGGAGCATACGACGCACTTGCCCAGGAGATCACAACCAAGACTGCTGGCGACGCTACTGCCCAGTTCAAGACTAATACACCAAGCCGTTTGAGAATGGCTACTCTATACGGTGTGGCTGCGATTATCGGAAACTGCCGAATAAGCAACAATGGAAACAAGAGCGAATGCCTTATGGGCTATTTCACAATCTGGGGCGACGGTGCAGGCGATTTCGCGCCATTGGCAAATCTCTATGTGAGCGACGTCGTAAGATTAGGAATTGAACTTGGATTGCCAGAGGAGTTGGTGAAGAAGGCACCGAGCGACGGAATGTGTGGAATGACCGACGAGGATAATCTTGGTTTCACATACGCAGAAGTGGAGAAAGTGGCAAGAGGAGTCTACGATGATGTTAATCCGGAGACAGCCAAGAAGATCAAGAACAGAATCAACGGAATGCAGTGGAAACCAAAATTGCTTAACCTTCCAAAGTTCATGCCAGAGCAGAAAGTGTTGGCGATTATCGACGCTCAGAACGACTTCATCGATGGCACAATGGGAGTAGGCATAGAGAAGTGGAAGAAGGCAAAAGCAGCCATCGTTGATTTGATAAAGAAAGAGAAGTACGACAGCATTGTCTTCACAAAAGATTGGCACCCGACTAATCACTGCAGCTTCACTGCCCAGGGTGGACCATGGCCGGCACACTGTGTGGCTGGAGAGAAAGGTGCGGAGATCGACGTCGACCTACAGGCTATCGAGATACCAAGCGTGACACTAAATAAAGGTTGCAATGTGAATGTAGAGGAGTATGGAGTCGACGTATTGCCAAACGTCAACAACGTAGCCGAGCTTCATCTTGTCGGCCTATGCTACGACTACTGCGTACAGAGCTGCGCAAAGGAGACTGCCAAGACACATCCTGACACAAGAATAGTAGTGAAGAAAGCAGGCACCGTCGCCATCGACGACAACGCCAAAATCGATTGGGAAGGATTGGGTATCGAAGTAGAGTAAAGACTTCACATTCTAAATTATAAACGACAAGGTCTGTTTCGGAAAGAAACGGACCTTGTTTTTTAGGAGATTATATAGCGGTTGTCCAAAAAGAGGATTGCAAAGGACCCATGTTTGATTTATTTGGGTCCTTGCCCTCCTCCAACGCGAGCCCGGAGGGCGAGCGTATAAAGAAAAGCGTGTGTTGGGCAACTCGTATATAATTACCTAAAATATATTTTGATTTATGAGTATAATTGTGTTATTTTGCATCAAACAACAATCAGATTGGTGTCAATTTGAAATCAAAATAATAGATATGGGATTACAAGCAATGACAGTAAGGTTAGATTCTAAGAAGAAATCTGAGTTTGATATGCTTTGTGAACAATTTGGTATGAGTGCAAACACAGCAATCAACATATTCGTGAATGCGGTAGTGCGAAGCAGAAGTATACCTTTTACAATTAGTGTATCAGATCAGACATTAGAGACTACTAGGAAAAAAGCGAAGGATGCATTTGCGTCAATAAGGGAAAAATCTGAATTATCAAAGGATGCAGAAATGACTTTGGATGAAATAAATGAAGAAATAAGACTTTATAGAAAAGAGAAATAAGATTATGATTTGTGCAGTAATAGACACTAATGTTATTGTTTCGTCGTTAATTTCAAAGAATCCAGAATCTCCAACAGTTAAGGTGGTTGAGATGGTGTTTGAAGGAAATGTAAAACCTTTGTATAATGATGAGATTATTGCAGAATACGAGGAAGTATTAAAACGTCCCAAGTTCAAGTTTGAACACTTCAAAATAGATGCAATAATCACTTATATCAAGGATTTTGGAATATCCACATCACGAACATCTTTTGAAGGGTCTTTGCCAGACGAATCTGACCGCGTATTTTACGAAATTTCTCTAACGGAGGAAGATTCGTTTCTAGTGACAGGGAATTTAAAACATTATCCAGTAAGGCCACAAATCGTAACTCCGTCACAATTTATTGAAATTGTCAAAAACAAGTAGTTTTGATTATAGTCGTAAAGTATAATGCCCATGTTTTTGAAAAATCGCCTCCACAAACCTTAATCATAAAAATCAATTAAAATTAGGTGTTATGTGGAACAAAGTAGATAAGTCGGAATTCAATCTTGTTAATAACGGATTCTATTATGAGGTAGGAAATCGTTATGGATTTATTAATGGTGCTACAGCGTGGGTGGCAGTACCAATGTCGCGGAAAACATAAACATAGAAAACGTTGGAATCCCCCAATCCATTGGTTTGTATCGTCAATTATGAATTATGAATTACAAATTATGAATTAATTCAAAATCCCCATTCTCCAAACCGCATGAAAATGTGCCGTCGAAAGAAGAATATTCTACTTATTCTGCTAATTTATATTTATATATTCTTTCTTTTTAAATCTTCATAGCAGATTATCAAAGTCGCCATACCTTTGCAATGTCAAAAGACAAAAACAATAACTTGATATTAACGATTAAAACGATAAAGACTATGGCACAGAAAAAACTTCATTTCGAGACTCTACAACTTCATGTAGGACAGGAGAACCCAGATCCAGTAACAGGAGCTCGCGCAGTTCCTATTTACCAGACTACTTCTTACGTTTTCAACAACTCTCAGCACGCTGCTGACCGTTTCGGTCTTCGTGACGCTGGTAACATCTACGGTCGTTTGACTAACTCTACTCAGGGTGTTTTTGAGGACCGTGTTGCAGCTCTTGAGGGTGGTGTTGCCGGACTTGCAGTAGCGTCTGGTGCAGCAGCAATCACTTACGCTCTACAGAACATTGCTCAGAACGGTGATCACATCGTTGCTGCCGACAACATCTACGGTGGTTCTTACAACTTGATCACTCACACTCTAACAACTCAGGGTGTTGATTATTCAATCGTAGATTTCTCAGACTACGATGCTATTGAGAAGGCAATCAAACCTAATACAAAGGTAATTTTCGCTGAGACACTTGGAAATCCAAACAGCGATGTGCTTGATATTGAAAAGGTAGCGGCTATCGCTCACAAGCACAATCTTCCTCTTATCATTGATAACACATTCGGAACTCCTTACTTGATCCGTCCACTTGAGCACGGTGCTGATATCGTGGTTCACTCAGCTACTAAGTTTATCGGCGGTCACGGTTCTTCCCTTGGTGGTGTTATCGTAGACGGTGGAAAATTCGACTGGAAGGCTAACGCGGACAAGTTCCCTACACTTGCTAAGCCAGACCCATCATACCACGGTGCAGTGTTTGCTGACGTCGCAGGTGCAGCAGCATTCGTGACTCGTATTCGTGCGGTGATCCTTCGTGATACAGGCGCAACACTTTCACCATTCAACGCATTCATCCTTCTTCAGGGTCTTGAGACTCTTTCATTGAGAGTTGAGCGCCACGTGGAGAACGCATTGAAGGTGGTTGATTTCCTAAGCAAGAATCCAAAGGTGGAGAAGGTTAACCACCCGTCGCTTGCAAGCCACAGAGATAACGTTCTTTACAAGAAATATTTCCCTAATGGTGGAGCTTCAATCTTCACATTCGAGATCAAGGGCGGTCAGGAAGCAGCTTGGAAGTTCATCGATTCACTAAAGATATTCTCTCTTCTTGCTAATGTAGCCGACGTGAAGAGCCTTGTGATCCACCCATTCACAACTACTCACTCTCAGCTTTCTCCTGAGGAGGCAGCTCAGCAGCACATCACTCCGTCGACAATCAGATTGAGTATCGGTACTGAGCATATCGACGATATCCTTGACGATTTGAAGCAGGCATTCGATGCAATCTGAAAAACGAAAACGATGACGAAAACGAAAACATAACGGTTAATTATTATTTATTAATTCTTAACTATTAATTATAAAGACTATGGCACAGATTGAAACATGGAAACCCCAATATACGAAATCATTCGAAGCTCTCAACCGTGGTTGGATTACTCGCTTCTTCGACGAAAACGCAATCGAGCCATTTGAGGTTGAACTTCTCACTCATCCCGACAGAGAGATCCTTAACAAAGGTGGTCATCTTTTCTTCGCCACTGAAGACGGGAATGTTCTTGGATGTGTGGCTCTGCTAAAGCACGGAGAATCTGAATATGAAATCTCCAAACTTGCGGTGGATCCGGCAGCACAGGGAAAGGGAGTGGCTAAGCTATTGTTTGAAGCGATTTTCAACTACGCTAAAGACAACAACATTGATAAACTAATCTTGGAATCCAACACGAGATTGAAAGCGGCTATGGGCCTCTACAACAAGTACGGATTCAGCGAAGTGAAGGATTTCACTCCTCACTACACAAGAGTAAACATTAAATTTGAGAAATTATTGAATTAACGTTGACGCTAACGTTAACGTTGAAAAACAAAAACATTAAAACTATTACAGACTATGGCACAGATTTATAATAACTTCACAGACCTAATCGGTCGTACTCCATTGGTAAGACTAAGCAACATTGAGAAGGAGGAGAACCTTCAGGCAAGACTTTTGGTTAAGGTTGAGGCTTTCAACCCTGGTGGAAGCGTAAAGGATCGTATCGCACTTGCAATGATTGAGCAGGCAGAGAAAGACGGTTTGCTTAAGCAGGGTGGTGTTATCGTCGAGCCAACAAGTGGTAACACAGGTATCGGTCTTGCATGGGTAGGTGCGGTTAAAGGATATAAGGTGATCATCGTAATGCCAGAGACAATGAGTGTCGAGCGCAGAAAGTTGATCGCGGCTTACGGAGCAGAGCTTGTTTTGACTCCAGGTAGTGAAGGAATGAAGGGTGCAATTGCAAAGGCTAAGGAGATCGTAGAGTCGACTCCAGGTTCATTCTTGCCATTGCAGTTTGAGAACGCTGCCAACCCAGCAATCCACGAGAATACAACTGCAGAGGAGATCTGGAAAGATACAGATGGCGACGTGGATATCTTCGTCGCAGGAGTTGGAACTGGTGGTACAGTCAGTGGTGTTTCAAAGGGATTGAAGTCACACAAGTCATCAGTTAAGGCTGTGGCAGTAGAGCCATCAGCAAGTGCAGTGCTTTCAGGTAACGCTCCTGGCCCACACAAAATCCAGGGAATCGGAGCTGGTTTTGAGCCAAAGAACTTCAACAGAGAGTATATCGACGAGATTCTTACTGTCAGCAACGAAGATGCGATTGCAACAGCACAACGTCTTGGAAGAAACGGTTTCTTCGCAGGAATCTCATCAGGTGCATCTTTGTACACAGCCATTCAGGTGGCAAAACGTCCTGAGAACAAGGGTAAGACAATCGTCGCACTTCTTCCAGACACAGGAGAGCGTTATTTGTCTACAGCGTTGGCAGAATAATAATCAAATCGTTTTGGCAATCCCCTGTGATTGCCAAACACGCATAAATAGACTTTCGAAGTTATGCTATAATATCGTTTTAATCAGAAGGGCATGTCGAAAAGACATGCCCTAATTTTTTTGTCGTAAAGGAAAGTTGTGGCATAAAAATCATTAATATTGATTGTTATGTATGATATGACCTTTTTAGGCATAGTTTGTGAGGTGAATTTATAAAAAGATTATATCATGACTCTTGTGTATTTGGCAGTGGCTATCGTTGTCGTTTGGATAGCATTCGGATTCTTTTTCCTACATATTTCCGTTTACAAGGATACGGTAGGACGTGTGGAGGCAAACTTTAGAAAACAATTTAATGCGGAACATCCTGAATTTCTTTCTTGGTTCGACGCGTTGCTTTCCGACGGTAAGGTGGAGGATCATTATATCACCAATCCGAAAGGCCTACGTTTGCATGCCTACTTTATTCCTTGTGAGGAAGCAAAGGGCACAGTGATTCTTGTGCACGGATACACAGGCTGTTCGATCCAGACATTGCCACATGCAAAGATGTATCTAGAGAAGTTTCATTTCAACGTGGTGATGGTGGATTTGGCTCACCATGCTGGAAGTGATGGCCACGTGACAGGTATGGGATGGCCTGACCGTTTGGACGTCTTGCAGTGGGTATCGGAGGTTAATAACCATTTCGACGCTTCTCTTCCTGTGGTGCTACACGGCTTATCGATGGGTGGAGCATGTGTGGTGATGTGTGCGGAGGAAGGATTGCCTGCTTGTGTGAAAGCCGTCGTCGACGATAGTGGATTCACGTCGGCATTCGCTGTGTTTAGCCGAGAGATGAAACTTAAGATGCATTTGCCTGCATTCCCGCTTTTGTACAGTGCAAGTCTGCTTTGTAAGATAAAGGAAGGATGGTCGTTTAAGGAAGCGTCGTCTATCAAAAAATTGGAGGACGTGGAGATTCCGCTTCTTATCATTCATGGCGACGCGGATACAAGAGTCCCATTGTCGGAAGGAAAACGAATCATGGCGACGAAGAAAAAGAATACTGAGATGTGGTTGGTGGAAGGTGGTACGCATATCAACGCCATTACAGAGCAACCTGAAAAGTATGAGCAGGTTGTGTCTGATTTCTTGAATAAGACATTGAAATAAATTTATGCAATTTCGGAGTTGTATTCTGAAATTACATAGAATTGAGATTAAAATAAAACGGCTGTGCTTCATTCGTGAAACACAGCCTTTTTTATTGTGGTTAATAAATTCCAAAAATCGATTGGCATCCACAAGGGATTGCTATAATGGGCATCCACAAGGGATTGCCCCTACACAGAAAATTCGTCGTTGAAGAATGCACTGATTTTCTTGATGCCTTCCTCTGCTTCGAATATCTCACGAAGGAGATTCTCGATAGGGCACTGACCGTCGTTCTTACGGTTGATGATCATCGGCACAATCTCTCTTGCGACGACGGGAATACCAGCCTTCTGCATCATGTCGAGTCCAGCTCTACTGATCACTCCAACGTTCAGGTGTTTGATGCCACCTGCTATAAGGAAACAGGCTGCACCTTTGCCGATGAGAATGTCAGTCACTGTCGCACCACGCAAAACCTCACGTCGCTCTTTATAAATGCGACGCAATGCTTTGATTCCCATCTCGTTGGCTGTGATGGTTTCGCCTGATGCCGTCTCTATAATCAATTTATCCATCTCTTCTCTAAACCCTTTTCTCTAAGCTCTAAGCTCTTTTCTCTTCAATCCATTGATTGCTTCAAGCTCTCCACATACTTGTCGATTCTCTGCATTTCGCCTGGAATATCGATGTTCTGCGGACAGTGGCTCTTACAGATTCCACATCCGATACAGTGGTCTGCCTGACGCAATTTTGGCACCGAACGGTCGTAACCCATTAGGAATGCGCGACGAGCCTCTGCATAGTTCTCATCCTGGTTGTTAAGAGATACGTTACCCTCGTTGATGCACTTGTTGTAGTGCTGGAAGATACCTGGAATATTGATACCGTAAGGGCATGGCATACAGTACTGGCAACCAGTACATGGCACGCTTGGGTATCTCAACATTGCCTGCGCTACCTCCTCAAGCAAAGCAAGCTCATCTTCTGTGCATGGCTCAACAGGTGAATATGTATCCACGTTCTCCTTGACATTCTCCATGTATGTCATTCCGCTCAACACAGTAAGCACGTTAGGGAATGAACCAAGATAACGCAAAGCCCATTTTGCAACTGAATCCTCAGGGCGACGTGCTTTCAACTTGGCTGCGATGAAACTTAGTGTGCTTGCCAAACGACCGCCAAGAAGTGGCTCCATGATGATTGCAGGGATATTACGTTTCTCCAACTCTGCATATAGATACTCTGCATTTGTGTTGGCTGGGTTGACCTCCTTTGCGTGTAGCCAATCCACGTAGTTCATCTGAATCTGCACGAAATCCCATTTCACCTTGTCGTGCATAGCAAGAGCACGGTCGAAGATGGCGATATCACCGTGGTACGAGAATCCAAGATTACGGATTTTGCCTTTAGATCTTTCTTCTATAAGGAAGTCAAGGATTCCGTTCTCGATGTATCTCTTCTCAAATGTCTGAGTAGAGTTGAACTCTCCATTTGTGCCGCCGATTGCGTGAAGAAGCATATAGTCGATAGTGTCCACCTGAAGCTCCTTGAAAGAGTTGTGGTACATCTCTATTGATTTTTCTCTGCTCCACAATTCCTGAGCAAAATTAGAAAGCTTAGTGGCAATGAAATATTTCTCTCGTGGAATACGTTTAAGGGCGATACCCATGTGGTGCTCGCTTCGTCCCTGGCAGTAAACAGGGGATGTGTCGAAATAGTTGATTCCGTGCTCGATGGCGTAGTCGACGTGGGCGTTCAACTCCTCCTGGTCGATCTCAATATCTTTCTGCTCTCTTGCGCTTCCATGCTGGACAGTTGGGAGACGCATACAGCCGTAGCCAAGAAGCGAGATTTTGTCGCCTGTAGTTGGCACAGTGCGGTATGTCATTTCGCCAGTCGGTTTCTGGCTCTGAGTTCCGATAATCTCCTTCGTCTTTTCATCAGTACAAGCTGCCAAACCCATAGTGGCAGTGGCTGCTGACAAACGTTTTAGAAAATCTCTACGATCCATATATTGTGTTGTCTTTTTTCGTTATTAGTCAATTCTGTGTACTCTGTGGCCCTCAACGTAGATTGCACTGTATGGCGATGAAGGACAAAGGTTCTCGCAAGCACCGCATCCGATACATCTCATTGGGTCGATCACTGGCATCTTTGCAGATGTTTCGTCTCCGTCAACAGTTGGTGCCATAGTGATTGCTCCGGCAGGACAGTGGCGGGCACAGTTGCCGCACGACACGCCTTTCTTCATAGAGATACAGTTGTCGGCGATAAGCACTGCATGTCCGACGTGGGTAGCGCTCTTCTCAGCAAGGTCTGCAAGTGAGATGGCTCCTGTAGGGCAGACGTCGCTGCATCGTTTACACTCTGGTCGGCAGTAGCCCTTCTCGAAACTCATCACTGGAGTGAGCATAGATGAAAGGTCCTCGCTTGGGCGAAGCACACCGTTAGGGCAGGCTGTGATACAAAGTCCGCATGATGTACACACGTCTTCAATATGCTTGTATGATTTACTTCCTGGAGGAGTGATTCGATTCTCACGTTTAGGCTCCTTTTTCTCTGTGATCTCAGCCAAACCACCGTCGAACACTTTAGCCATACTCTTGCTCATTGCACTACCTGCAACGATAGCACCGACAGTAAGGAATGCTCGTTTAGATTCGTCTAGTGTATTTGAATTTTTTTCGTCTGATGAGACGCACGTCCGTGCGTCTCTACGTGCTTTTATTCTTTGGATGATATTAGGAGTCTTATCCTTGTCTGATGGTGTAGTGAAAGAGATAGCACCCTTGTTGCATGCTGAGATACAATCCATACAGTCGACGCACCTTGAAGAATCCACGATGCCATTCTTCACGTCGATACAGGAAGCTTTACATTTCTTTGCGCAAAGTCCACATTTCACACACTTGTCGTGGTCGATGACTGGCTTCATCACCGGATTCTCTGCGAAGATGGAAAGGATAGTTCCGACTGGGCAGATAGTGTTGCAGTATGTACGTCCTCCACGGAAAGCAAGGATTGCGATAAGTGCAAGTGAGAATAGCGCGATTCCAAGCATCACGTAAGAGTAGTTAAGCTCTGCTGGCATTGCGTAAGTGTAAGTGCCTGCTGCTTCCGACGATGCTGCAAGATGCTCGGCAATGAATCTGCCGACTGGGGCAAGTAGGGTAGTTGCCATACGTCCGAAGATGCTGTATGGTTCAAGCAAACCTACGATTGGGTATGCGCATATAATATATGAGGCGATGAAAAGGAGTGCGACGATCAAACGCAACCATAGCTTCTCATTACTATATGAATACTTAATTTTCTGCTTCTTTGTCAGTCTGCCCAAGCGAGCCACGATATCCTGGAAGATACCAAGCGGACAGATCACAGAGCAGTAGATGCGTCCGAACAGTTTTGTCACAATCATTGTCGACAAGAAAGCCGCAATCAGACCTGCGGAGATAGAAGGGAAGAACTGGATGTCGACGCTCCATCCTAAATAGTGTCGTGCTATGCCGGTAGTGTCGCAGAAAAGAGTGACGATAGAGAGCATCATCACCACTGCACAGAACACTCGTGCATACTTCAAAATATTGCTTTTCATTTTGTTTATAGTTATTGTAGCAAAAATAGTGATTTTTTAAGAACCAATACCGATTAGTCGGTAAAAAACTTTTGTTGGTCGGGAGAAAATTGGAGGTTTGGAAATATTTAAAATGCCAGTTTAAATTTTCGGTAAAAATATAAAGTGGCATTTTAAATTTGGTAAAATGTGCTGTTTTTTTGGAAAATTATCTATGAGTTGTCCAAAATGAGGATTGTTAAGGGCGGAACGCCCTAACCTCCCCACCAACGCGAGTCCGTAGGGCGAGCGTATAAAATAAACACAGAGACTCAGAGTAAAAGAGAAAGTCTCCGACTTTTTTGGGAGGAAAAGAGATTTTGATTAATCATTATTTGGAACCATCTTTTTTTGTCAGCGAGTCCTGCAGACAGAAGTAAATGGAGTTTCTTTCTAAATATTCCTCATAAAAATCAGTCAACAACTATGACAGAACCATCATTTTTTGTTCTTTTTTCTAGATTCTTCAAACTTCTCAATGATTCTGTTAAATCGGTCCTCTCTTTCTTGACTCCATTCCGAACCTGCAAGATACTTTGAGTTATACTCGCACTGTTTGATGAATTGTTCTGCTACTTTTCCCGTCAGAACAGGGATGTTTGTAATTGGTAATGCCATAAAGTTTATTTTTTGACTGTTTGTAATTTATGTTGTGTTATTTGTCGTTGTAATGTTCCTCTAATTGGATTACAAGAACGCAGACTACATCCTCATAAATGTCATAAATGATGCGATCATGAGCCGTTATATGTCTTGAGTATGTTATTTCGTTACCTCCAACCAAAGCTTCTGGATGTCCGAGACCTGTGCGTGGATGATCCATAAGTTCCATCAAAATTGAGGTTGCTTTTTTGAATAGGATGGGATTAGACTTCTTCCATTTCTTAAGAGTCTTATCCGCTTGTTTGGAAAATTCAACCTTATACATTATAAACTGTCAAAATAGGTTTGCATTTCTTCAGGCGTGGAGCATGAAATGGTTTCATTATTTACATGTTCAGCACGAGCTTTGGAAATTTGCTTTTTCAAAGATGGAGACAAGTTGGATTTTGATGCTAGAATTTTTCCGGCTAACCAATCTTTATTTTTGTCGCTTAATGACAAAGATAGGATATATTCTAGCAATTTATTTAACGCAAATGTATTCATATTTATACTGTTATATCAGTTTGTAATTCAATGCAAAGATAATGGAATTTGTGAAATTTATGGATTGATATCGTATTTATGTTTAACAGTTTATCATATAAACTTGATAATCTCACGATTATTTCCAATATTTGCAGTATACTTTTTATTATTTTGAACTTTATAACAATACTTACATACGACAATAGAAATTATGGAATACGGAATAGTATATCTTCTTACAAATCCCGTTATGCCAGGGTTGGTTAAAATTGGAATGACAACCAGAGAAGACATTGATGCCAGACTAAAAGAACTCTACAGCACAGGTGTTCCTGTTCCATTTGAGTGTCAATACGCATGTAAGGTGAAGAAATCTGACTGTGCAAAAATTGAGAAAGCCCTACACACAGCATTCGCACCTCAAAGAGTAAACGCAAATCGTGAATTTTTCAGAATTCAGGTTGAACAGGCAAAGGTTATTCTAGAACTTTTCAACATCGAAGATATTACTGAAGAGGTAACTGATGAAATAGAAAATGATTTGACAGCAGAAGATAAAGTTGCAACTCAGAATGCAAAACCTCGTCGTCCTTCTCTCAATTTTTATGAAATGGGAATGAAACAAGGAGAAATTCTCACATGGAAAGATGATCCTTCAATTTTTGTAGTCATCAAGTCAGAGAGAAAAGTGACTTACAATGATGAGGAAGTTTCCATCAGTGCTCTATCTGCCCAGTTGAAAGGTTACAATACCAAACACATTTCACCTGGTAGTTATTGGCTTTACAAGGATCGTCTCCTAGATGACATCTACAACGAAACATATCCTTTTGAGGAATAAAGAAGGCAATTATATACGAGTTGTCCTAACACGCTTATATTTTATACGCTCGCTCTCCGAGCTCGCGTTGGTGGGGCAAGGGCGTTCCGCCCTTTGCAATCCTCATTTTGGACAACTGCAATATAATCTCCTTAAATTATTCTATAATTTCCAAAATCTCCTCCCGTGGAAGCAAATCCTCCACGGGAGTTTTTTATCAAGAATTCCAAACTTTTCATTTCTCCTTTTCCCATTTCTCATTTCTCCTTTTCCGTTTCTCCCCTAAAATGTTACTTTTGTAGGTTGTTGTTTTGTGCGGATAATTAATTTTGCGATGTTTACTATATCTAAAATATGTTACTTTTTATGACAAGACGATTTTTAATGTCACTGTTATTGGTGGCACTCTCCGCTCTCTCATTTGCGGCGGAGAAAGATTATTCGGCTTACCTCTTTGCCTACTTCAAGGGTGAGGGTTTGGCCCAGGGAGAACAAATTTATTTTGCTGTCAGCCGTGATGGCTTGAACTGGAAGGACCTTAACGGGGGCAATCCTGTACTCACTTCTTCACTCGGAGAAAAGGGTTTGCGTGATCCTTTCATTATGCGTTCTGCCGACGGGGATAAATTCTTCGTTATTGCTACTGACCTTAAAATCAACGGTAATGGCAACTGGTCTGCAGCCCAAACTTCTGGTAGCAAGTCTATCATGGTGTGGGAGTCGTCGGATTTGGTCAACTGGAGTGAACAGCGTATGTGTAAGGTGGCTGTTGATGGTGCTGGCTGCACTTGGGCTCCTGAAGCTGTGTATGATGATGCTTCTGGCGAATATATTGTTTTCTGGTCGTCGAAAATTCCCACAACTCAGTCGGTTCCTAACAATGATTATACTCATCGCGTCTACTATTGCACGACAAAGGATTTCAAGACTTTCTCTGAGGCTAAGGTGTGGATGGAGTTGAAGAATCAGCAGAATCGCACTATCAGTGTGATCGACGCTACTGTCATCAAGGTAGGGGATACTTACTATCGTTTCAATAAGAATGAGGCTACCGAGGCTCACAAGTCGGGCATGCCTTCCACTGGTAAATATATCATCATGGAGAAGTCGACGTCGCTCCTTGGAGAATGGACCGAGGTTAACTCTCAGATGAGCCAGATTTCTGGAGTTGAGGGTCCAACTTGCTTTAAGTTTAATGGTGAAGACAAATGGTGTCTTTTCATTGATGAATTTGGAGGCAAAGGTTATTATCCACTTGTCACTACTGATCTTTCATCTGGCAAATTCACTCAGGTTGCGTCTGGCGAATACTCTTTGCCATCGGTGATGCGTCATGGATCTGTGATCAGCATTACAGAGGAAGAGTACAGTAATCTAAGAAACAAATACGAACAGCGTCCTGCTGCGATGTGCAACGTCCGTATCAATCCGGCAGCACGTCAGCAGACAATGGAAGGATGGGGAGTCTCACTTTGCTGGTGGGCTGGCCAGTGTGGAAAATGGACAGAGGATAAGGTCAACGACTTGGTGGATATGCTAACGTCGGAAGACAAGTTGAATTTCAATATCTTCCGTTACAATATCGGAGGTGGTGATGTACCGTCGCATGCTAATGGCCACATGGTCAACGGAAAGGGTAAGCGTGCTGAGATGGAAGGATTCAAGGCAACGGAGAATTCCGCTTATAATTGGAATGCCGACGCCGCTCAGCGTAAGATCATGCTAAAGTTGAGAGATGCCCGTAAGGATGACGTGGTGTTTGAGGCATTCTCCAACTCTGCTCCTTATTGGATGACATATTCAGGCTGTGCGTCTGGAAACAATGACGGATCAAAGGATAATTTGAAGCCAGAGTATTATGGCAAGTTCTGCGACTATCTTATCGACGTCTGCAAGCATTATAAGGACACATACGGCATTGAATTCAAGACATTGGCTCCATTCAACGAGCCAAACACAAATTTCTGGTATAATAAAGGATCTCAGGAGGGATGCCATTTCGATCCGTCGTCGCAGGTGAAGGTCATCCGAACACTTTATCCTAAATTGAAAAATTCAGGATTGAAGACGGTTATTTCCGCTTCCGACGAGACAAATGTGCCGTTGGCAATCGGTGAGTTGCAGACATTCATCAAAGAGGGAGATATCATTCCGATGTTGGGCCAGTACAACACTCATACTTACGGAGGAAGCATACAGGACAAGGCAAATCTAAAGGATCTTGTCACAGAGACTCGTCTGCCATTCTGGATGTCGGAGACAGGTTCAGGAGGCGACGGTATTGGAGGAAACCTTGCGATGGCACAACGTATGTTTGACGACCTTAACTATCTTCAGCCACAGGCATGGATAGATTGGCAGTTTGTGGAGGAGAAGAACGACCAGTGGTGTTTTGTAAGAGGAAGTTTTGATGGCCAGACATATTATATCGTGAAGAATTTCTACGTCCGTATGCAGGTCACTCGTTTCATCAAGCAGGGCTATACTATGCTTGGCACAGGACGTAACGATATCCTTGCCGCAATCAGTCCGGATGGCGACAAAGTGGTGGTGGTGATGCTGAACACTGGCACTTCTCAGAAGACAGTAAGCGTTGATCTTTCGCTTTTGAATAAAGTCGACGCTAAGGCTCAACTCTATGTCACAAACTCAAACCGTGATTGCCAGCGTATGGCGGATGTGGAAGTGTACGACGGCAGATTAGACTATACTATGGGCGGACAGGAAATCTCTACACTGATTTTCTCTACTGAGTCTGGCGACGGAATGGCGAATTTCACTGCGGAGATGCCGTATATGATTGTCCCTCGTGCATCAACGTCTCCTTTGACTTTGAATGGAACATCATTGCAGTTGGGCAATTTGTCGATCACAAACACAAATCAGCGATGGTATTTTAGCAAGTTGGCAAACGGCAACTACAACATCTATACTTTGGTGAACAATGATAAGATGGCGTTGACAGACAACGGATCATACTATCTTTCAATATCTTCGCTTAATCCATCAAGCAAGAGTCAAGAGTTTAAGGTAGAGAGTCTTGGCGACAACAGTTTCAAGATAGTTTCCGCGTCGAACAATAAACTTTTTGATTTGGAGAGTGGAAAGTTTGATGTCAACACAAAAGTAGGATTATGGCAATCCGGAGCGACGGGTTCCAACGTTCATCGTGAGTGGAGAATCCTATCGGTGCCATTCACAGCCGTGCCAATGAAGGAAGTGACATCAGTGGAGGATAATGTGTCATCACCGTCGACATTGGTTTATGGAGAGGAAGGTAATATTGTGATTCTATCGTTGGATGAATCTGTTTTAAACGACATTGTTGTTTACAACGCAGCAGGCCAGGCAGTAGCCAGAAGCACCGTCAGCTCCTCAATCATGAGAATTCCTATGGAGAGAGGCATCTATGTGGTGAGATGTGGAAGAGGAAGTGAGACAGTGATAGTGAGATAAAGGTTGAATTAGCAAATCCAAATACAAATTATACTCCCGTGGATACAGAGGTGTCCGCGGGAGTATTTTTTTTGCTAAAGATTAAGGTAAGATTACTATTGTTGTGTGAATTTTAGGCGTATAGATCGAATTTTTATTATTTTTGCGACAAACATGTTTATGTTAAAGTAGAAAATAATGATTTAATATTAAGGGTTTAAGAGTTAGAGTATATTTATATGATACATATTAAGGAATTTTTGTACAAGATGAAATCTATTTGTTTGTTGGTAATCTTGTTGATGATGGGGCAAAAATCCTATGGATTTGGAGTTGATGGATTATATGAAGGAACTATATATGCATGCGACGAAAATAATGGTAATGTTCAAATCAACCTTACTGGTTATTCTTTGTCAAAGACGTATAAGTGGTATTCGGATAAAGAGTGCAAGAATGAAATAAACACTGGTTATAGTTTTAATTATACTCTTAAAGAAAATAATGCATCTATTTATGTGATAGATGTAAGTATTCCAAATGATATAAAGGAAATAAAAGTTGCTAAACATTATAGAATAGACGGATACATTGATAAGAAAAAAGAATTTTTATGTAAAAATGGAGATGTAGAGTTAACTGCTATACCCACGTCTAAAGGCAATGCAAACAATGTTAGTGCATCTGTAATTTATAAATGGAGTAAGGACGGGAAAGAGATTGAAAACGTTGAAAATGTATCCTCTTATAAAGCAACGGAGGGAGGAACTTATAGCGTTGTTTTGAATCATTTGGGATGCACGAGGGAAATAAAAACAGTTATACCATCTGCCCCAGAGTTAAAAGTCTCTGGAGTAGAAAAACTTTGTGCAGGAGGTGCTATCACATTAGATGCGACAGGAATGGATAGCTATGAGTGGACAGGGTCGAATAATTTTTCTCAGAGTGGGTCTCAAGTAACAATAACTACACCTGGGACTTACAAAGTTGTTGGTAGAAAGAATGAATGTACAGATGAGAAAAATTTTGATATTGAAACTAAGGATAATATAGATGTTGACATAGTAGGTCCAACTACATTATGTCCTGGAACATCAGAGACAACATTAACCGCAAGTACTGGTTCCGGATCCTATACTTATGTGTGGACATACCAGGCAATGAATGGAGACCGAACCATTGGTGCTCCAGAGATACTAGAAGCAAAAACACAATCCATTGTTGTAAATAGGTTAGGTAAATATAAAGTAGATGTGAAGTTAAACGGACAGACTTGTAAAGGATCAAATTTTACAACATTGACTGAAGCCGAAGAAGTTGGAGAAGTTAGTGTTGTTCCTATGCCGGTTGTTATTTGTGCTGGTTATTCTGCAACTGTATCTGCAAAAGGGACAAACTTAACCCGTTTTGATTGGACGGGTAATGATGGATTTTCAGATAGTGGAGAAAAAGTGAAACTCACGGAAGCGGGAGTTTATTCTGTGCAAGCATATTCTAAACAAGGGTGTCCTAGTAAGATTATGTCTTTTGATGCTACAATGGTTAATAATCCTGCGATTGTAATAGAAAAAAAATATCCATGTATAGGAGATGATGTTTATATAGAGGCTTTATGTTCAGATACATTGACTTTTTTTTGGGAGGACGATTATTCTAATGATAAAAAAAAGAAAATAACTGAAAGTGGAAGCTATGGGGCTACAGTTCAAGATAACAATTGTACTTCTACAGCGTATGTCAAAATTGATTTCCTTCCATATCCAACTATAGAAGGGGATGATATTAGTATATGTGAAGGTTCGCATGGCATTCTTGAAGCAATAGTAGAAAATGCCAATGAGAATACTTATAAATGGTATGATAGCAAAAATGTTTTGTTACAAACTGGTACAAAACTAAATGTAAATAGTGCTGGAACTTATACATTTGTTGCAGAAAATGATTATGGGTGTCAAAGCAAAAAGGATTTTATTGTGACTACAAAACCCAAATCTAAATTCTCTATTGATAAGGATAAAGAGTATTTGTGTGGCTCTGGAGAACAGGCAAAATTCACTGTTGTTGGATTGGACATAAAGAATTATGATTGGTACAATGGAAAAAAAGAGAATATTTGGAAGGGGGCAACTTTAACTGTGACGACAGCTGGCGTATATAAATTGGAGGTTACTGGTGCAAACGGATGTATTACCGACACGACTGTTTCCATTGACACAAAAGCTAAAACTCACATTGACACTGTGATACCCAAATTTTGTCTAGGTCAAACTGGAAGAATTGAGGTTAAATCAGACAAGGAGAGTGATTATAAATGGACAGATGGCACTACAACTAATTATTTAGACGTTACGGCATCTGGAGATTATACTGTGACGGTGACTGATCATGAATTCAATTGTTCTCAAAATGTGACTGTAAAAGTTACACCTCTTGATACACCTGCTATATTAATAGAGCCAGCCAAATATGTTTTATGCGAAGGAAGCACAGTCACATTAAAAGGATCTGCTGGAACACCCCCAAATAGAGCAACTTTCGAATGGATAAATCCGGCAAGTGCAGGCTCTAACATAAGTGTTTCTAAAGCTGGAACGTATAAGGCTATAGCTACGGATGAGAAAACAGGATGTAAGTCGAATGCATTCGCAGTAGTGACTGTAACTCCACCGCCGACTGTGACTTTGGATAAATCGTCTAATGTCATTTGCGAGGGGGAAACAATTGATTTGAAGGCTACCGTCGAGTCTAAAGATACAAATCAGATATCATATGAATGGGTAGGTCCTAAAAGCCTCAAAAAGACTAATAAAGATGAGGAGATAAAAAATGCGACTACGGATAATTCTGGCAAATATGTTTTGACGGTCAAACAGAATAATTGTGTGGTAAATGACTCTGTAGAGGTTGAAGTGAAAAAAGCACCCAAAGTAAAATTTAAGTCATTGCCAACTAGTAGTATATGTAGCGATTTCAATTTTACTTTTAAGGATAATATATCACTTGAAGGAGACGTGAATGATATTACTTCTGCACATTGGGAAGTTTCGCCAGAAACTAATGTGAAATTTTCAACTAATAAAAATGATATAAACAGTGATATTCTTATATCAGATCCTAATACTTATGTGATTAAACTCATTTATGCTAGTGATTGTGGAAGGGATACTGTTGTTGGAAATTTAACGATTGATGCTCAGCTGACCTTTTCAATCGAAGCAAAGGATTCTATTTGTGAAGGAGAATCTCTTCAAATCAAATCAAAAGTGGAAACGGACAAACAAGTGGTGTATGAGTGGAAAGGTCCGAATGGATTCTCAAGTAAAGATGCTGATTTGACTGTTGAAAATACCACCACAAAACATACGGGAGAATATAGTCTGGTTTTGCAAAATGGCGCTTGTAAAACGGATGCTCAAAAAGTGAACGTGGTGGTTGTAGAAAAACCTGTGCTCGCATTTGATAATCTTCCGAATGCTACAAATAGAGTATGTGGCACCTTTTCTTTTAAAACAGTGAAAACCTTAAATTAGTAAAAGGTAAGGTGGAGGACATTACTTCCGTCAACTGGTCAATAAAAGGACCAGAAAATGGAGCTGTTATTGATGATGATAAGAAGTTGTCTACTGGAATTGAATTTGTTAAGTCAGGAGAATATGAGATAACCCTTGATTATAATACAAAGTGTGGTGCGAATTCTATAAAAGGCAAGTTTGAGATTGATACTCCCATAGAGGGTAAGATGACATCGGACACTAATTTCGACTTGTGTGAGGGAAACAGTTTGGCATTTGAAACTAATTATCCAGATGGAGTAACGTATAATTGGACTGGACCGAATTGGAATAGTGCAGAAAAAAATCCAAAGATAGAGTCGGTAAAAGTATCAAATGCAGGAAAATATTCTTTGGTAGTGACTCGAGGTGCATGTAAGACAGATGCTCAAGAGATAAATGTCGCTGTCAAAGTTGTTCCTAAACTCAGCATTGAAGGATTGCCTACAGAATCAAATCGTGTCTGTGGTAGTTATGATTTTAATTTTGAAAATAATGTTAAGCTTGTCTCTGGAGATCGTAAACATATTACCTCACAGTCTTGGTCTGTGTCCAGAACAGATGGCGGGTCTTTAGATGGCGTTAAATTTGAAACAGAGTCTACAGTGTTGGAAACAAAGATTAGCTTCACTGAGCACGGAAAATATAATATAAGATTAGATTATACTACAGAATGTGGAATTGATTTTGTTGTTAAAAGTTTTGAAATAGATGAGCCGATAGAAGGAGAGATGACGTCTTCGTCAAGTTTTGATTTGTGCGAGGGTGACACTTTGTCGTTTACTGCTGAATATCCAGAAGATGTGACATATAAGTGGACTGGTCCTAATTGGGAAAGTAGCGATAAGAATCCGAAGATTGAATCTATAAAGGCATCTGCTACTGGCAAATATTCATTACTTGTTACCAGAGGTGCTTGTTCTACAAAAGAACAATTTGTAGATGTTAATGTGAAAGTGGTTCCGAAATTTAAGATTCATGATCTTCCGTCGGAATCTAAAAGAGTTTGTGGTTCTTTCCATTTCTCTTCTCAAAAGAATGTAACGTTAGAGGCTGGCTTGTCCGAGCATGTTTTATCTAGGAAATGGACCATAAAATGGAACGGCACACCCGTTACCGAGCAGACGGAAGGCATTACTTTGGTACTCGGCGATAATGTTCTCAGTGACGCAATATCTTTTGATACTGCAGGAGTGTTCTTTATTGACTTGGAATATGAGACAGTATGTGGTACATATCATGATACCGCTTCGTTTGAAATTGATGCTCCAATTAGAGTTTCAGTCGAATCGGGACAAGATGTTTGGATATGCGAGGGTAGCAATTTAGAATTCAAACTTTCTCCATTAGAGAATGCTAAGTATGCATGGAGCAATAGTGTTGATAGCTGGACAAGTAATGACGCTAATCCGATAAGAGAAAATGTAAAACCGGAAATGAGCGGAGTTTACACTGTGAAAATTACACGTGGAGCGTGTGAGATAGATCCTATTGACATAAAGGTCCTTGTAAAGAAAAATCCTAAGATCACCATGCAAAATTTGCCTGACAATGTAAATGGTGTATGCGGATCATTTATGTTCAAAAAAGACATAAATATGAATATTTATGGAGAACTTGAAGATATAGAAAGCGTTTTATGGGAAGTGACTGATATAAAAGGTGGAGTTTTACCTGATTCTGTTGTGATATATGGTGCAGGAAGGAATAATTTGACAGATGCTATCTCTATTACAATGTTTGGAAACTATATTATCAAAGCGAAGTATGAGACTGTGTGTGGTTCAAAATCGGATTCTGGAATTATTGTAATTGATGAGCCAATAGATTTAAGACTTCAACAATTAGGGGAGTTATGTGCTAATATAAGAACTGAACAAAATCAGAATCCTGTAAAACTTGTTGCCAATCCGGGAGGCGGAGTATGGACATCTGAAAAACATTCCGATTGGATCAATGGAGATAATCTGTATCCAAATAAACCAGACACTTTCATTGTTAATTATGAAGTCCATGTGAAGAGTTGTTCTGCGTCAGACACAATGTTGATTACAATCAAGGATTATCCTGCTCTTGATCTAAATGGAGACGTTAGTGTTTGTAGTGGACAAACAGAATTCATAGAATTAAAAGCTATGCCAAGTGGAGGAAAATGGTCTGGAGATAATGTAAAAAAACAAAATGATGAGTATTTGTATTATCCACCAACATCAATAGGAACATATGTCGCAACTTATTTATATATAGATGAAAAAGGATGTAAATCCATTGCAGACAAAAATATTCATGTGATGTCGGTTCCGTCTCCGAATTTTGGGCCAGATAAAGCATGTCTACCTGCGCCAACCGAATTTTTCACTGAGGCTGATAATTCCAACAGTTTTTTGTATTCTTATGGAGATGGAAATCAAGACGGAACAGGTGTTCATCTGTATCCAATCAGAGGCTTGTATGATGTTAAGTTGGTTGTTACAGGTGGAAATGGTTGCAAAGATTCTCTGGTAAAACAAGTGGAAATAAATGAGGTCCCAAGTGCGAAGTTCGAATTGGATACCTTAAAGGGATGTTCTCCGTTGCCTGTGAATGCAATACTTAAATTTGATTATGCTGACTCATTGGACGCAACTTATACATGGAATATTGAGTCTAAGGGAGTAAAAACTGGACATTCTCCATATCTTGAAACTCAAGTGTTTACCGCGGTGGTTTTAGATTCTATATATACTATAAGTCTGAAATCAGAGAATTTTTGTGGTTCAGACTATCACGAAGATAGCGTATATGTTATAGCTACCCCAAAAGCAGATTTTGAGATTGAGGCAGATTGGGAATGCGCTCCTGTTGTTGTGAAATTTCAGAATAAGACAAAGGGAGAAATGGTTGGCCTCTCTTACTTGTGGAATTTTGATGATGGAGACACAAGCTCGGCTCGATTCCCTGAACACACTTTTTTAGGAGATTTGCAAGAAAATGTTGTATACAATATAAGACTTGTCGCGCTGAATCAATGTGGCTCTGACACAACCTACAAAGAGTTGAAGGTATTGGCTCAGCAAATTAAGGCTCAGTTTGAAAACAAAAATAAAATCGGATGTGTAGGTCAAGAGGTTTGTTTTACAAACAACTCTCTTGGAATTTCTCTTGATGATAAGATAGACCAAGTCTCTTGGAATTTCGGTAATGAAAGTGTTTCAAAAGATTGGGATGGTTGTGTGACATATGAACAACCAGGCGATTATCATATAGTTATGACTATTAACAACAAGTGTAGTCAGGATAAGTATGAATCTGATATTACAATTTTTGAACGTCCGAGTATATTGAAAATGAGTGCGCCAGTATATGCATGTATTGGTGATACTGTTGCGCCTACGTTTGAAGTAGATATGCCGTTGCATAAGGTCGAATGGAGCTTTGGCGATGGATTGTATTCTAATCAGACTAATCCTTACCACAAATATAAGTCTGACAGCATATTTACGATTTCACTAATGGTAGAAGCTGACAATATAGCGTCTTGTAAATCATTTGATTCAATTCAGATTTTGATTCCTGCTGATCCGAATCCGTTAATCGAGCCATTGCAGATGTCGGACTGTAGCCCGTTAGAATATGCTCCGTCGTTTGATGATGAATTTTATTATATGATAGACTATGAAGGAAAAGAAGAGTGGACTTCCTCACTTAGTCATACATATGAAAATAATGGTTCAGAACCATTGATATATTCTGTTCCTATTAAAATTACTAACCAATACGGATGTCAAACTGTTCGGTATGGATTGGCGACTGTATTCCCAACACCCAAAGCTTATTTCTCTTATAGGGTTGATGAAGGACGTCCTGAAGTTGTCACAATGTTCAACGAATCCGAAAGATATGATAGATGTGAGTGGAGATTGCCTTATAGTGGAACTGTAGTCTCTTGCGATAGCGTGAAGGAAGAGTTCTACAATAATGAGGAACAAGAATTAGAATTGTTTGTGGAGAATCAATTTAAGTGCTACAGTGAGTACTCTATTTCTCACAAACCAATGATGAAAGGATTGTATTTCCCAAACACATTTATTCCTGGTAGTGAAGACGATGCCATTGCGACATTCAATGGTGTCGGAATTGGAATCAAGGAATATTTGCTTGAGATTTTTGACTTGTATGGAAACCTGGTGTATTCCACGTCTTCACTTAATCGTGACGGAAGTCCTGATCAGGGATGGGATGGTACGGATCGACATGGTAAACTGATGCCTCAGGACGTGTACTCATGGAGGGCAAGAGCTATATATGAAGATGGAAGCGTATATCCATTTGGAAATAGCGTGACAGGAAAAGAGACTTATCAAAGAGGATCCGTTTTATTGCTAATTAAATGAGAATGAAAAAGATATTTTACATATTGACAATGCTGTCGTTGACATTGACGATGTCCGCTCAAGATGCACGTCTTTCTCATTCATTTTTGTGGAAGAGCTATTATAATCCCGCTTATTCGGCAGCCGATGATCTGATTGAAGTCGACGCAGGGTTTCAGTCGACATACACTCAGCGACAAACTTTATTCCTGAATCAACAGTTGGCGGCTACATTCCCTTTTAAGATCAGAAGTTCTGAATGGGGAAGTGGAATAAAAGCTTATAACGAGAGACAAGGCGGTGGACTTTATAGCGAAACTTGTGTGTCGATCCCAGTAGCACTTAGACTTCAGGTGCACGACAACACATACCTACAGTTTGGATTCGAACCTTGTGCTTATAATGATCGTTTGGATAAGGACAAGATGGTCTTCGGCGATCAGTTGGATTGTTATTATGGTTTGGTGTACGACCATTCTTCTGCGGTGGATGGAATAAATTCCGAAAGTGTGTGGGCTTGGGATTTATCTCTTGGCTTGTTTGGTCGCTCAATGCTCGGAACAAATAGTTTTGAAAAACCAGTTTTTCTTGAGTATGGAATATCTGCATTTCATGTCTTAGGCACAAATTCTAAGTCTTTTTTCAGTAAAGGGGGAAACGAGCTCTTTAACAAAAATCTCTATTATAGGAGGTTTTGTGGTCAGGTGGAATTTCTTCATCCAATGGGACTTCATCACTATTTGCCTTTGTATTTCTCTACCTATGGAATATATCAGCATCAGGCTGGCATGAATGATGTTCAAATAGGATGTTATACTACTCATAAAACGATAGGCTTTTTAGGTGTGGGGTTCAAAATGGAGAAGTATAAATTAGTGACGTTTGAGAATGCGATGTTTCATGTGGGATGGAATCATATATTGAAGAATACAGTATTGATGAGGGTTGCATACACGTTTGAAATGCCTGTGACTCAAGGTAATGTGATGGAAACGTCTGTGCATTCGCTCTCTCTACATTTTTACATAGATTCAGATAGAAGAAAAGAACGCTTTAAGTGTAAGTGGCCGTCAAAGATAAAAGCGTTGGGTTGGTAATTTAAGCATGGGTTAGAAATTCCTATGGAGAGAGGAATCTATGTAGTGAGATGTGGAAGAGGAAGTGAGACAGTGATAGTGAGATAAAGGTTGAATTAGCAAATCCAAATACGAATTATACTCCCGTGGATACAGAGGTGTCCGCGGGAGTATTTTTGTGAAAAAAGAATGCTCCAATGCAGAAAAATATGTTGTAATGATATAGATTTATTATTTTTGCAGTTAACGAAGGCATTGGCTTATCTAAACAATATGGTTATGAACGCACAAGATAGTGAAGAATACCGCAAGATTCATTTTGCTGTAATGGCAATAGAAAGTGGAGCTGAAAAACTAAATATCAGTGGCCAAGAGATGGAGTATAGACTTCATAAACAAGATTTGATTCATAAACGTCTTTTCAATCAATATGAAATGCTTCATACTCAAAGTCTTGATTACGTGGCTGATGATATTTCAGAAACATTGTTGAATTGGGAGCACGATAACGATTAACGAAGAATTACTATGAAAATTTATCATGGTTCAAATATAGCGGTTGTAGAGCCTCTTGCTCAAGCAGGACGCAGAAACCTTGATTTTGGGAAAGGTTTCTATACGACTCGGATTAGGGAACAAGCAGAGAAATGGGCAGTTCTTGTTGCAAGTCGTAAAGGGAAAAATTCGAATGGAGTAATTAGTATTTATGAATTCGATGAAGATTTATATGATAAAGAAGATTACGTTTGTAAAAAATTCCCTTTGTATGATATGGAATGGCTCGAATTTGTTGTGGCATGTCGCAAAGGCATAGACACTTCTGACTATGATATCGTAGAAGGAGGTGTCGCTGATGACCAAGTAATCGATACCGTGGAAGATTACGAGAATGGTCGTATAACGGCAGAACAAGCGTTGGATCAACTAAGATATAAGAATCCAAATAATCAGATTTGTTTCCGAAATCAGCGGATTATTGATGCTTATTTACGTTTTGTCAATTTTGAATCTGTTTAATAGATGTGATTTTATGAGAAAGAATGTGCTTTGGCGAAAAATAGCCAGAATTATAATGATGATTTCGGAGCATTTGCAGATTAGCAGTGAACGTGCTTTGGATCTATTTTATAGAAGTAATGTATACAAGATGCTTGTTGATTCTCGATATGGACTTCAAACAATGAGTGATACGTATATTTTTGATGAGTTTATGTTAGAATTACGTGGATAGGAAGAGACGCCGCATTGCGACGTCTCTTCTCACATTTAGCATTTTTTTGCAGTTGACTTTGAAATTATTGAGAGATTGTCCCAAAAAATGAATATATTTGCCAAAATATTATAAAGTGTAAAAGAAGACGAATATGAAAATAGCGCTAATCGGCTACGGTAAAATGGGCCACATGATTGAGAAAATTGCGAGAGAGAGAGGTCATGAAATCGTATCTATTATTGATATCGACAACCGTGAAGATTTGAATAGCGACGCTTTCAAGAGTGCCGACGTTGCAATCGAGTTCACTGTTCCAACTACTGCTATTGACAATATCAATGCTTGCTTCGACGCAGGTGTCCCTGTCGTTTGCGGTACAACAGGATGGACTAAGCGTATTGAGGAGGTTAAGTCTGTGATGGCACAGAAGAACGGTACTCTTTTCTGGAGCTCCAACTATTCTGTAGGCGTGAATATTTTCATGGCAGTCAACAAGTATTTGGCTAAGATCATGAACGGATTCTCTCAGTATAACGTTGAGATGACTGAGGTTCACCATATCCACAAACTTGATGCTCCAAGTGGTACAGCGATCACACTTGCGGAGGGTATCCTTGATAATCTAGACAGAAAGACTAACTGGTCGAAGGAGGTTGAGGGCTCATCTTCGGATCTTGCCATCAAGTCGATCCGTGAAGGAGAGGTTCCTGGAATCCACACTATCCGTTACGAGTCGGGTGTTGATTCAATCGAGATCACTCATGACGCAAAGAGCCGTGAGGGATTCGCTCTTGGAGCAGTGCTTGCTGCTGAGTTTACTGCAGGAAAGAAGGGCTTCTACGGCACTCAGGATATGTTTAAATTCTAATTGAAAGAAATGTTCGGTATAGGATCAAAGAATAAGGTTTTGGCTTCTACAAAGAAGAAAGACGAATACATAGGAAAGAAGTCCGGCTCATTGTCAGACCGTTTCAGGGATACAGACAAGGTAGACTATATCAAGTTTGGTATCTTCGCAGTGCTAACTTTTTTGTTCGCATTGTGGACTGGCAATCCGTTGACGTTGCTTTTCTTGCTATTTTTCCTTGATGTCTATATCACTCGTTATATCGCATGGGATTGGTGGAAAAAATCGACTAATCCGGTTGTGAAAACGGTAGGAAGCTGGGTAGACGCGATTGTTTTCGCATTGGTGGTAGTCTATTTCATCAATATCTACTTGTTCCAGAACTATGTGATTCCGTCGTCGTCTTTGGAGAAGACATTGTTGGTGGGCGACTACTTGTTTGTAAGCAAGTGCAATTATGGTCCACGTTCACCTATGACGCCGCTATCATTCCCGTTGGCTCAGCACACATTGCCTGTTCTCAACTGTAAATCATACATTGAGAATCCACAGTGGGAATACAAGCGTTTGGCTGGATTCCAGGATGTGAAGCTTTACGACATCGTGGTGTTCAACTTCCCTGCTGGCGATACAGTAGCAATGAAGGTTCAGAATCCTGACTACTATACACTTACGTCGACATACGGGCGTGATAAGGTATGGGGCGACAAGGAGACATTCGGAGAAATCGTTTGGAGGCCAGTCGACAGACGTGAGAATTATGTTAAGAGATGTGTAGGTCTACCTGGTGATAATCTGTTGATTTCAGATAAGAATCTTTATATCAACGGACATTTGGTTGAGGCTCCAGAGCATGTCCAGTACAACTATTTTATTGAGTCGACAAAGGCATTCACAGAGAAGACATTCCAGACACTTGGAGTAAGCAAGTCTGACTACGAATATTCGATGGTGTCGACAGACTGGAAGAAAATGTTGCAGTATCAGCAAAACGAGGATGGCTCATTCAATTTCGTCTATAAATTGCCGTTGACTGCTGCAATGAAGGCTCAGCTTGAGAATCGCAGTGAGGTAGTGAGCATCCGTCTTGAGGACGAGAGATTCGGAGGCCGTACATACCCTCAGACAAAAGCAGACAATAAATGGACACGCGATAACTACGGTCCTATTCATATTCCAGCTAAGGGAGAGACTATCGATCTAAATGCTGACAATATTGATTTGTATGCCCAGATAATCAGAAATTACGAGGGCAATAAACTTGAATACTCTGGCAACGACATTAAAATCAATGGGGAAGCTGCCAGCAAATACACATTCAAAATGGATTACTACTGGATGATGGGAGACAACAGACATAACTCGGCTGATTCCAGATATTGGGGATTCGTTCCTGAGGATCACATCGTGGGAAAACCAATTTTTATTTGGCTTTCACTTGATGACGACAAACAAGGATTCTTCAACAGACTCCGTACTGAGCGAATCTTCAAGTTTATCCATAATGATTAAAGGGTAGAGACGGTTGACGATTGGTGATTGATGAATGACGGTTGATGATTGGCAAGCATCTCTACAAAATTTGTTTAACTGTTAATACACTAAGGCCATGAACATGAAACATATCATTTCTTTGATTATAGCGATGGTGTTGTCGGTAGGAAACCTCTTTTCGCAGGTTACTTATGTAGACACTCCTGTATTTAAGGTAGGTGAGAAGGCAACTTATGGCATCTATTTCAATCTCGGATTCATTTCGATGAAAGCGGGAAAGGTTAATTTTGCAGTTGGCGAGGCTGTAGTCAGAGGCGAGGACTGTTACAAATTAACAGTAGACGGATATACACAGGGAATGTTTGAGCGATTCTATGTTGTGAGAGATACTTTCACATCATACATCAGCAAGAAGACACTTCAGCCTGTCTACTACCACGACGGAAAGCATGAGGACAGCTATTGGAGCTATTCCACTTACAATTACACAGACAACGGGAACCCCGACAGTTTGCATGTGAATTTCGAATATGTCAAGAGAAAAGGCACTTCGAACACTGAGTTCAATATCAGTAAGAAGGCTGGCGACTTGGTGGCTACATGCTATAAAATCCGTAACATAGATGTGGCGTCAATGTCGAGGGGCAACGTCGCAGCATTCTCATTACTATTTGAAGATATCGTTTACGAATTAGGTTTGAAATTTATCGGTAAAGAGACTGTCAAACTTAAGAGCGGAGATAAATATAAGGCTTCAGTATTTGTGCCTACCCTTATCAAGGGAGATTTGTTCAAGAACGACGAAGATTTGAAAGTCTATGTTGCCGACGACGACAACCATTATCCGGTGTATGTTGAGGCAAGTTTGAAGATGGGAAAAGCCGTAGCGTCGCTTGAATCGATCACAGGGACAAAGTACGAGCAATCAGGCAAAAAGAAAAAATAATATTGCCAAACATGAAATTCACTAGACTACCAAACGTAAGAAAACAAGGATTTAATATAGGATGGCAAAAATTTTAGTAGTTGACGACGAGAGAAGTATCCGAAATTCAATGAAGGAAGTTCTTGGATTTGAAGGACACACAGTGACTCTCGCGGAAGACGGAGAAAGCGGATTGAAAGAGGCAGAGAAAGAGCAGTTTGATCTTGTGTTTTCGGACATTAAGATGCCGAAGATGGATGGTATCGAGCTACTTGCGAAGATGAGACAGTTGCAACCGTCTACCAAAATGATATTGATTTCAGGACACGGCACCATTGAGACTGCCGTGCAGTGTATGCGCAACGGAGCCTTCGACTTCATTGAGAAGCCGATGAACTTGAATCGTCTGCTACAGGCGGTAAAAGAGGCGATGTCGAGCGAAAGTACCGAAGGAAGCAATCTTCGTGCCACTATTTCAAACGGTGTGAAGAAGGCTACTGGAGGTTCGTCTAACGAGCGTGAGATGGTCGGCAATAGTGATCAGATTAACCATCTACGTGCGTTGATTGATAGAGTGGCTCCAACCGATGCCAGAGTGCTCATCACAGGAGAGAACGGAACTGGTAAGGAGGTTGTCGCTCATCAGATATATGCAAAGAGTGGAAGGGCAAACAAACCATTTATTGAGGTTAACTGTGCGGCAATTCCGTCGGAGCTGATCGAAAGTGAGCTTTTCGGACATGAGAAGGGAGCCTTCACGTCGGCTTTGAAGCAGAGAATTGGAAAATTCGAGCAGGCAGACGGGGGTACTCTATTCCTTGATGAGATCGGAGATATGAGTTTGGCAGCCCAGACAAAAGTGTTGCGAGTGCTACAGGAGGGCGTGCTGACGAGAGTCGGAGGCGATAAGGCGATAAAAGTAGACGTGAGAGTGATTGCGGCTACCAACAAGAACCTTAAGCAAGAGATTGAGAAAGGCAACTTCAGAGAAGACCTTTACCACCGTTTGAGCGTCATTCCATTGTGTGTGCCGCCATTAAGAGAGCGCAAGGATGACATCCCATTGCTTGTTGAACATTTTATAAGCAAGTATGATGCGGCGACCGGCCAGAAACACAAGTTTGATAAGGCAGCGATGACACATCTTCAATCGTTTGAGTGGAACGGAAATATCCGAGAGCTGAAGAATGTAGTAGAGCGACTCGCGATCCTATGTAACGATGCGATTACAGAGGAGGATGTGAAGAACTACGCGAGACCAGTCTTTTTGTAACACGGCGGAGACGCAAGAACTCGCGTCTTATATTATCGAAAAGGTGTTATTTGGCATTTTCGCGTCGTTTTTATGCTTATTCTTAATGCTAATGAGCATAAAGTTTTTATTTTTGCATGCCCGAAATTGGATTTTTAATCTTGAAATTGGGTTTAGTTTAGAAAATTTAAAAATTAATATAATTAAACATGGATTTTGGACATTTTGACGATGCGAACCGTGAGTTCGTCATCACCAATCCCGCAACCCCATTCCCTTGGATCAACTACCTTGGAAATGAGGATTTTTTTGGTTTGATCTCAAACACAGCCGGAGGTTATGATTTCTACAAGGACGCTAAGTTCCGTCGTATCACACGTTACCGTTACAACGGAGTTCCTATGGACAACGGTGGTCGTTACTTCTACATCAACGACAACGGTACAGTATGGAACCCAGGATGGAAGCCTTGCAAGACTCCGCTAGATTCTTACGAGTGCCGCCACGGTATGAACTACACAAGAATCACTGGTTCAAAGAACGGTATCGAGGCATCAGTATTGTTCTTCGTTCCATTGAAGACATGGGCTGAGGTTCAGAAGGTGACATTGAAGAACACAACTACATACGCAAAGAAGATCAAGTTGTTCTCTTTCGCAGAGTGGTGTTTGTGGAACGCAGCTACAGATATGGAGAACTTCCAGCGTAACTGGTCTACAGGTGAGGTTGAGATCGACGGTAGCGTAATCTACCACAAGACAGAGTATAAGGAGCGTCGTGATCACTACGCATACTACGCAGTGACAAATGCAAAGATCGACGGTTACGATACAGACCGTGAGTCATTCATCGGTCTATACAATGAGTTCGCTGATCCTCAGTGTGTAATGGCAGGTAAGCCAGCTAACTCATTGGCACACGGATGGTCTCCAATCGCATCTCACTACATCGAGGTTGAGCTTCAGCCAGGTGAGAGCAAAGACTACATCTTCGTTCTTGGATACGTTGAGAACAAGCAGGAGGAGAAGTTCTCTAAGGAGGACATCGCACGTAAGAAGAGCGGTGAGTTGATTTCTTCTCAGGATTCAGACGTAACACTAGTAAACAAGAAGAAGGCACAGGAGCTAATCAAGAGATTCTCTACAGTTGCTGCTGTTGACGCTGCATTCGCAGAGTTGGCTAACATGTGGGATATCCTTCTTGACAAGTATGTTGTTAAGTCAGAGGATGACAAGCTTAACCGTATGGTTAACATCTGGAGCCAGTACCAGTGTATGATCACATTCAACTTCTCTCGTTCAGCTTCATTCTTCGAGAGCGGTGTTGGTCGTGGTATGGGATTCCGTGACTCTAACCAGGACTTGGTTGGTTTCGTTCACCAGATTCCTTCTCGTGCTCGCGAGCGTATAATTGATATCGCATCTACTCAGTTCCCTGACGGAGGTTGCTACCACCAGTACCAGCCACTAACTAAGCACGGTAACAATGACATCGGTGGAGGATTCAACGATGATCCATGCTGGTTGATCTTCGGTACTGCTGCATATGTTAAGGAGTCAGGAGACTTCTCTATCCTTAAGGAGCCAGTTCCATTCGATAACAAGCCAGGTACAGAGGTTTCATTGTTTGAGCACTTGAAGATTTCTTTCAACCACGTTGTTAACAACCTTGGACCTCACATGTTGCCACTTATCGGTCGTGCTGACTGGAACGACTGTTTGAACTTGAACTGTTTCTCTTGGGATCCAAATGAGTCATTCCAGACTACAGAGAACAACTCAGTAGGTTCAAAGGCAGAGTCTTTGATGATCGCAGGTTTGTTCGTAGTAACTGGTAAGGACTATGTAGAGCTATGTAAGGAGATCGGTGAGACTGCAGAGGCAGAGCGTGCACAGAAGTGCATCGACTCAATGGTTGAGGCAGTTAAGAAGCACGGTTGGGACGGAGAGTGGTACCTACGTGCATACGACTTCTACGGAAACAAGATCGGTTCTAACGAGTGTGAGGAAGGAAAGATCTTCATCGAGTCTCAGGGATTCTGTACAATGGCAGGTATCGGACTTGAGGAAGGTATGGTTGACAAGGCTATCGACTCATGTAAGAAGTATCTTGACTGTGAGCACGGTATGGTACTTAATAACCCTGCTTACACTTCATACCATGTTGAGATGGGTGAGATTTCTTCATACCCAGCTGGATACAAGGAGAACGCAGGTATCTTCTGTCACAACAACCCATGGGTTATCATCGGTGAGACAGTTGCTTCTCGTGGTAACGATGCTTGGGAGTTGTTCCGCAAGATCGCTCCTATGTACTTGAAGGATCAGGCACTTCACAAGGTTGAGCCATACGTAAACTGCCAGATGGTTGCAGGTAAGGATGCTGCTAAGCCAGGTGAGGGTAAGAACTCTTGGTTGACAGGTACAGCTGCTTGGATGTGGTTGACAGTTTCTCAGTATTTGCTAGGTATCAAGCCTTCATACAAGGGATTGGAGATCAACCCATGTCTTCCATCAGACATGAAGCCTTACACTGTAAATCGTAAGTTCCGTGATGCAGACTACACTATTAGAGTAGTTCCTAATGGTACACAGAAGGGTGTCAAGAAGGTTACTGTTAACGGTAAGGAGATTGCTGGTAACATCGTTCCTATGCAGCCTGCAGGTACTAAGACTATTGTTGAGGTAGAGATGTAATTCGTCTTCATAAAGAATAAGGGGAGTGTCTTAACAGACTCCCCTTATTTCTATTTATTAAGTCATTCATAAAAGGAAATAATATGAGAAGACTGATATATGGTTTAGTGTTAATTGCCGCTTTCTTGATGTCTGGTTGTGGACAGAAAGCAGGTGATAACGTGTCTAAAATTGAAGTAGACACTGTACCTCCAGTGCAGAAACACGGAGCATTGCAGGTAAAAGGCTTGCAACTATGCGATAAAGAAGGCAATCCTGTCCAGTTGGCAGGTCTAAGCACTATGGGCTATCAGTGGTATGGCCAGTGTTATACAAAGGAGTCTATCACTCAGATGGTGAAAGACTGGCATATTAGTATACTTCGTCTAGCGATGTATGTAGAAGAGGGTGGTTACAATTACAAACCCGAAATCAGAGAGGAGATGTGTAATCTGATAGATATCTGTGAAGAACTTGGTATTTATTGTATTATGGATTGGCATATCCTTACTCCAGGTAACCCTCTTGATCCAAGATATTCGAAAGCAGAGGATTTCTTCAGATATATGGCAAAGCGTAATGCCAACAAGCAGAATGTTTTGTATGAGATTTGCAATGAGCCTAATGGAAACAAGGTGAATTGGGATACAATCTCTACTTATGCCAATAAGATCATTCCTATTATCCACGCTGCATACGACAGTGTAGGTGCTCCTCACCCAATCGTCGTAGTCGGTACTCCTCAGTGGTGTCAATTGGTAGACGCCTGCATTAAGGAGGGTAGATATCAGGGTAATGGTAAGGATTTGGATGCATATTTGCCAGATTGTGACAATCGTTTGAAATACGACAATGTCATGTACTCATTCCATTTCTACGCTGCGAGCCATAACGAGGGTTCAGAGAAGGATGGAAAGCCTCATTATTACGACATGTACTCATACTTGTATGATGTCCTTGGTCGTCTTCCTGTATTCTGTACTGAGTTTGGATGTGTAGAAGCATGGGGTGGTGGCGATGAGGATTTCGACCGCACAGACAAGTGGTTGCTAATGTTGTCAGGTAACAACGCCGGAAAGCAGAAGGTAAGTTTCTGCAACTGGAGTTTCTGCGACAAAGAGGAGACATCTTCAATTCTTCAGCCAGGCTCATGCAAGGCAAACGAGTGGGATAAGCGTACACCTGCGGGAGAATACTTGAAGCGAGTATTGAACGTAGTCAACTGTGGAGCTCAGGACACAACAGTCTTGAAGAAATCTAACATTTACATTAAGAAATAAAAAAGCAAAAATCTTAAATCTAAAAACACAATAATTATGGGTATTATTGATCAAAACAATCACAAATTATCCGTACTTGAGAAGTGCGCGTATGGAGCTGGTGATTTGGCATGCAACCTTTTCTGGGGTATTGTATGTATCGCTGGTATGTTCTATTCTGATATTTTCGGATTGGATCCAACTGAGGCTGCAACAATGATGATGATCATCAGTTATTTGGATATTGTCATTGATATTTTTATCGGAAGTGCTGCAGATAGATGTAACACGAAGTATGGAAAGTTCCGTCCATGGATTCTATACGGATTAGTTCCATTCTGTGTGGCAGGTGTTTTCGCATTCAAAACTCCCGACTTTGCAATCGGAGGTAAGTTGGTTTATGCATACATTACATTCTTCTTGTTCAGAATTCTTTACGCTGTAGTAAACGTACCTTACGGTGCATTGCTTGGAGTGCTTTCTGAGGATACAGAGGAGAGAGATTCAGTTTCAGCTTATAGAAATATCGGTGCACAGATCGGTTTCTGGTTGAGCTTCGCAATGGTTATGAAGTTTGCTCAGTTTATGAAGGAGGCTACAGGAGCTTCTACATCAAATGCATTCTTCTATGTTGTTTTGATCTACGGTATAGTTGCCTTGATTCTGCTATTCTGCACGTTCAATTTCACAAGAGAGCGTGTAAAGCCAGTTAAGGAGGAGAACAACTCATTGAAAGAGGACCTTGGAGACCTTGGAAAGAATCGTCAGTGGTGGTGCCTTTCAGTAGCCGTTCTTGCAATGATTATCTTTACTGCATGTCACAACTCTACAGCTGCTTACTACGCTAAGTATTTCTTGGCTGACATTGAGGTAGTTGAGCAGGGAAGCAAGATCGTTGAGATTTCTGAAACTAACGATAATAAAAAGACTCCTATTTATATCCTTGAGAATGGCAGACACGATACGTCTTCAGTAGGTGTGATCAAGATTGCCGGAGAGGATGTCGCAATAGAAAGATGTTTTGAGGTAGTTGGTGCTGACGGTAAGTCTGTCAACATTAAGGCTTCGAGAGGTGACGGTGCAGAGCCTCAGATTGGTGATAATTTGAGTTTCTTCAAGTACAGCATTAAGGGTACTTGTTTGGGTATGCAGGTAGACTGGGAGTTGTTCTACGCTTTGTTCGCATCTATGGGTACACTGTTCACAATCTTAGGAACAATGTTGATCAAGCCAATTGTATCTAAGTTTGGAAAGAAGAACACATGGATCGGATGTTTCCTATTGTCTTCTTTGATCTCTATCCTTTTCATGGTTATTCCTAAGGATAGCCTTTCTATAATCATCATTCTAAACTGTTTGTTCACATTGATTATCGGACCAACTGGTTTCATCATGTATAGTATGTATGCGGACGTCGCAGATGATGCTGAGGTCAAGACTGGTCGTCGTGCTACAGGTTTGATCTATACATCTGCTACAATGGCTCAGAAGCTAGGTTATACAATTGCAAACTCACTTCCTTTGTATGGTCTAGGTATGGTAGGATTCATTGCAAACGATGTGAACATTACAGGCGATATCAAGGATTCTGTAAAGACAATCTTTGTATTGATTCCGTTGATTGGTTCTGTCATTGGTATCGTCGCTTTGATTTTCTATACAATTGACCAGAAGAAGATTGAAGAGAATACAAAAGCTCTTGCTCAGATGAGAGAAAAAAGCGTGGCTGAGTAATTTGGCTGGTAAAAAAATTGAAAGACACAGTTAGGTGTGTCAAAAGATATAAGGAGACGCGGGAATTCGCGTCTCCTTTTATTTTAAGATAATTTAGCATTTTTTAATTATATCATAAAAGCATATAATTTTGTTTTTGCGTACTTTTGCAAAGTGAAATAGTTTTGAATTTGATGAAGAAGCTTTATAGCATAGTATTATCTATCCTTGCCTGTTTTTCTTTGAGCAGTTGTATGGAATCCACTTTGGAGGCAAATGCGTTCAAGGCCTTACGACCTGTAATAAAAGATCCTTCAAGTTATGAATTAATCTCTATAGAGGCGATTGATTCACTTACTGAATACCAGAATATCGACAATGCGATCAGGCAGCATGAACACATGCAGGAAATAACATTGTCGTTGATTGACGAGACAATCAAGAGTGCCGAGGGAAAGAAGGATGTCTCGGATGAGTTAAAGAAAATCGACCAGTATTTTATTGATGTCAAGACAGACAGCGCGTTGATCTCATTTTTGGATAGGAAACTGGGAATGGCGAACAAATCAAGAGTTTGTGCTGTCAAGTATGCGTATCGTTTCCGTTATCTTAACGACGCTGGTTTGAAGGCTCCTGGAATGTATTATTTTTGGGCTAAGCCAGACGGTACTGTATTGCAACTGGAGGATAAGGAGGAAAAATTGGATGCGTCTCCAGTGACTATCCCTGGCTATGAAAAACTGATGGAGGAGGCTATCGATATGGCTATCTTAAAGGAAGATTCCATAGAGGCAAGTTTTCGATAGTTTGGATATATAAATAAACGACAAAGGCATGCTTTAATCGGCATGCCTTTATTGTTGCTGTGAATTATTTCTTAATGCTTCTCTGTATAATCCTCTCTGCAGTCTCTTCATCATAGGATAAAAGAGCAGATATGAGACGACGGCACAGACTATAGCGCAAGTGATGGTGACGGCGACGTCAAGCCCCGCGTCGAAAGCCTCTTTAGAAATGGTTAATCCTAAGATCTTTGACACCTGTTTGAACACATTGAGCAGGAAGAGCCTGACGATGAGTTTTTGAGCCATTCTTTTGATGAATGTCGATACTGCCATGCCCAACAGAGATGTCATCGTTCGTTTTATTATCTGGTCGTGTTTGGCTTCATTGCCAAGGGTAATCAACGTGTCTCCCTCTATCTTTTTTTCGGTATGCTCCTCACTTTTGGGATTGCCATACATGAATACAAGTTTCTGTGTCAAGACGAACACCACGAGCTGAAACTGTAGAAAATCCACCACACAGGCTGTGTACATAGGCCATCCCGTCTGCGGAATAGCGAGTAGGAATGAAAATGCAGAGACAAATATGCAATGGACGATAACGGCTCTGTTTGAGACCTTTTTTACGTCGTCCTTAGGCAATATATCTATTGGGGAACAATTGTCGAAACGACGCTTAAAAACACGCTTTAGGTAGGAATCTCTGTTGACTACAGCAAATGGCAAACGTAGGCCAGTCAACAATACACTGTCCCATACTGCAGTCATGCTCTGCACCAACTTCTGTATCCTATTTCTTGTTCCCATATACAATAGTAGAGACGTGGCAATGCCGCGTCTCTACATAAATTATCGCTGAATAATAAGTTATTATCTGCCTGAGTACATGTTCTCGTAGTACTTCTCGTACTCACCAGAAGTGATCTTGTCCATCCACTCCTGATTCTCAAGATACCACTTGACTGTTTTCTCGATACCTTCCTCAAACTGTAGGCTTGGCTCCCAACCAAGTTCGGCCTGAAGTTTGCGAGAGTCGATAGCGTAACGGGCATCGTGGCCAAGACGGTCTGTAACGTAAGTGATAAGATCCATATCCTCACCCTCTTTTCTGCCAAGAAGACGGTCGACAGTGTTGATGACAACCTTGATGATGTCGATGTTCTTCCACTCGTTGAATCCACCGATGTTGTAAGTCTCAGCAATCTTACCATTGTGGAAGATCACGTCGATTGCACGTGCATGATCTACAACGTAAAGCCAGTCGCGTACATTCTCGCCCTTACCGTATACTGGCAATGGCTTGCGGTGGCGGATATTGTTGATGAATAGAGGAATCAACTTCTCAGGGAACTGGTATGGACCGTAGTTGTTAGAGCAGTTTGTCACGATAGTCGGCATGCCGTAAGTGTCGTGGAACGCTCTTACAAAGTGGTCTGAAGAAGCCTTTGAAGCTGAGTATGGTGAGTGAGGATTATACTTAGTTGTCTCCAAGAAGAAATCCTTGCCGTAAGCCTCGTGGTGCTTGCCAGAAGAAGCCTTAGTAGTGAATGGAGGCTCAACACCCTCTGGATTTGTCATTTCCAATGCTCCGTAAACCTCGTCAGTGGAGATGTGGTAGAAACGCTTTCCCTCGTACTTCTCTGGAAGAGACTCCCAGTAAAGCTTTGCAGCCTGAAGCAAAGAAAGAGTACCCATCACATTAGTCTTAGCGAAAGTGAAAGGATCTTTGATTGATCTGTCGACGTGGCTCTCTGCTGCCAAGTGGATAATTCCGTCGATCTTCTCATCCTGCATAAGTTTGAAGAATGCGTCGAAGTCGCAGATATCCATCTTTACGAACTTATAGTTAGGCATTCCTTCGATATCTTTTAGATTCTCAAGGTTGCCGGCGTATGTTAACTTGTCAAGATTGATGATTTTGTAATCAGGGTATTTGTTTACGAACAAACGAACTACGTGCGATCCAATAAATCCTGCACCTCCTGTAATGACGATGTTTCTTTTGAAATTCATACTATTTTCACTATTCAAGTGTATAATTTCTGCAAAGATAGAGAAAAATACTTAATGTAAATGTTAAATAAATCAAAAAGGAGACGATACATGTATCGTCTCCTCAAATATTGTCTAATCTAAACAATTATTTTGCCACTATCAAGAAGTAGTTCTTCTTTCCACGCTGAGCAAGAATGTATTTGCCGTTAAGAAGAGAATCAGCGTTGATAATAGTGTCGTAAGAAGCAAGTTTCTCTTTGTTGATTGAAACTCCGCCGCCCTGAACCATCTTTCTCATCTCTCCCTTTGATGGGAATACGTTTGCCTTCTCTGTTAGCAAGTCTGCTGCTGCAATACCTGCCTCGATCTCGCTCTTTGCAACCTCAAACTGAGGCACTCCCTCAAATACTGAAAGCAATGTCTCCTCGTCAAGCTTCTTCAATGAATCTGCTGTCGCGTTTCCGAACAAAATGTTAGAAGCCTCAACAGCTGCCTCATAATCCTCACGTGAGTGAACCATCACTGTGATCTCCTCTGCAAGTTTCTTCTGAAGTGGACGCAAGTGTGGAGCCTCTGCCTGCTCTTTCACCAATCCCTCGATCTCCTCCTTAGATAGAGATGTGAAGATCTTGATATACTTCTCTGCGTCGTCGTCAGAAACGTTTAGCCAGAACTGGTAGAACTTATATGGAGAAGTACGTTTTCTGTCAAGCCATACGTTGCCCGACTCTGTCTTTCCGAACTTTTTACCGTCAGCCTTAGTGATTAGAGGGCAAGTTAGAGCGTAAGCCTCAGCACCGCTGATCTTACGGATCATCTCAGTACCAGTAGTGATGTTACCCCACTGATCCGCACCACCAAGCTGAAGTTTACAATTCTTAGTCTCGTTCAAGTATACGAAATCGTAACCCTGAAGAAGCTGGTAAGAGAACTCAGTGAACGACATACCGTCGGCACCGTTCTCACCTGTGAAACGACGCTTTACAGAGTCCTTGCTCATCATATAGTTTACAGTGATAAGCTTACCGATGTTACGGATGAAATCAAGGAAAGTGAAGTTTTTCATCCAATCGTAGTTGTTGACAAGCTCAGCCTTGTTAGGAGCGTCGCTGTCGAAATCCAAGAACTTAGAAAGCTGTGCCTTGATGCACTCCTGGTTGTGGCGAAGCATAGGCTCGTCGATAAGCACGCGCTCCTGAGATTTGCCTGAAGGGTCGCCGATCATACCTGTAGCACCACCAATAAGAGCAAGTGGCTTGTGGCCAGAACGCTGGAAGTGACGAAGCATCATCACACCGACAAGGTGACCGATATGTAGTGAGTCAGCAGTAGGGTCGATACCCAAGTATGCTGTTGTGACCTCCTTTTTCAACTGATCTTCTGTGCCCGGCGTCATATCCTGGATCATGCCGCGCCATTTTAGTTCTTCAACGAAATTCATATATTTATTTTTCTATTTTCTATAAAAGTGTCCGCAAAAATAACATTTTTTAAGGAATAATAGTTGAATATCGCATAATTAAACTAAATTTGCAGACAATAAATATAAAACGTAACTTATAATTCTTATGATTAATTCACAAGATATCAAGATCGGAAGCTGCGTTCGTATGGATGGCAAGCTTTATTTCTGTATCGATTTCCAGCATGTAAAGCCAGGTAAGGGTAACACAATCATGCGTGTTAAGCTAAAGTGTGTAACAGATGGTCGCGTTTTGGAGCGTCGTTTCGACATCGGTGAGAAGCTAGAGGACGTACGTGTAGAGCGTCGTGAGCACCAGTACCTTTACAAGGAGGGTGAGGATCTAATCTTCATGAACAACGAGACTTTCGAGCAGATTCCTTTGAATCCAGAGTTGGTAACAGGTGTTCAGTTTATGAAGGAAGGTGATACTGTAGAGCTAGTAGTTGACGCTTCAACTGAGAACGTTCTTTTCGGTGAGATGCCAGTTAAGACTAAGCTTAAGGTTACTTACACTGAGCCAGGTATCAAGGGTGATACAGCTACTAACACTCTTAAGCCAGCAACAGTTGAGACAGGTGCTGAGGTACGTGTTCCTTTGTTCATCGAGGAAGGTGCTATCATCGAGATCGACACTCGTGACGGTTCTTACCAGGGAAGAGAGAGATAATAGACATTTCAATGTTTGTTCAGATATGGGCGACGAGGCTTTATGCTTGGTTGCCCATTTTTTGTGGCATTATGAAAAAAATCAAGATAACGGTTGTCCGTAAAGCTTGCTACACCGATTTGATGGAGAAATATGAAAATCCCATCGAGCATGCGTGCGACTTAAATGAAGGCGACGTTTTTATTGCAAACGGGTGGGAGAGACCGGAAGGCTTTTGCCTCAGTGCATGGGAGAGCATATCTCCATTCGTGATGACTCTTGCCCATGGTGGTGAGAATTTTTACGACGGCTGGATGAAGAATCCCAAGTCGGCAATGATATCGTGTAACGACGGTTTTCGTCCAGTCTCCTTTTTGATTGAAACTGTGGAAGAGGAGTGACGAAGACGAAAACGAAGATGAAGACGAAAACGAAAACGAAAACGAAGACGAAGACGAAAAGAACGAGTTTAATAGACTTTTGTAGTGATTTGAATTATTTTTGGTATGATTAATACATTATAAGTGTACTAAAGGTATTGTTTGACGCTGGTGAACTTTGAAAACTCGTATTATTTCATTAGTTTTGCACTCAGTTTAAAAAACGTTTTAGAAAACAAAAACATGAAAAAACTTATTTTTGCTTCGGCAGCTCTTTGTGCAGCTGCTACTATCTCCGCTCAAGAGGTCGTTGAGGTAGAACCACAGGCGGTGCAATCAACAGAGTCAACATCAAAGCCATACAAGACAGAGGCTGGTAGATTTGGTGTTGAGGCAGCAATCGATCTAAAGGATGGATTCTCTTTCAAGGAGAAGGATTTTTCAGAAGGAGAGGATTTCGACGGATTCAAGGGTGGTCGTATCACAGCAACTTACACTCTTTCAGATAAGTTGTCTTTAAGATGTGGTTTTGGTCTTCATGTAAATAAGGTATATAAGCATGATGATGTGACAACAAAAACAGAGGATGAGGTTAATGATAAAAAATACACTACAAACTCTAATACAAAGAGTCACACAACAAAGTCAGAGTTCGAGGTTGTTCCTGGTATCGTGTATTCATTTAAGGGAACTGATAGATTTGAGCCATACATCGGAGCTGAGGCTTTGTTAGGTTTTGACAAGACAAGAACTAACGCTAAGGAAGTTGTAGATACAAATATCCCTGAGACTATCGATTATGATCTTAAGTCAAAAGAAACAAGCACAGGCGTTTATTTCGGTGCTAATGGTTTCACTGGTTTCAACTTCTTCCTTTGCAAGGATTTGTTCGTTGGAGCTGAGTTAGGATTCGGTTTCAAGGTTAAGCCTACAGACAGAAACGACAGATCAAAGATTGAGGATTCTCGTATCGATGATCCAGAAGAAGAGGTAGAAAACGACGACAAGCATATGGGTCACACAACTGATATCAATATGATGTTCCACCCATCAATCCGTTTGGGTTGGAGATTCTAATCAATCAGAAATGCTGAATTAGGAATTCTGAATTCCTCTTACAAAATAAAAATGCCACGGGATTTCTCTCGTGGCATTTCTTTTGTTTTATTCTATATTGATTTTATATGTTCGTGTAGATTCCATGGATTTTAACAAATAAACGCCCTTGTTGGTGATTCCTTCAATTTCTGTTGGAATGTATCCATCAGTGATGTCGATTGTCTTTATCTGTCGTCCAGCGATATCATACAACTGATATTTACCGCTTGGAATCACGTCGTCGCTTGTGATTGAGATTACGTCGGTATGCGTCGTCGACTTGAATTTAATCCAGTCGATATTGACGTATGATCCTTCAATCAACAATCTCAAGATATGTTTGCCTTTTGTGATTTCGCTTGTCGACGCGGTGATTGTCTGGTATGTCTCCCAATCTTTACCTTGTGGCACTTCAATCTTGTCTGTGACTGCTTTGCCGTCGATCAGTAGTGAGAACCCTGAACCTTCCAAACCAGATGCCACTCTCAACTCCAATGCGTAGGTGTCTGTGCTCTCTACATCCACTGTGTACTCAAGCCACTCTCCCTTGGCTGTCCAACCTACTGCATAGCCTCCGTCGTTGATTGATGTGATATCCACGTCGTCGTTACGATATTCTCCACCTTGATTTGCAGCGTCATTATCCATAAACGCAAGTCCGGCTCCTCCTTCATCATAGTTTTCTGCCTCCAATGTTCCAGGAATTGCGATTGGCTCGTCGAATGGTTTCTGCTCTGGCAATTCAAAATTGATTCCAGGATAGTCGATTACCTTGTCGCTTGTAGAGAGGTTCTTGAATCCAAGTTTTGCCACTTCCGATAGATTATCCACCTTGCCCTTCAACGGACAGATTCTAAACTTATGGCTGTAGTCTTTCTTAGGTAGCATCATCTGATCTCCCTGTGGCTTGGCTCCCCAAGAGTTTACTCCTCCAAGTCCCTGCTGCTGTAGGTCGACGCGAAGAGTGATATCGGCATTGTTCTTCAAATCCCAAGGATAAACAGTTTTCTCCAAATCCTCTGGAGTGTGATGCTGAGCGTTGACCTCCATAAATGGCGAACCTACCACCATCAATCCTACTCCAACTGAGTTGGTAAGTGCAGCCCAACGAACATTTGTACGCTGACCTGTCTCTCCAATCTTCATATATTTAATAGTAGTAGAGTCGACAAGGGTATTATACAATCCTTCGAATGCGCTTGCGTTTCTACCGAAGTAGTTCTCGTGAGGTCCACGGCCCAAATATGTGAATCTCTCGAATCCACCAGGCACTGTGAATAGCGTTCCGATGTTAGGGATCTCATCCTGACTGCCGTCTGGGCTCAATGTGTATTCCACGATGATATCGCCGCTTCCATAGATTGTGTAGCTCATAGTCATGGCTGATGATCCTGCCTCTGGCAGTGAGATCTTGAAGTCGACGCGAGTCTCTTGATCAGAAACCTTAGTCACATTAGATGAGTTGACAACTCGTTTGCTACCTGCGTATCTCCACTCCTTACAACGGTCGCCCATCTTGTTACCACGGTCGTTATCCGTAGTGGCACGCCAGAAGTTTGGCACAGGGCCGTCCTTAATCAGCTGAACACCGTTGCTTGTGTAGTTGGTGATTGTGGCGGTCTTAGTGTTGATCTCAACAGAGAAATCCTCGCCTGTCACTTTTAGCACACCATTGGATTCGTTTGATGTTTGCTTAGGAAGAGATGAGATGTTGATCTTCGGTGAGTTGCCCTGACCTAAGTTGAGACTGATCTGATCGTGTGCGATGCTGTGCCCGGCCTTAGCCCAAGACTGATTTGTTTTCAAACGGAAATCAAAATCAAGCACGTATGATGAGCCAGCCTTCACGTTGCTTGGCTTCTTGTAGTCCAATGTGATATCCTTAGAGGAAAGTGGATTTATATTTGTCGACGACGCGTCGATAGTTCCACTTGCGATCTCAATTCCGTCTTCCTTCAGACTCCAAACACCTTCTGCGATATCGTTGATGTTTGTGAAATCAAAACGGTTTGTGATAGTGAACTTGCCAGCAGCGGCGTCTTTAGCCTTTACCCAAATATTCTGATATGCGTGTTTTACCTCCCATATTTCTGGCTGCAACTCACGATCAGGGAATACAAGTCCGTTGGCACAGAAGTTATCGTCGTTTGGTCTATCACCCCACAATCCACCATAGTTGAAATACTGGGAATCCCCACGTCGCAAACCTTGATCAATGAAATCCCAGATGAATCCACCGAATGTGCGAGGATTGCCATACCATGCATCCACATACTTCTGAATCTCACCTACACTGTTTCCCATAGCATGCTCATACTCGCAAAGCATGAATGGTTTATTATTGTTGTTATATGTCTGCACACCCCATGGATCGCAATACATACAGCTCTGCACGTCGGCATTGTTGTTGTCGCCTTCATAATGCACTGGGCGAGTGTTGTCGGCCTGATGAGCATAATCCTTCATAGATTTGAAGACGTCGCCATAACCAGCCTCGTTACCAAGTGACCAGATGATCACGCAAGGGTGGTTCTTATCACGTTGGATCATTGCAGACATACGTTCCAAACAAGCAGGACGCCAGTTGTCGTCACTCTTTGGAAGTTTGTCGTTTGCACCATGCGACTCCACATTACACTCGTCGATCACGTAGATTCCCAAACTGTCGCATATATCGTACATTCGAGGATCATTTGGATAATGGGACATACGCAATCCGTTGATGTTGAATTTCTTCATCAAAATAACGTCGTCGACCATAAGTTTATCCGACATCACACGACCATTATCTGGATCAATCTCGTGGCGGTCCACTCCACGCAAGATGACAGGTGAGTTGTTGACATAGAAACGAGTGATTCCGTTGGCATCTTTCTTTAGTTCCACCTTACGGAATCCCACTTTTGCACTCTCCACGTTAACAGTCTTTCCGCTTGCGTCCTTCAATGAGATCACAGCGGAGTAGAGATTCGGATGTTCTGCCGACCACAGTTTTGGAGCTGACACATTGATTTGAAAATCAACTCTTGCCTCTTTGCCTGGCTCAATAGATGAGATAGGCTTGCTTTGTGGAGCAAACACCTCTTTGCCGGATTTATCGTAAAGACCAAGCTCAACAGTGAGTGACGATTCTGTTGTTTTGTCGAAATTGTCCACCCAGACAGTTGTATTCAACACTCCGTCTTTATAATTAGAAGCAAGAGTGGCGTTGATTTGGAAATCCTGGATATGAGTCTTAGGAGTGGCGTAGAGATAGACGTCGCGCATAATTCCTGCAAGACGGATGAAATCCTGGTCCTCAAGCCAAGAACCGTCGCACCAACGGAACACCTGCACAGCGATCTCGTTATCGCCAGACGCATTTAATTTGTCTGTCACATCAAACTCGTGGTCAGTGAATGAGTTTTCGCTATAACCAACGTATTTGCCGTTTACCCAGACATAATATGCCGACTCGACGCCCTCGAAATGCAGACGGATACGTTTGCCATTCCAGTTTGCGGGAATATTGAATTTGCGTTTATAATGACCTACAGGATTAAAATTCTTTGGTGCGGCTGGTGGACTAATCATCCAGTCTGCACCGTTCCAAGGATAGATCACATTTGAATAGATAGGATGGTCGTAGCCGAGCACCTGCCAAGAACTAGGTACAGGAATCTCATCCCAGCCAGTAAGGTCGTAACCAACTTTGAAAAACTGATCGTTGCGCTGAGAAGGTTTGTCGACGTGGAAGAACTTCCATGTGCCGGCCAACGTCTGATACCACTGCGACGCTTTCCTCTTGCCTTTGATAGCCTCTTCCACAGAAGAGTAAGGCATCGACGTCGCATGAGGCTTCAACGTATTCACGCCATAAGTTTTTGGATTGCCATCCCATTCAGTCCAAGATTGGCCAAAAGATAAAGTTGGCAATCCTGAAGGCAAGAGCAAAGCAGAAACTACGGCTGCTTTGGAAAGTGAATGCAGAGAAAAGTGCATCCTTTTTGTGTACTTGTTTTTCATGTAGATATGGTAGTTTGTGTAATATATGATGTGGCAAACGTAAAAAAATGAATTCGGGAAATCAAACATATAAATATGAATTTTAGGAGTTTAAACTTTAATGTGAAACACTTTTCTTATAATGTTAATGTGATGTTACAAATGCTTACATTTCTTGGGAAGAATGTAGGTGTAGGAAAATTAGTAGGATGGCATATATGCTAGAATTATTTACAAAGTAGTTAAGGGATTTTGTATTGGATTTTTTTTTATGTTGATATATATGTTATTTTTGCATCTATATCATCATATTGTTTTTTGTTTGTAGTAAAAACAAATGAAAAGTATAGTGTTTTATTAAATATGAACAATATAATTATCAAACTGCTTCTACCGTGTCTTTTATTTTTGCTTGCAAATGATTTGGAGGCAGAAGCAGTCTTGCCAGTAATAAAAATGTATGGTGATTTTGGAAAAGAATATGCAAAAGGAAGATTTATAGTTTATGAAGGACTTGATAAGACTGATACATTTGAAATATATGCAAAATATAGAGGAGCGTCCTCATTAAATTATGAAAAAAGAAGTTATGCTATCAAATTAGTAGATTCTAATGGTAATAAATTGGATACTAGTTTATTTGGATTGCGAAAAGACAATAATTGGATTCTTGATGCGATGGCAGTAGATAAAGCTAGAATGCGTAATCGCGTTGCCTTTGACATTTGGAATTCTATGAATGTTAAACCTTATTATTCAAATAAAGAACCCAAAGCAAGATTAGGAATAGACGGTAGATTTGTTGAGCTATATTTAAATGATGCGTATTGGGGAATTTATAATTTAAGTGAAAAGATGGACCGTAAACAACTTAAACTAAAAAAAATGAAAGATGGAGAGGTTAGAGGGGTTCTATATAAAGGATTTGATTGGTATGGTACTTGTTTTGATGATGATCCGGAAGAGTATTTTAATGATAGCTCTATTTATCAAGGTTTTGAAGCAAAATATCCAGATGTCGATGAAGATGGATTTACAGATTGGGAACCGTTAGTCGAAAAGGAAGAGTTTGTGATTGATTCGACAAATGAGGAATTTGTTGCAGAATACGCTTCTCATTTTGACGTCCCTGTCATTATGGATCTTCACATTTTAATGAATGTGATAAGTGCTATGGATAATAGAGGGAAAAACCAGTTTTATTATATATATGATATAACAAAAGACAAGAAGATGTCGTTTGCTCCATGGGATATGGATGCCTCGTTTGGAAGAAGTTGGAATGCTAAGGAATTGGAATCCTCCTACGATGGAGTATATTTCTATTCTCCATATTATGTAAATAGAATGATTACTTTAGATGAGTCGTTTATGGAAAATGTAGCTAAACGCTATTTTGATTTACGAAATAACATTCTTTCTGTAGATAGTATCAAATCTCGTTTTGATAACTATTGGTTAATGTTTGAAAAAGCAGGAGCTTCTCAGCGAGAGTATAGTAAGTGGGGAGGGAAAAAAGAAATAGATCTTGATTTTGAGAACGAAAAGAAATTCATCTATGAGTTTTTGGATTATAGATTAACCTATCTTGATCAATATTACGGATCATTCGAAGAATCATCAGGTGTCAAGCCTTGTGTTATGACTAAAATTCATGATGATGTGATCTATGATGTCTGGGGAAGAAAGGTTAACAATCCACAAATAGGAACTGTTTATGTTAGAAACGGTAAACTATTTAATTTTACTAGATAATTTATTATTTTGGAATATATAGAAGTGTTTATATGAAACGTTTGTTGTTAGCGGTAAGTATGTTTGTGGCTTCATTTGGAGTATCTGCAGCTACAAGAGTCTTCATCATTGGAGACAGTACAACTGAGAATTGGGGGCCCAATTGGTATCCATGTATGGGTTGGGGTGCTGTGTTCCAGCATTTCTTTGACAGCAGCAAAGTTGTTGTTGACAATAGAGGAGTGGGAGGAACTACCACTAAAAGTTATTATAATGAGCATTGGTCGGATGTGATTGCAGACATCAATAGTGGAGATTATCTGTTCATTTCCTTTGGTGCCAATGATTCCAACACATTCGCCACATGGTGTACTACTACAGATGAATTCATCGACTATTTAGGTATATTCTGTAGTGCAGCAAGAGAAAAAGGCGCGACACCGGTATTGTTGTCTACTGTCAACGAAAATTCATGGAGTGCTCAAGGATTTTTAAAGGATTCTTATGGTGCTCATCCTAAAGCGATGTGTCAGGCTGCTGAAAAGTACGATACTCCTTTCTTCGACCTCTATAATTATGGTTACAATCTAGCAGAAGAGCAGGGTAAAGAGTACAATACCTTCTATCGCCACAATAATTATAAGCCAGGTGAATATGAGAATTATATCGACGGCAAAAAGGATAATGTGCATTTGCAGGAGACTGGAGCCACGGACTACGCAAGATTCATAGTGGAGGAGATAGAGAAGTCGTCGGATGAGAGACTTAAAGTTTTGGCTGAGGCTACAACTCCAAGATACGATGTGACATTTGAAGCGGACGATGACAGCTTGGTGTCGTCGATTTCTCGATCAGCCACATTCCCAGAAGGAATCAACGTGACATTGAAAAGCTATGGAGTGGATGAGAACAATAAATGTTTTTGGATTAATTCCTCTGGCGACGTCGTTTCTCTAAACAATCTTTACGTCTATGTCATGCAAAACCATGATGAGCATTTCACTGCTGTATACAGCGACTCCTCAGTTAGGAATAAAACGTCAGACAATTTCAAGATTCTTGCAGACCGAATTGTCTTTATGGATAATGAAACCCATACCGTCAGCATCTTCACATTCTCTGGCAATGAAGTGACATCCGCGTCTACACAATATAATTATCCATTTAATTTGAGAGCAGGAGCCTATATCCTGACTATCGACGGGAACAAGAGCACGAAGATTATAGTCAGATAATCGTTATTTTCTCTTTTTGTAGAGATACACAGAGGTGTGTCTCTATTTTTTTGTGAAAAACTTATAATTTTTGTCCGTAAAATGTTACTTTTTTGTAGGGAATAATGGTATTTTATGTTATAATGGTAAATTTCAAAAGGTAATATTGATATTTATTTTATGCAAAATATGACGTTTTGATTAATGATATTGTACTAAATATACCAAAAATACCCTATAATCAAAAAAGTATTGCATATAGTTGTGTATAAGTAAATTAAAGAGTACTTTTGCACCACGTTAATAGAAAGAAACAATGCAGCAACGATTTTTCGCATATTATTATTTTCTATTCTTTTACTTTAGAAGGTAAGAGCGGGATTTTGTTGTGTTAAGATATAACTTATCAAATTTATAATCCCGCATTCGTTTGAATGTGGGATTTTTTGTGAATTAGAGATGAAACGAGTAGCAATTCAAGGAGTTAAGGGATGCTTCCACGAGATCGCAGCGCGCGAGTTCTTCCAGGGTGAAGAGATCGACGCTGTGGAGTGCGAGACATTCGAGGAACTTTTCGAGACAGTAAAGAGAGAGGGTATCATCGCCACTCTTGCTATTGAGAACACTATAGCAGGAAGCCTTCTTCAGAATCACATTTTGCTTAAAGAGAGCGGACTTAAAATCGCTGGAGAACAGAAGATCCGTATTCGCCATAACCTTGTGGCCATGCCTGGTCAGGAGCTTGAGTCGATTAAGGAGGTTTATTCTCATCCGATTGCCTTGATGCAGATCCGCAACTTCCTTGAGGACCACAAATTCCTAAAAGCTGTCGAGTGGGACGATACAGCGTCGTCGGCTAAGATGATCGCTCGCGAGCAGGCTATGGGTAAGGCTGGCGTATGTAGCGAATGGGCAGCTGAGATCTACGGTCTTGAAATCCTTGCTAAAGGTATCGAAACAAACAAGCGTAATTTCACTCGTTTCTTGGTAATCTCTGATCCTTGGACAGTGGATGAGATCAAGAAGGACCAGACTCCTAACAAAGCATCTCTTGTATTCCGTCTTCCTCACGACGAGGGTAGCCTTGCAAGAGTCCTTTCAATCATGTCATATTACGGAATGAACCTTACTAAGATCCAGTCTATGCCGATCATCGGTCGTGAGTGGGAGTATGAGTTCTATGTAGACCTTCGTTTTGAGGACTACTTGAAATATAAGCAGAGTCTTGAGGCTTTCCAACCATTGACTTTGGATTTGATTATCCTTGGTGAATACCGTGAGGGCAGACAGACTATTTAACGAAAACGATAACGAAGACGAAAACGAAGACGTTGGCGTTGACGATAACATTTACGAAAACAAAGAAACAAAAAACAATATGAATATCACACCGGCTGATAGAGTTTTAGAGATTCAGGAATATTACTTCTCAAAGAAGCTTAGAGAAGTGGCTGAATTGAATGCACAAGGAAAAGATATTATTAGTTTGGGTATCGGTAGCCCCGACAGAATGCCGTCGGAAGAGGCTCTTAACACCCTTAACGAAGTGGCACACCAGTCAAACGCTCATGGATACCAGTCGTATCAGGGTATTCCTGAACTACGTAAGGCATTCTCGGATTTCTACAAGCGTTGGTATGACGTCGACCTTGATCCAAACAAGGAGATTTTGCCTTTGATCGGTTCTAAGGAGGGTGTCTTTTTCTTGTCTCTAACTTTCATCAATCCAGGCGACGGTGTGTTGGTGCCAAACCCAGGTTATCCTACTTACACTTCTGCTTCCAAGATTATCGGAGCAAGAATGATCAACTACGATTTGAGTGAGGAGAACGGTTGGCAGCCAGATTTCGAGAAACTTGAGAAGATGGATTTGACAGGTGTGAAGATGATGTGGTGCAACTATCCTAACATGCCTACTGGCGGAAATGCTCGCCGTGAGACATTTGAGAAGCTTGTCGACTTCGGTCTTCGCCACAATATCATCATCGTTAACGATAATCCATACAGCTTTATCTTGAATGATAATCCGATGAGTATTCTTTCTGTGCCACGTGCAAAGGAGTGCTGTTTCGAGTTGAACTCAACAAGTAAGGCTCTTAATATGCCAGGCTGGCGTATCGGTATGCTTGCCGGAAATCCAGAGCTTATCTCATACGTGTTGAAGGCAAAGAGCAACGTCGACTCGGGAATGTTCAAGCCAATGCAGATGGCTGCGGCTAAGGCTTTGGCTGCAGGCAAGGAGTGGTACGACAGCATCAACACAGTCTACAGAGCAAGAAGAAAATACGCTGAGGCTATTCTTGACTATCTTGGTTGCACATACGATAAGACACAGGTCGGTATGTTCATGTGGGGAAAGATTCCAGCATCTTGCAAGAGTTGTGAGGAGTTGGCAGACAAGATTCTTTACGATTGCCGTGTGTTCGTGACTCCAGGATTCATCTTCGGAAGCAACGGAGACAGATATATCCGTTTGTCGTTGTGTGCGACAGAGGAGAAACTTGCCGAGGCACTTCAGAGAATCAAGGATAATTTGAAAATGTAATAAGAAGGAGATTGATATATGGAACTAAAAAAGATAAATTTAGCAGGAGCTAACGAAAGCCGTCCAATGGTGATCGCAGGTCCATGTAGCGCAGAGACAGAAGAGCAGACTCTAAATACAGCCCGTCAGCTACACGCTCAGGGTATCAAGATATTCCGTGCTGGAATCTGGAAGCCACGTACAAAACCAGGTGGTTTCGAAGGAAACGGAGAGCCAGCATTGGAGTGGATGCACGAAGTAAAGAAGGAGACTGGAATGTACGTCTCTACAGAGGTTGCTACAGCAAAGCATGTGGAGTTGGCATTGAAGTATGGCATAGACCTTCTTTGGGTAGGTGCACGTACAACAGCCGATCCATTCGCAGTGCAGGAGATTGCCGACACATTGAAGGGAGTTGATATCCCAGTGTTGGTTAAGAATCCAGTAAACCCAGATTTGGAGTTGTGGATTGGAGCTTTGGAGAGATTGAACAACGCTGGTATCACTCAGCTTGGTGCAATCCACCGTGGATTCAGCTCATACGATAAGAAACTTTACCGTAACCTTCCACAGTGGCATATTCCAATCGAGTTGCACCGTCGTCTTCCTGAATTGCCAATCATCTGTGATCCAAGCCATATCTCAGGACGACGCGACCTTATCGCTCCACTTTGCCAGCAGGCTATGGACCTTCAGTTCGACGGACTAATCGTAGAGAGTCACTGTGATCCAGACAAGGCATGGTCAGACGCTTCACAGCAGGTCACTCCAGATGTGCTTGCATTGATTTTGAACAGCCTTGTTGTCCGCACAACTAACGCGTCGACAGAGAACATCAATGCTCTACGTAAGCAGATCGACGAAATAGATATGTCTATCCTAGAGATTTTGGCTAAGAGAATGCGTATCTCACGTGAGATGGGTCAGTATAAGAAAGAGCACGACATGCCAATTCTTCAGAGCCAGCGTTACGATGAGATCATCTCGAAAAGAGTTGCCGACGGTAAGTCGATGTCGATGGACGAGGAGTTCCTAAACACTGTATTTGAGGCTATCCACGCTGAGTCGGTTCGTCAGCAGATGGAGATTATGAATAAGTAATTAATAATTAATGGTGAATAGTTAATAGTTGCCAACAATGAAAACAATTAATTATTAACCATTAACTCTTAACTATTAACTAAAGAAGATGCGTATTTTAATTTTAGGTGCAGGCAAAATGGGTACATTCCTAACAGATGTACTTTGCATGAAGCACGACGTCGCGCTATACGATAAAGATCCAAAGAGATTGCGTTTTGTGTTCAACACACAGCGTATGACTTCGCTTGAGGAGGTGAGAGACTTCAAACCAGAGCTTCTCATCAACGCAGTGACAGTGAAGTATACACTCCAGGCATTTGAGGAGGTTATGCCTTTTTTGCCAAAAGACTGTATCATTTCCGATATCTCGTCAGTGAAGACAACGTTGCCAAAGTTTTATGCTAACTGTGGTTTCCGCTATGTCTCAACACACCCGATGTTCGGACCAACGTTCGCAAGCCTTTCTGATCTACGCACACAGAACGCCATCATCATTGCAGAGGGCGATTGCTTGGGCAAAGCGTTCTTCAGAGAGTTGTATGCATCATTGCACTTGAATATCTTCGAATACACATTTGAGGAGCACGACGAGACAATGGCATACTGCTTGTCGATTCCTTTTGCGTCGACATTAGCATTTGCATCAGTTATGAAGCATCAGGATGCACCGGGCACAACATTCAAGCGCCACATGGCAATTGCAGAGGGAGTGTTATCGGAGGACAATTTCTTGATCTCAGAGATTCTGTTCAATCCTAATTCGTCAAAGCAGCTTGCACTAATTCAAGAACAGCTTGCAGAGCTGCAGAAGATCGTGGAGAGCAAAGACTACGACAGAATGTTGAAGTATTTGAATCAGGCTCGCGAGAACATCAAGTAAATATTTATAATCGGTTGAATAAAAAAAGACTGTCTGACCATGTTAGGCAGTCTTTAAATTTTTAATCACAATCTTGGAATATCTCTTCATGTAAAAATAAAGCACCATTTCACCGTGTTTTTTTGTCTCTATAGATATACTTTTGTTTCAGGTTTTCGGAAAATATCAATTGGATGGCTTTGAAATGTTTAATTGATTTCGCTGATAATGTCTATCTTTGCAATGTCAGTTGAAAACGAAAACTGATCAAAATTGAAAATAGAATAATGTGTTAGATTGAGTATATATGTGCATCATCGGCCGTGAGGTTAATGATGTGAAGAATGAGCCAGACAGTTTTGTCTGGCTTCTTTTTTTAAATTATAGTGTTCTAAACGTTTGGCATTTGTCCTTTTTTTATATATTTGCCATGACTATGGAAAACACAAAGGGCAAGTATTGGACAAAAATCGCTATTATGGCAGTAATTCCGGCTGTTTTAGTCGGGATAATCTATTTGTCTACATTGAGACCGACCATTGATTTGTTGGAAAATAAATCTGAGCTGTTTGTTCAGGTTGATTCAATGAGTGGCGGAAATTCCAAATGTAAGATAAATAAGAGCGACGACGGTGTGGATATGACATTCACACTAAGTTCGTCTATTACCTATCCTTATGTAGCTTTGGAAGTGCATCATCCCGATTTCTCTCCATTCCCAGTAGATGATTATTTGATTGAGACTGTGGTCGAAAGTGATGAAGATTTGCGTCTTTCTTTCAGATTACAAGAGGAATTAGACTTTGGAGTAAAGGGTAAGGCTTACCCAACTGCAGTCTATTCTTTTTTGTCAAAGAAAGGAAGATTTGAGGTCTCTTCTCATATAAATGAAGCGAAGATCCCAGAGTGGTGGTATGCGCAATATCCACAGTGGTCTGGCATCGAAAAGTTGAGATATGAGAATGTAAATATCATCAGACTTTATGCGGACAATTCCAATGAAAAGGATGTTGAACATAAGATAAAGGTTAAATCGCTTCGCCTTGTTCCAAACACAGACAATGCATGTTTGAATAATGCAATAAAAATGATGTTTGCGTTCTGGATAATCTTGGCCATAGTTGCTCTTTATCTTCGTCGCAACAATTTCAAGAAGGAAAACTCTGAAAATGAGACTCAAGAACAATCTCAACAGCAGCAGGTCGTTTATGTGCCTTACGAAAAACTAGAGACAGAGAAAGAAACAACTAATTTGAAGGAGGAAATCCTTACTTTCATTGGCAAGAACTATCCTAATCCGGAATTAAAACTTGCTGATATTGCAAAAGCATTGTCGATGACAGAAGACAAAACATCGGAGGAGATCCGTATTGCAACTGGAAAATCTTTCAAGGCATATCTTAACACTATTAGAATTGAAGAGTCGAAGCGTCTATTAAAGGAGACGACGATGCAAATTTCTGAGATTGCATTCTCTGTGGGATATAATAATGTCCAGCATTTCAACCGTGTATTTAAGGAGAGTGTTGGTGTTGCCCCTGGTGCGTTCCGTGACGGAGCGAGTGGGGAAGAAGTTAATAGTTAATGGTTAATAGTTGATAGTTGATCTGAAACTTGAAACCTGATTTTCTCTCCTACAGATTGCGTCTAATTCCAAAAATGAGTAATTTTGTGCCAAACAAAGAACAAAGAAAATGGCAGAAATGAAAAATCTTGCCCGTCAGACGGCTGTCTACGGCATTAGCAACATCCTTGGAAAGTTCCTCAACTGGTTGCTTGTCCCACTTTACACTTATATCCTAACATCCAGTGCAGAATATGGAGTAGTCACAAATCTATATGCGTGGACTGCATTATTGCTTGTGATTCTCACATACGGTTTGGAAACTGGTTTTTTCCGTTTCGCTAATAAAGAGGGTGAAGATGCACAGAAAGTGTTTGGCACAGTGCTCACTTCCGTCGCCACAACATCTACCATTTTTGCGGTTTTGGTTATGCTATTCTCTGGTGACGTTGCTAATTGGTTAGGCTATCCGTCGCATCCGGAATACGTGACTATGATGGGAATCATAGTGGCGATTGATGCCGTCGGCACAATTCCTTTTGCTTATTTAAGATATGAGAATAAGGCAGGAAAGTTTGCTATTTTCAAATTGTTGATGATCCTTGTCAATATTGGAGCGAACTTGTTCTTCTTGATTCTTTGTCCAAAGATGAAGAACGATTGGGGCGTTGATCTTCCATTCTACAATGAAAATTATGGAGTGGGGTATATTTTCATTTCTAATTTCATTTCCACTCTTTTCGTGACATTGCTTTTGTTGCCAGAGATACGTAAGGCAAAGAAGCCAGATGCAAAGTTGCTAAAAAAGATTCTTGGCTATTCGTTGCCATTGTTGTTGCTTGGAATCGCAGGAATCATGAATCAGACAATCGACAAGATCTTGTTCCCATACTTGATGCCAGACAGAGCTGTGGCAGAGTCAGAACTTGGAATCTATGGAGCCTGTTTCAAAGTGGCGATGGTTATGATGGTCTTTACTCAGGCATTCCGTTATGCCTACGAACCATTTGTGTTTGCTCAGAGTAAGGGTGAGGATAAGAAAGTGCAGTATGCGTTGGCGATGAAATATTATGTTATTTTCGCATTGCTGATAGCATTGGGAATGTCGTTGTTTATTGATCTGTTTGCATTGTTGGTTTCTCCGGCCTATAGAATCGGTATGACTGTGGTGCCATTGGTATTGCTTACCTATCTGTTGCAGGGAATCTATTTCAATCTGTCAATATGGTATAAGTTGACAGACCGCACACACTGGGGAGCAATTCTGTCTACAATCGGATTGGTGATCACGTTGGTGGTAAATATTGCGTTGGTTCCAGAATTCAGTTACTATGGATCTGCAATCGCGTCATTCCTATGTTATATGGTTGTGACAATTGTGTCGTATATAATGTCGCAGAAATATTTCCCTATCGACTACGACAACAAGAGTATGGCAATCTACTTTGTACTTGCGTTGGGATTGTATGCGATATTCCGTTTCTTTGCACCAGAGGGCATGTTTCTCAGAATGCTAATGTCGACGGTACTGCTTATAGTTTACATTGTCATATTGTTCAAGAGAGATTTCCCAGCGTCGTCGCTGCCAGTGATCGGAAAATATTTCAGATAATCAAGAATTTCAATATTTCGAGAAGACGAGGTCATATCCTCGTCTTTTTTTATTCATGTTCGCAATTTCAATATTCACAATAATGCATATTTATTCTTTATTGTTGTATTAACTAAATTTAGTACTTTTTTGCGAATTAATTTGAATAATATGTTGTTAAGCAATAAAAGATAGTTTTTTGTCTGCAATAAAAAAGAAATAATCGTTAATAAACTTTAAATGTTATGTTTTTTTGCTATTTTAGCGACCGCTTTGGAGTGTGTCCTGCTCTAAGGAAAGTATGAAAATAGAAAAACAAAACAAAAAAGATATCTAATATCTAAGATATGAAAAACTTAATATCTTATAAAAAGTCCGGTCCTAATGCTTTGCGAAAGGCATTTTCTTTAATCGTAGTGTTGTGTACGTTTTTGCAAACGGCAAAATCTCAAGATTTTATTGTAGAGAGTTGGTACCAGGTGTCAGAGTCAGAGTCAAGAGTGACTCCTTACGACGCATGTGGTGCGGTATATCATGTCTACGTTAAACCAACTGCGGAAAACGCAAAGTTTGCAATCAAGTATTCAAATGTAAAGGGAGGAATCAAAGAAGTTAATTCTTTAATCAGTACATCTCTTTTAGAAGTTGAAGATGATTTTCATGGAGGAGGTTTGTGTCAGTTCACACTTCCTGGTTCAAGTGAATTGAGAGATTTTTATTTGGATATCTCAAAAGATCCAGTTGTTGTATCGCAGACAGTTCCAGACAATTATGAGATGATTATGATTTCAACTGATTCGAAGTTGAAGTCCGTTAATATAGGATCAAAAATCAAGTTCACATCACTTCCTTGTATATCTGACGCAAGTGCAGAGCCTACATATACTTGGAAGATCAGTAAAGATGGCGAGACTTGGATTAACCCAAGCTCAACAAATACTGAAAAAGATTTCGAGTACACAGCATTGTCTGATATTAAGTATATTAAGTGTGAAGGAACGTATGTGGATGCTTCAGATGTAACACATACAGTTAAGTCAAATGTGATAACACTTAGCCTTAATGAACCAACATTTAATGTTGAGATTGTAGGAGAAGGAGTAAGAAATATCAATAAGACAGAAAAAGAGGTTCCATCTTGGCGTGATGTAGTTATCAAGATGGTTGATCTTCCATCTTCTAATGTTTCAAATCCTAAGATTTCGTATAAGCCACTAGGTGGTAAAAACAGTTATAAGACGCTAGAGGAAGCAATTCTTAATGAAGATAAACAATCTTGGAACTTCTACGCAGATAGAAGTGGATGGATGAAAGTTGAAGTCGACGTTGAGGTTCCTGCTTCTGACGGAACATTTACAACTGTTACTTTGAAGAAGGAGTTTATCTTCCGTTTGGTATATTCTCCAGATAAAGAAGATGCGGTTCAGGAGTTGTTCTTTGATGATTTCGGATATTTCAAGGGCAATGAGTACCATTATGTAAAATATGTGGATGGTACAGTCACAGACCAGGATGCTATCGAAACTGTTGATGCAAGTTTGCCAAGCAGTGTGAAATGGATGGATGATCAGAATGGATTTATCAAGGAGCATGACTTCGCATTGACAGATCCAAGAATCAAGCGTTTGCCAGAGGATGAGTATGGCCCAGTAAGAAATACAGAGAATTGTTGGAGCAAACCTGCTTCATCAATGCCGTTCCAGTGTTGGTGTGAAAATGGTTACCGTGTAGAGGATGGATATTACGCATTTGTGCCAAATCCAGCTATGGCTGACGGAGGTTCAAAGACAGACGGATCAGCAAATGACTATTGGAATGGTTCAGACCATACAGGTAGTGCCGACGGTTCTTCATTAGGTGCAATGTTGATGGTAAACTGTGCCGATGTGTTGGACAAGGTTATTTATGAGAGAGATTTCGAGATCACAGGTGAGTGTGCTAATGTGATGGTGTTGTTCTCTGCATTTGTAAGTAATGCTCAGTCGTTGTCTAACGGTGGTGCTCCAGTAAACATCCGTATGGATATCTATGAGCAGGGTGGAACAGAGGTGCTTACTTCTATCGAGTCTGGTGATGTAATCACAAGAGACTATGGTGCTAACTCATGGTCGAACTTGACTGCATTGTTCCCATTGTCGAAGGGTGACAATACAGAGGGTTCAAAGAAATACACATTGAAGATTACAAACAACGCCGCTTCTGGTAGTGGTAATGATATCTTGCTTGATGACATCTCACTTAAGGTTTGTTTCCCTGAGATCGAGGTTAAGGCAGAAGTTACAAGTAATGAGATTCTAGATGCTCATAATGTTGTGATTTGTGGTAAGTCTAGAGATTTGACATTGTCTGCGTTTAACCGTGCAGGTATTAAGAACTATATTCCAACTCCTTACTATTTGTTCCAGTATTTCGACGAAGCAACAGAGAAGTGGGTTAACCTTCCTAAGACTTCTGAGTCAACTGAGTCAGCAATCACTGAGGAGGAAGATATGGACATCACGCTTAACAAGAGTGAGTTTAACGGTGATACTAAGTTCCGTGTTGTCGTTGGTAACTCTAAGGAGACAATCGTCAAGGTGGTAACTGACGGAATTGCAAAACCAAGTTGTGAGTACACTTACGCTATTTCTGAAGACTTCCACGTTAAGTTTAATCCAGTGGGTGAGAACTTGGATTTGTTTGGATGTATTGGTGATACAATCAAGGTTGACGCTGATGCTAACGGTCGTCCATCTATTGAGTGGTTCGATTATTCTGGAAATACTTTGACTGTTAATGACTCAATCGTAAGTATCAATAAGGATAAGGTAGTGTTTGTGATTCCAGAGTCAATCTTGAAGTCAAACAACAAGTCTGATACAATTTATATGTTGGCTACATCTGAGGGTAACCTTTGTTCGGATACTCAGATAGTGTCAATCACTAAATATGATGATTTGGATTTCGATATCCTTAACGACACATTCTATTGTGAGTTTGATAAAAACCTTTCGGCTGTAGATGTTTACCCAACAAGTGGTATCGAATACGTATGGACACTTAAAGGTTCTAATTTGGGAGAACAGACAGGTTCAGAGTTTAATGTCTTGAAGTCGACTCCTGAACTATACGACAATACAGTTATTGTTACTGGTAGCGCTACAGGTTATTGTCCTACGACAAAGTCTGCTGATTTCAGCATCTACCGTCGCTACAGCTTGAACTTGACAGTTGATGTTGAGGGTGCTGACAAGAAGGTTGCCAACGTTTGTTTGCCAACTGATGGAGAGAGCTCATCTCGCGTCGACTTGAAGGTTGAGAAAGTATATGCAGAAGGATCAACTCCTTCTTACGCAAACGAGAAGGTCACAACATATTTCTGGTATAGAAAAGATGGTTCAAATGATTCTACATTGATCGGACAGGGTACTGAGAAGACATTTGTAGATCGTTTGACTGAGAATAACATCTATACATATTCAGTAACTGCTCTTGATGAGGTATGTTACAAAAATGATGGTGTTGCGACATCTGATACTACAGTTATCAATGCAAGAAAGCCACTTATTGTTAAGTTGACAGAGGATAAGGAGGAGATTTGTAAGGATGATACAATCACTTTGAATGTCAAGTTGACAAATACTTTGAAGGCTGATACAATCACTTCTCGCTTCTACGAGAATGGTGCGGCTCTAACATCTCTTCTTGGTTCGGATAAGGATTACTCATACGTCCCTGTAAATGCGACAAAGGAGAAGGTGACAAAGAACATCAAGGTTGAGGTGATGGATATGATCTGTAGCCCTAGCAAACCAGTCTCTGATTCGGTTAAGTTTGATGTATTTGTTCCGCTTGTCGTTTCACTTTCTACTGATGCTGATAACGATAAGAAGTGTATCAGAAAAGAGACTGGTGATGATTATATCAATGTCACATTGACTGTTGAGCAGGGTAATCCTCGTTCAGTAGAGTGGTTCGACGGTCAGTATCCAGGTTTGGTATTCAATCGTCCAGTGACAGTGGCTCAGGGTGAGAACAAGATTTCAGTTAAGGCATACGATGAGGTATGTCGCGCTACAGGTGCGGCTGAGTTTGTTGAAGGTGCTGATACATCTAGAGTAATCACTGCTCAGGAGCCAATTGTTATCTCTCTTGATGCAAACACTGATTCAATCTGTAATGGTACCTCAGTTGATTTGAAGATGAAGGTGACAAATTCTTTGGTCACTGGTCCAGAGGTAAGATGGTATGAGCGTTACAACGGTGTTGAGGATTTGACATATACAGATAGATCAAGCTCGTCTACTAAATCACATACTCCTAAGAATCTAACAGATTTCGTGATCAAGAAGAGCATGATTGTTAAGACAGTCGATGAGATCTGTAATGCAGGAAAGGATGTGATGGATAGTGTTTCATACAATATCTTCATCCCAATCAAGTTGACTTTGGCTCACGATGCTGATATCAATGGAGATGTTCTTCAGAGATGTATTAGAGAGGATAACGTTGACAATGTTGTTAACTTGGAGGTTAAGGTTGCAGCTGGTAATCCAAGCAAGTTGACTTGGTCTGACGGTAAGTACAACGACGATCTAGTGTTCAAGCGTGAGTTCAGAGTTTCTCCAGGTTCAAACCCAATTTCAGTGGTTGGTTCTGATGGTGTTTGTCCTGCTTCTGCAAACGATAACGATGATTTGAGCATTGTCGCTGCTACTCCAATTGTATTGACATTGAAGGCTAAGAATCCAGACGTTTGTGATGGTTCTGATGTTGAGTTTGAGTTGACAGTTGATAATACACTTGACAAAGATAATGTAGAGGTAAGATGGTTTGAGAACGACGCTAAGGTTTACACAACAAACGGTGCTTCTCTAACAAAGCCTCATACATCTACTAACGAGACAAATGCAAAGTTGGGCAAGACAATGGTTGTCAAGACTGACGACGAGATCTGTAGCAAGGGAGTTGATGTAGTAACTTCTGCTGATTATGTAGTGTACAAGCCAATCAAGTTCTACTTGACATCAGATGCATCTGAGTTTGATGTACCTAACACTAAGTGTTTGGGCCAGACTTCTCATGGTGGTCAGAACAGCGCAGAAATCAAGGTTAACTTGACTCAGGGTAACCCATCTAAGTTTGTTTGGTCTGATGAAATCATCTGGGAGTGGTACTGGGATAACAGAGAGAACAACACAGTACGTAACTTTGATTTGAAGCCAGGTAAGAACACATTGTCAGTGACAGCATACGACAATGTATGTAATAAGGAAGGAGAGTCTGAGTATAAGGGTGAAGGTCAGGATATCAACATCGAGGCTAGAACACCAATCAAAGTTACTTTGGACTTAGCTTCTGGTAGACATATCATGTGTAAGGGTGAGGATATCTCACTTATCGCTACAGTCAACAACGAGAATGAAGGAATCAACTCATATTTGGAGTGGAATGAGAACCACGGAGTTGAGAATAAGGTCGTTGAGAATGGATCTTTCACAACAAGTGTCTTCACTCCAGATCAGGGAGATTTGATGTACTCTGTAAAGGCAAGTGAGAATGTTGATTCACCAATCTGTCCGGCACAGACAGCTTATGAGTATGTGTCAGTTCAGGTAAATACAACATTGAAGATATTCGCTGCTGAGGATGCTATCTGTCAGGATACATCAGGTAGAGACACAGTCAAGTTGGTTAAGTTGACTTGCCACGTATTGACAGGTAAGCCACAGGGAATCATCTGGAGCACAGGTGATACAACAAAGATTGATACAGGATACTCTTTCTTGAACGTGGCTCCAATGGAGAATATTATCTATTCTGCTTACGGTTATGATTCAGTTTGTGTTAAGACAACTCCAGCATACACAGAAGAGATTGATGTTGATCACAGAGTATATGTGACATTGGCACCTGAGGAAGACAAGGTTCAGATGGGTAATGAGGTTAAGCTAAATACTGAGTATTCAATCCCTGCTGACGGAGTACGTTACTATGAGATGGTTTCTCCTGAGGCTGTTGAGCTTGAGAGAAACACAGAATCTGAGTTTAGCTGGCAGTTAGACGAGCCAGGACGTTACCAGTTCATCGTTAAGTTGGAGAACGGTAACTGTGGTGTTCGTGAGTCGAATATCATAACAGTTGATGTTGCCGACTATGTGGTAGTGCCAAATGTAATTACTCCATACAATGATAATGTAAAGAATGATAAGTTTATGTCTGGTTATGATGTGAAGATCTTCAACCGTTATCAGGAAACTGTTTATGAGGGAACTGATGGTTGGGATGCAACTTACAGAGGTGAGCTTGCTTCTCCAGGAACATACTTCTATGTCTTGACAAAGAAGGACGGTAGAGTATTGAAGGGAACAGTTGAAGTTTATAGAAAATAATGGGAATGAAAAATATAATCACGATGAAAAAAGCACTTTTCACATTTGTGATTTCCGCATTGCTTGCCACTAATGTTTGGGGCATCGAGCGAAGATTCGGAACAGGTTTTTATGAGTTCGATTCGTCTAAGGAAAATAAGAAGGTAGACGAGCAGCCAATGTCTGTGTACAAAGATGGCTTCTTCGTATTCTTCAGAGATAATGTAGCGTACAAATTCAAGCCAGGTAAGGATTTGGATTTGTCTCAGGTTGAGGAATGTCCAGAGTTGTCAAACTTGGGTATTCAAGGTACTTTTGCCTACGATAGAAACAAAGGCAAGTTGTATTTCTCTAAGAAGGATTCTCAGGGTAATTCTGAGCTTTACGAGGCAACTGAAGATGATGGCAAGTGGAAAGATGTAAAGAAGCTTAAGATCAAGGGTACTATGGCTCAGGCTAAGGAAGTACACGGATCATCGTTGGCTATTGGACGTTGGAACCATTATGTGCCAGGTGTTAAGGGATTCTTTAATCCATGTATCGGTCGTGCAGGTCGACGCATCTATTTCTCAGGTGAGTTTATGGCTGGTAAGGGTGGCCGTGATATCTGGTATATCGACCAGGATAAGGATGATGAGGGAATGTGGACAAAGCCTGAACCTGTAGGCGATGAAATCAACTCTCAGAATAAGGAGGATTATCCATTCGTAGTTGCTGATACTGCTTTGTATTTCGCTTGTAATAAGGTGACTGGTAAAGGTGGTATGGATATCTACGTTTCTCATAAGGGAGCTAAGGAAAAGGATTGGGGTAAGCCAGAGAATCTTGGTGAACTTTTCAATACAAGCGCAGATGAGTATAACATCGTAGGTAATGCTCATGCTATGTATTTCTTGTCTAATCGTAGTGGTGGCAAGGGTGGATTCGATATCTACTATCCTAATAAATACAATGTTAAGAGAACTGGTGAGTTGACTCCAGACTTTACTTGTGATGAACCTAAGGGATTCAACTGGGTATTGTTCTTCTTCGACTTTGGAAAGACAGATATGAAACCTGAGTATGAGGCTCAGTTGGATGAGTTGCTTAATGCAATGAACGAGTTCCCTGGAGGAAAATTTGAAATTTCTGGACATACAGACTCTCGTGGTTCGGCCGACTTCAATAAAAAGCTGTCTCAGAAACGTGCCGATTATGTCAGAAGCTTGTTGGTGGCTAAGGGTTATCCTGCAAACTTGATTATCTCTGTCGGACGTGGTATGGAAGTTCCTGTTATTCCTAATGCAGAGTTGGAGGAGCAGCACGAGCAGAACCGTCGTGTTGAAATAAAATTGTTGAACGAATAAGGAGAAAACTAGAAATGAAGAAAATATTTATTGTATTAGCGACGTTGCTATTCACGGTTTCTGCTTATGCACAGCAGGATTTGCTAATGACTCAGCAATTCTTCTCACGTATCAATAAGAACCCAGCCGGAGTCGGTAACTTCGAGCAGATCGATGCCTTCTTGTTAGGCCGTTTCCAGTGGGTTGATATCAAGGATTCTCCTAAGTCTGGTATCTTGAACGTCCAGACATTTAAGACTGATCTTAATTCCGGATTCGGATTCTCAATGAGCTACGATGACCTTGGTCCTGCTAAGGGTAGCTTCAATCCTAAGTTGATTTACGCATACGTTTTGCGTCTACGTGAAGATATGGTTCTTTCAATGGGATTGGGTGCTGGTGTTCAGTACGCTTATTTCGACGCTAGCAAGTATACTGTTGAGGATGTGACTGAGATCACTGAGGATCACGATTTCATCAATGATAGAGAAAGCGGTGTTCATCCTGACGTCGACTTCGGTCTTGAGTTCTCTAATCCTAAGTATATGTTCGGTGTCTCTGCAACACACCTTTTGAAGTATGAGTCAACTACAACTCAGTCGGCTCTTCATATCAACGGTTACGGACGTTACTTCTGTGATTTGAACGAAAACTTCGTTTTGGCTCCAGCCTTGGCATACACTTGGCATGAGAAGATTGCAGTTGCCGAAATCAACGCAATCTTGTTCTACAAGAATTTCCTATGGGGAGGTTTGACTTATCACCCAGATATGTTCAAGAAGTTTGGTACTAATCCAGTCGCTTTCATGATTGGTGCTGAGTACAAGAATTTCCGTATCGGTTATACATTCGACTATAACTTCGGTAATGTATCTCAGTTGTCTGGTTCTGCTCATGAGGTTATGTTGTCTTACAGCGTTCAGACAAAGAAGACAAAGGTTCCTTACGAGAGATTTGAGTAAGATAATTCACTAAATATTAAAGCCAGTCTATCATTTGGTAGACTGGCTTTTTTATGCCTTAATTCATGGTCTAAAACGTATGTATCCTCAAACATAAAGAGCCCAGCCGCTTTGGCCGAGCTCTTGTAGTAAAGATGAAAAAATGTGTTATATTGAGTGTTTATGTTACTATAATGTTACTTTATACGTTGCCATGCCTCCATTCCATTTAACCACGATAATATGTATCCCTGGAGTCACTTTGCTTGTGAACTCAAATGGAGGTGTGTTGGGTAACTGATGCTGTTCTTCCAACGTCCCTGCTGTTGATATAATATCCACCGTCATTTCAGAATCGATCCCAGTGATACGGATATTATTCCCGTCTACAAATAATGACGGCATGACAGTTGCGACATTCTTTGTATTAGAGAATGTGGAGTCTTGCTCTTCATTTTCAATATTGCTGTCGGCATACAATGGAGCCAATGCTTCAGCCCAAAGATGATGCATTGCTTGTCCACCACCAGTTGAACCATTTGGATGAACTCCGTCCGAACCGATTAATTCTGGATGCTCCAAGAAGTAACTGTAAAAGTCTGGTCCGGGATGAAGGTTATTCTTCTCTGTCAATTCATCCACTGCATCAAGGAATTTCTTGTTGATCTGCCAACCTGCTTTTGCCTCATTTGTGGCGATGATACGTGCCAAGACTGGCTCGATTCCGTGTGCTTTCGCAGAGTCGATGATAGTCTGCATGTTTCGCTTGAAGTTGGCAAGATTCCAATCTCCACCTCCCCACGCATCGTTAGTTCCCATCTCAATTGCCCAATGCTTAACATTGCCAGCATAAAGCAAGTAATCGTCAAGATGAGCAACAACCTCGCTGCTGTTGATGCATCCGATACCTCCACGCAGCATAGCCGGTGTGAAATTAGGGAATCTTCCGTTGATGATATTGGCTGTAGTGGAATCAGTGTCTTGCTGCTTGATTCCCATCTGGCTGATACTTGTTCCCATAAAGAACCATGTGTCGTCTCCACCGTTGGAAGCGTCGAATGCTTCGATCTCAAGAATCTGACCTACCTCTTTTTCACTTACGAAGCGAAACCATGACATTCCGTCGAAATCGATATACACTCCACGTGCCATCACCGGATTGTCCTTAATCTCAGCAGCGACTGTCCAATCTCCATCTTGACCATTTGTTGAGTTGGCAGAAGTTAGGATTTTGAAGTCGCGTAGGGGAGTGCCGGAGTGGCTGCAACCTGATGTGAAATTGGTCGCCCATGCACAGTCGCCATAGGATTCCCAAGTGATAAATAGACGTGTTGTACCTGAACCTACGTTTAAGGCTATGTCTTTAGCCGTACACTGCTTCCAGTTGGTAAGATCTCCATCTGTGATATAAGTATTGTTGCCGCTGCTTGTGTAAGCGGTCAAACCACGGCTCAATAGTTTGTTGGGAGTGATCGCCGTCGCAGATCCTCCGATAGCAAACAGAAATGAGCATCCTAATATCTTAGTCCAATTGCGCATGATCATTTGTTTAAGTTGTAAAGACGACTGTTGTTAATGTGTTAAGTATTGAATATTAATGTGTCTTAAATCAATTGCAAATGTAGACTACAATGTAATGATGGTTAAGGAATATGGTTTCAAAAATATGGAAGATTGTTTCAAAGAAAAATCAATCGTGAGTGATGGCAATTCATATCTCTAAAAAGCATGTCGCATGGCTTTCTGATGACGAGGTTATCAGAAAGATAAAATTGGAGAGAAGTTTGGAGGAATAATCATTCCTCCTTTTTTTATCTCGCTTCCTTTGGCGAATTTCCGAAAGCTTGCTTAAAGCGTCGGCTGAAATACAATGGATCGTTAAAACCGACGGCATAAGCGACGTCGCTCACTGATTTGTCTCCACCGGCCAACAACTCTTTTGCCTTGTTGAGTCGGTACTCAGTAAGAATCTCCATAGCAGTCTTGTCTGTTATGGCTTTCAGGCGTCGGCAAAGTGTCGACTTGCTCATTCCTAAATCCTGGCAGAACTCAGTCAATGAATAGAGTGGGTTGGTGTAGTTTTCTTTTACTAAAAGTAAGATTTTCTCCAATAGTGGATTAATCTTTTCTGTAGGCTCCGACTCGTTTCCTTCCAATGATTTTGTCAATGCCGTCACCTGTAATTTCTGATGCCACATCAAGAAATTGCAGATCTTCACAAGCAATTCGTCGTCGCCAAACGGTTTTGCTATATAGTCGATGGCTCCGATTGAGAGTCCTTTCATTCGGACATTGTCATCTGTCTTGGCAGATAGAAATAGCAGTGGAATATTCGACGTGATCAACTCTCCCGTCAATTTCTCACACATCTCCAATCCATTCATATTTGGCATTTCGACGTCGCTAAGAATCAAATCCGGCACATACTTCTGAGCCTCAGCGATACCTTGCTCGCCGTCGTGTGCCTGATGTACTTCCACGTAAGGCGATAACAAGTCTGTGATGTGCTCCAGAATCAATTCATCATCGTCGACAACCAATATCTTTTTCCCAGAAAGAAGTTCCTTGTTGATTTTCAACTCAATATCCTCCTTCTCCACCGATATCGTCTCCAATTTCTCGTCTGGACAATTTGGCAACGAGACGGTCACCGTAGTGCCGTGTCCAATCTCACTCTCTATCTCAAGCTCTCCATCGTTCTTGTGTACATAGTCGAGCACTATTCGGAATCCGAATCCATAGCCCATCTCTTCTTCTGTTCCCGAAGTCGACGTGGTATTTTTGCCTGATAGGATTTCTTTGATTTTCTCTTTCGACATTCCGACTCCCTTGTCGATCACCTTGATAATGGTATAGACGTCGGTCTCTGATAATTCCACAGATATCTTTTCTCCTTTGTCTGAGAACTTGATTGCATTGGTGATCAAATTACGTACGATTGCCGAGAACATTCGTGAATCCGACCATGTGGCATACTGTGCTGTCCCGACCTGACTTAGCTTGATCTCTTTCTCGTCGGCCAAACCAGTCAATAGTGAGATCGCCTCAGCCACTAATGTGTTGGAGTCGATTTCTGACGGATGGTAGCTTGACTGTGTAGTTTCTCCGTTGGCCCACTGCAAAAGATTGATCATCTGGTTTTGCAAACCTTCCGACTCGTCAGCCAATTTGGTAATCATACGTTGTTGCTCAGCCGGAGTATAGATATGAGACAGCATTCGTTTCAATGTGGAGACGATAGCAAACATCGGATTCTTCAAGTCGTGAGCCACCACCGACACCAACTGGTCTTTCTGCTTCAATGTGGCAAGCAAAGTCTCATTCTGTGCCTCGATTGCTGATTTTTGCTCTGATAATAGTGCATTTGCGTCGTTCAAATCACGAGTTCTCTCATCCACCATCTGTTGCAATTCGCGACGGTGTTCCTCCATTCTCCTCATTCTTGCTCTATAGAAAATATAGAGAAGTGCTGCAAGTAAAAGAGCTACAAGGCAGTAGAACCATATTGAGTTCCACCACGGTGATGATATGGTGATTGGCAGAGTGACTTGCTGCACAGGGACGTTGCCTGAGAATGCCGCCAACTCAATAGTGAAGTCACCGGCAGGAAGGTATGCGACGTCTATACTGCGTTTGTTTCCTAATTTTATCCATTCCAAACTAAGTTCAGGAATACGGTATCTTGGTGATAGTTTGTTTGCCAATGAGAAGTCTACAAAGTCGAATCCTATTGAGAAACGGTTTTGATTATACGATAGGTTAAGTCTTTCCAACGTATTCAATGGAGACGGAAGAATATCGCTTCCCACTGGAATGTTTTCCCCACAAACACTCAATTGCGAGAAATCCATGTGTCCGACGGTTCTGTTGGATTTCACGTTGGGTTGGATGCATACGAATCCGTCTTTGCATCCGAAGTAGAGATTGCCATTTGGAGCCAACAAACATGCTCTGCCTGTGAAGTAGTCGTAGGAAGGAATGGCATTGGATGGCATTACTGATTCGTAGGTTTTGTTTTTTGTGTCGATTGCCAATATTCCATTCGATCCGCTTGCCCATAATATTCCGTTCTGATCAATTTGCAACGATGAATATTCACCCATAGGAATATATCTTAGGGCGCCAAGAGACTTATTGTTTTCATTGAAATAGTAGATTCCTTTTGTCGTGGCTGCAAAAAGAATATTGTCGACGTCGCTCACACAGTGGTTGACATGTAAAGGATTTTTCGACAGTGATTTGTCGGCGTCAGGCAAAAGTGGTTTGAACTTGCCGGATTTGTTGCTCCAGATTGTTCTTGCTGTATAGATTATGATTGATCCGTCTGGCTTCTGACATGTACCCTCCACCCAGACGTCGGGGTAGTTGGCCATGCTTGAATCCATAAGAACGAGTTTTTCCCATCGTCCATTCTTGCCACGGTAAACTCCATCTCCTGTGGCAGTGACGAAGATGGAACTGTCTGCCATAGTGCAGATGTTTTTCGTAGTGTAACGAGGATTCTCAATGCCGTTGTAGACGATCTTGGAGATTTTTCCCGTCTTCATGTTATAACGGTTGCTTTCGCCTCCCCAGTAACCGATTAGATAATCCTCCTTATCTTTGGCAATAGTAAGCACACTGTTCGTAGACAAACCTGTGATGTTGCGCTTCAACTGCATATTGGAATCAAACAAAAAAAGTCCGCTTCCATCTGTACCCATCATCACATCACCGTTGTCGGCGGAACAGAATGAGGCTCCCACTGCTTTAGGAAATCCCACGTCTTTCGATTTGATATAGGTGTAATCGTGTGTTGATGTGCTACGCCAAACTCCCGAACTCTGTGTCGATACCCAGATGTTGCCTTCTTTGTCAACAAAAAGGGAAGAGATTTTGGAAAGGGCATCTTCAGGCTCGTTCAACGGCACAATTTTGTCATAGGTTAGTTTTTCTCCGTCGAAACGACACTTCCAAAGACCGTCGTTCAATGTCCCTATCCATAGATTTCCATTTTCGTCTGATGTCACGGAATTTACATAGTTGAACGGAGTGTTGATTTTTTGTATTGCTGGAGTGCTTTTCTCATCTTTGACTTCTGCTATCCACATATCTCCGATGGCAGAACAAAGTAAAATATGGTCGTTGTCGAGATATAGTAGGTTTGAAATTAAATGGTCTAATAGGTTGAACGGTAGGGTGTTGCCATCTCTATCGAGAATAGCCAAACCATCATAATGACCTACCCAATAGCGTCCGAATTTGTCGATACAGACATCAAGCACATGGTTGGCATAGTTTGGTGCTGCCTTTTGAAACTGGTTTGTGGCACCGTCGAAACGGAATAAACCACAAGCTGATGCGAGTAGGTTCTCACCATTAGGTTGACGGGAGAATCCCTTTAGGTTATGTTTGTATTGGTCATTAGGCAAAAATGAGGAAATATCCTCGAATGAACCCGTCAATTCATTGTAGGAGAATAGGACCTGGTTGGCACTTGAGAAAGTAGGTTTGCCGTTAGGAAGAAGGAAAGCATAGTTGATGTCGTTACGCAACATCACGGAGTCGGAGAAAAGATTGAAATTTTTGAAATTCATACCGTCGAAACGGCTTATTCCAAATTGCGTCGCCATCCAGATGAAACCGTTCGTGTCCTGACAAACAGCATTCACCGAGTTGCTAGTCAAACCATCTTCCACTGTGTAGTGGGCAAACAACATGCGCTCAGCTTTTATCTCAGTGAGAGACAAAAGCATCATTATAAAGATTGATATTTTATTGAAAATAGCCATTAATCCTTTCTTATTCCTAATGCTACAAAAATAAGAAAAGATGTTTACTTATGCAATCTTTCGTTTTCGTCTTCGTTATGGTTTTCGTTATCGTTTTCGTTTTCGTCAACGTTTTATTCTTCGGCTTTCCATTACGGCTCCACAATATCGAAGCAAGAGTCACCATCGCAATACTCAAAGTCCATACGTAGACGAAAGAGACTCTCAATCCGAAAGCATCAGCGATGTTGGCAATCAAGAACGGACCGAATAGGAAACCAGTGCCGCTGATAGTGTTGACCATTGCGATACCTGTGCCTGGAGTTACGTCGGGCTGGCTACCTGCCTGGCTATATACGATAGGAACGATGCAACTCATACCGATACCTGTGATGAATAGAGCCACCACTGACACTGCAAATGCGGCGTCGCCAAAAGAGGCTGCACTTGCAAACAAAGCCAATCCAAAGCATGCGATACAGCTGCACACCACCAAAATGAATGTTTCTGAGAATCTGTTTCTTACGATGTCTCCCATGAAACGTCCGACCGACATGAATGCGGCGTAGGCGGCCAAACCTAATGGAGCGAGGTTCTGAGGAAGCGTGATCACCTCGTTCATATAGGTAGTGCTCCACGTCGACACAACACCTTCAATCACACGGCTGAAAAGAGCAAAAAACGCGATCAAAAGCAAAATGCCCTTTGGAAAAAGCAGACGGAATTTCTTGTCCTCCGTGTTTTTCTTCGGTCTCTCTCTGATCAAAAAGCGACGCAAGAGAATCAATTCGGCGTAGACGCCTCCGGATGCTGTGGCAAAGTGAGCCCACGTCGGAATATCCAAAGTCAGGAATGCTATGGCGACGAGAGCACCTGTCAGCGTGCCGACGTAGTAGATAGCATGGAATTTGCTTAGAATACTGCGTTTATAGGCCTTCTCAACGAGGATTGAGTTTCCGTTGATGGCGATATCGAAAAGCGACACGAACATACCGTAGCCAACGCAGACAGGATATAGAAGGTATTTCGACGGCATGACTGGAATCAACGCAAACAGCGTCGCCACGATGAATCCCATCAGAGTCAGATTCTTGCTACCATAACGGTTGGCAAGGTTGGAGCAGATAGGCATGATAAGCAATCCGCCGATCGACATCGACAGCTCCATCAATCCAAGACCGGTGAAATTAAAATCGTAGATGATTTTCAGAGCAGGCATTCGTGAGAATAGGGTAGCGAATGTGAAACCTGCGAAGAAATACATAGTCATCAGTGCATAGCGGGCATGGTTCTTCGCCAGACGCAATTCCGCTGCTGAATAAATCTTATCCATTTTAGAATTTAGTTTATATTCTAGTGCTTGTTGTATTGTGTAGAGACGGGGCATGTCCCCGTCTTTATTGATTATTATCGGGGGTATTCTCCTCTCCGATAAAATCGAGCGCAAAATTACAAAATTTTATAACAGAGATATAGTGTATATTTAGATAATTTTATGAATACGTCTTTAGCCGTTTAATGTTGGTATACTTTTGTGATTGTATACACCAATAAGTCGGCTTGTACCGACAATTACGAATTATGCATTATGAATTACGAATTATTTTATTCCTCTCGCCATTCTCACAGTATCCCACGCCTTGTTGATCTGCTTCATTGTCTCTGTGGCTTGACGAATGGCTTCGTCGCCTAAAGCGGAGAATTTATCGGGGTGGTACTCCTTTGCCAAAGCACGGTAGGCTTTTTTGATTTCCTCGTCAGAAGCATTGCCTGCGACTTTAAGAATTTCGTATGCGTCATACAAATCTGAACTATGTGATGCATTCGATTGATTTGTGTTGTGGTAAGATTCGTTATTATTGTTTTGGGACTCGTTGGATCTGTTAGATGACGATTTTGAATAGTCGTTGTTTTTCTTTTGGTTGTTTCCAGTATTGTGTTTATACGAACCTCCTTTATGTTTTTTCTTGAATATCTTTCTTATTCTCTGATACTCTTTATGTGTTATTTTTAGTTCATTAGCGATTTTTACTAAGAGTTCACCTTCTTCTATTGTGACCTCATCGTCTGCGTATGCCACTTCCATCAACTCCATTATTATTTCGCTCTTGGATGCGAGGTCAAATTGTTTGTTGATGCTTTCGCAAATATATTTTAAGGTATACGTGTACAGATTGCGATTGTCAAGAATATTCTTAAACTGTAGAAGCGCTTCTTTTTGTAAAGAAAGTGTATTGTAATACCTTTGAATAGTTAGTTTTACTTTGTCCAACTCACAACTCATCAGCCTATCGTCGGCTTTCATTACTTCAGCGATCAATAGAAGAATGGCATATCTGAAATCTGATACGTTATTAGTGAAGTCTTGTTCCTCTTCGTTATCTTCTTTATCACTTTTTGAACGTCTGTTTAAGAAACGGTTGTAAAGTAAATGAAACTCGTTGTCGCTGAAATTCAAACGCTTGGCGATTTTCTTTATTGTCAAGTTTTCATCAATGGCATAGTAATTGTCGGCATAGGCAACAGAAAGCAAATCGACGAGAATTTGCTCTTTTGCTTTTTTATTTAGATTTATATTGAGGAATCCGCATGATTCGTTTATGTCGTGGTGTTGTTTGAGCAGTTTTCTGAATTCCTTTTTTGAATTATTCAATACATTTAACCTGTGATTGGCATAATACTTGTTGATGATTGAAAATGCTTTTTCAATCTCAATGTTTTTCTGCTTGTTATCTGCCGACACTACCTCCGCAAGTAGAATTAATATATGGAGGTTCACTTCGTCTTGTTTCTCATTTGTGGTGTCGTCTTTATAATCCAATAGAACAAGGCCAAGCAATATAGGTACTATAGAATAATATGCAGGTGCCCCAAATAAGAGAATTAAGATACCGATTGCAAAGAAGACAACTCCGCCAATTATATTTTTCATGATTTTATATCTGTGTGATTATTTAATACCTCTTGCCATCTTCACCGTATCCCAAGCCATATTGATTTGCTTCATCGTTTCTGTAGCTTGACTGATAGCCTCGTCGCCAAGCGTGTAGACTTTGTCGGGATGGTATTTGGAAACCAATGCTCGGTAGGCTTTCTTCACCTCTTCATCAGAGGCGTTGGTTTTTACCCCTAGTATTTCGTAGGCAAACTTCTCTTTTGATGACAAATTATCGGAACGACGTGAATTGTTTTCGTTATCGTCATCGTTATACTTCCCCTCTTTGTACTTTTCCTGGAAGATATTGTGGATGCTTTTAAGCTGTTGTTTGCTGAATCCCAAACTGGTTGCAATAGACGATATCGTATAAGATTCGACGGTGTCGTATTGGTCGTCGGCGTATGCTACAGCCAACAACTCCATGATGAGTTCGGATTTGGCTACATAGTCGAATTTATTGTTGATATTGTTGCAGATGACACCGATATGGCGGCTGTACACACTGTTGAGGATGGTCTGAAACTGTTTTAGGGCGCTCTTCTGTTTCGCCTCGGAATCATAGTAGCGACGGATGGTTGTCTTTACTCTGTCGAATTCACAATCCTTCAGTTGCTTGTTGGATTTCATCACAACAGCTAGCAACTCAAGGATGGAATATCTGAAATTATCCGATTCATCTCTCGCGTCGCCTTTAGATTTTTTTCCATATTTATATTCCACCAAGAAACGATTGTAGATAATTGCGTAGTCGTTTGGCAGTAAATCCAAATGCTTAAATATCTGGTGGATTTCAAACTCCTCTCCGTATTTTTTCCCTGTGCTCTGATATTCACCGTCGGCATACGCTATCCACAACAAATCTTTGATGAGGTCTGATTTTTCCTGATAGTTAAGCTCTTTATTGATGGCATCGTATATCTTTCCAAAATCGCTTGCATTATTGTCGTTAAGGCATTCCTTGAATTTGTTTAGAGAGTATATCCCATAGTCGCCTGTGCCGAAGTATTTTTCGATTATTTTTTTTACCTCATCCAATTCACAAACCATTTGTTTGCCATCGGCATTCATCACTTTGGCCATCAACACAAGAATACATTCGTTGACGTGATTTGGGTATTCTCTTTTTTTCTTCTCCTTATTATTGTATTCTCTTCTTGAATCATAATTCTGAGAAGAGGGAAGCATCATAATTGCGAACATGCATATTCCCAACATAAATAATAAGGTTGTTAAAACAAGCTCCAACTGTCCCATCTGTATAGTATAATAATATGTAGCAAATATATCAATTTTAAGATGTGTTCGCCAATTCAGCATTTATTTTATTCCTCTCGCCATCTTCACCACGTCCCAAGCCACATTAATCTGCTTCATTGTCTCTGTGGCCTGACGGATGGCTTCGTCGCCCAAAGAAGCGGCATTATCCGGATGGTATTGGATGGCAAGAGCACGGTAAGCCTTTTTGACTTCTTCGTCTGAAGCATCCGGGTTAACGCCAAGTATATCAAATGATTCTTTTAGTGATTTGTCGTAGTATTTGAGATTGGAAGATTCCGACTTTTCATTGTAGGAGTCTTCCCTGTGGTTGAATTTGTCGTTAGAACTATCGTCGTTTTCTCTTCGATATTCTTGATTAGATGAACTTTGACTTCTGTAGAATCCTTGGTCGTATTTTCTCAAGAAGATGGCAAAAAAGCTTTTGCTGCTCGACGAGAGGTTCAGTTCGCTAATGATATTATTTATAGTTGAGACTTCTGACTCATTGAATATTCCGTCAGCGTAAGCTACTGCCAATAATTCCATGATAATCTCCGTCTTGGCTGTGAGATTGAGCAGTTTGTTGATGTGTTTGCAAATGTCGTGAATATAGTGTTTGTTTTCAAGAATTGCCTTAAACTGTTTTAGTGCAATTTTTTGTTCCGACTCATTGTGGAAATATCTTCTGATTGTAGACTTTACTCTGTCTAATTCAGAAGTCAACAATTTTCCGTCGGCATTCATTACCTCTGCCAGCAAAACGAGAATGGAGTATTTGAAATCAGACTCGTTATCTTTGCTGTCACCTTTGAACTCTCTATTGTATCTATATTCTTCCATGAAGCGAAGATGTATAGCTGAATAATCGCTTGGAAGGAGATTTAATCTGGTAGAGATTTTTTTGACGGTATCCAACTCATCGTAATAGAAAGTGTCGTCGGCATACGCTATTGCCAACAGATTCCAGATGATTGAGGATTTCCCTTGAAAACTAAGATGATTGTTAAGTGTTTTGTAGACATCGTCCAGGTTCGGCTTTTTATCGTCGTCGAGAATAGCCTTGAATTGTTTGAGTGCTTCAGTTTGATCCTTTTCTGTATTATATTTTTTACGGATATACTCTTTTACTTTATCCAGTTCACATTTCATGTTTTCCTTGTCGGCCTTCATCATCTCCGCAAAAAGTATAAGATTGCAATCGCGTGTGGAATAGTGTGTTTCGTGTAGATTTTCGTTAGAATTATCACTATTCTCGACGGTGCTGAGAAACCAAATAATTGAAAAAAAAGCGAAAGCCGCCACCAACATTCCGCATAAAGGATTGCCTATAAGCCACCCCAAAAAATACCCAATTGGGATTGCAAAAAAAATATTATTAAATCTATTCATTCAGCATTTCAAATTTATTTAATTCCTCTCGCCATCTTCACCACGTCCCAAGCCACATTAATCTGCTTCATTGTCTCTGTGGCCTGACGGATGGCTTCGTCGCCCAAAGAAGCGGCATTATCCGGATGGTATTGGATGGCAAGAGCACGGTAAGCCTTTTTGATCTCGGCGTCGGACATTTCTCCACTCACGCAAAGAATATCATAGGCTTCACTCACAGAAGTTCTACTACTATTCTTTGATTGAGAGTTTGAGCTGTTGGAGTTGCTTGAATTGTTGTTTGCTCCGTTGGAGTTGTTTGAACTTTTTGATTCGTCGGAGTCGTGTCGTTTTTTAGAATTTTGTTTCTTATTTTTTTTCTTATTCGACTCTTCTTTCTTTTGGTTTGCTTCGTAGAATTTACCTTCGTATTTCTTCACGAAGATAGTATAGATACTCTTGTATGTTTCGTCGTTTATGTTCAGATTGCGTGCTATCTCTTTAATGATATTCTCTTCGACGGTCCTGAAATCGTCGTCGGAATAAGCGATGGCCAACAGCTCCATGATGATATCCGTTTTAGCTGCAGGGTTGAGGCATCTGTTGATTGTTTGGTATACCTTCTTCAAATCTTGATCGCTGTCGAGAATTTTCTTGAATTCCTTTAGCGCTTCTATTTGTTGAACCTCAGTCTTGTAGTATCTGCAAATGGCCACTTTGATCTTATCCAGTTCGCAGACCATCTGTTTGCCGTCGGCCTTCATCACTTTAGCATAAAGCGAAAGCAGGCAATATTTGTAGTCGGCTTCCTTTCTATTGCCATCTGTGGAATTGTTGTTTGTTGATTGTCTATTTTTCCTTGCTTTCTTTATTACATTCCACGCCCAAAGAATCTGATTCAATGCAACGAAGTTCTGGCTATTGTCGTTCTTGTCGGGCCCGTATTGCTTTTTGTTGTTCTTAAATTTTTTGTTATTGTCGACAGAGTAAATTTTCTTCAGTTTTTGGTAGGCTTTTTTGATTACCTCGTCGCTATCATCAGGATTTACTCCAAGAATTTCATATGCTCTTTTTTCATCTTCAGACATTTTTATCTCGTTTTCTCTATTGTTATGTGAATCATTATTCGAAGACGAAGATGTATGGTTCATTGATTGGAAAAACTTAAATATTAGGAAAATGACCATTCCTAATATTAGGAAAGCGCATCCTAAAGTTTCAATATCCATAGTTAGATTTATTTTGACAAATTATTACTTTATTCCCCTTGCCATCTTCACAGTATCCCAAGCCATATTGATCTGCTTCATTGTCTCTGTAGCCTGACGGATGGCCTCGTCACCAAGATTGGCTGCATAGTCCGGATGATATTTGACGGCAAGAGCACGGTAGGCCTTTTTGATCTCTTCATCAGAAGCGTCTTTTGTCATACCAAGAATGTCGTAGGCGTCTTGAATATAATCTCTTGTTTCGTAATTTGTCTCAGCGTTATCGCTTCTATTTTGGTTTTGGTTTTGGTTTTGGTTTTCGTTTTCGTCATAATACCCCTCTTTAAGTTTTTTTAGAAATAGAGTATAGATACTATTATACTGTTGAGGTGTGATATTTAGATTCTTAACAAAACGTTTGATTAATGCTTTCTCTTTATCGTGGTATTTGTTGTCGGCGTATGCGATGGCTAACAATTCCATGATAATTTCTGATTTAGCAGCGTAATCAAAATGCTCGTTGATATTGACGAACACAAGACTCATCTCTGGTCGGGTGTTGAGAAGAGACAAGAATTGTAATTGTGCATCCATCTGTTTCTCCGCTGTGTCGTAGTATCTGCGGATTATTCTGTTGGCACGGCCCAACTCCTCAACCATCATTTTCGTGTCAGCCTTCATCACCTCTGCCAACAGCACAAGAATACAATATTTATATCTGGATTCTTCGTCTGTGAATTCGGTGTAAGTGTATTCCTGATTTTCGAATCTATCGAAATTGAATTCTGTGTTATTGCCCTTTGTTCTATTGTTTTCAGAGCTATTGTTTTCTGCACTATTATTCTTTGTCTTAGACTTAGATCTTTTTCTTTTGTAATAAGTTTTTTCTTTGTGTTTCTCCTTCTGATTTTCATCCTCAGTGATGACGGTCTTCTCCTCATAAGAATTGAATTCTTCATTAGCTCGTCTTTTTAAGTCTCTGTATTCATCATGTGAGATCTTTAGTTCTCTTTGAATCTCTTGCATAATGAGACTTTCGTTGGTGGAGATGTAATTATCGGCATAAGCCATCTTCATCAGATAATACATTATCTCTAATACCTCATTGTGAGTAAGATTCTTATTGAGATACTTATAGTATTTTTCTGTGTTGTTTATGTCTACATTATCAAGGATTACTTGGAACTGATTCAGTGCGTTTTCTTGCTCTTTTTCGTCTTTATAGTATTGGCAGATAATTTCATTTGCCGTATCTAATTCTTTATTAGACACATAAAAGTAAGCTTTTAGCACCTTTGCTAATAATACTAGAAAGGACCATTCTTCCAAATTGGAAGATTTTGGTTCTTTTTGATTTGTGTAAGTTAATCCGAGAAACATGGACCCAGCTATAATCGAGAGAAGTCCTAATATTATCTCACCATTGTAAAAACTTAGTAGGCTAATAAAAAAAAAGGTAATAGCTAAAATTATTGATTTGATATCCATATAGATTCATTTTCCGCAAAGATACGATTATTTTGATAGATTGACGAATTACTTTATTCCTCTCGCCATCTTCACAGTATCCCAAGCCACATTAATCTGCTTCATCGTCTCTGTAGCCTGACGGATGGCCTCGTCGCCCAAGAAAGACGCATTGTCTGGGTGACATTTTACAGCCAGTGCACGGTATGCTTTTTTGATTTCAGTATCTGAGTCCGACTTCTCAATGCCGAGAATAATATAGGCGTCTTCCTCCGATATTCCATTATATTTGCGATAACTGCTTTGTTTATCCCTTTTTTCGTTATGGTTTTCGTTTTCGTTAAAGTTATCTTTTTTCTCTGGGTATGCTTCATTATAGTATCCTTGCTGGAATTTCATGATGAAGATAGCATAGATACTTTTGTATTCCTGAGGAGTGATATTAAGTTTGTCTACTATTGTTTCGATCATTACTTGCTCGTCGTGGTTGAAAGTGCCGTCGGCATACGCAACTGCCAACAACTCCATGATGAGCTCCGATTTGGCGGTGTAGTTGAATTGTTTGTTTATATCGTCACAGATTTCTCCTATGATGTATGTGTGTTTGCTGTTGAGTATACGTTTGAATTGATTGTTGGCGTCCGATTGTTCTTTTGAATTTTTGTAGTAACGTCTTATTGCCGCTTCGACTCTTTCTGACTCGCAAGCCATTAAGTTCCTATCAGTTTTCATTACTGCTGCTAGCAATAAAAGAATGTTGTATTTGAAGAGAAACTCATCATCTCTTTTGTTGTTTGAATAAAAGCTTTTATATTGCGAATACTCTGTATACAGAATTCCCCAAATAAATAAACCCAAAAGTAAACCTATTGTCAACATCAAGGAATTAAATAAGAACCACAAGCCACTCCAAGTTGTTGATAGAAGTTCTTCCACTATAAACCAGATGAAAAATATAGTGTAAGATACGCTTAAAATTAAAATTATAACAAGGTCTCTTATTAGTTGTAGTTTGCTCATTTTAGACTATTTATTTGTTTGCAAATTTAGCATTTATAATTGCAGCATTCTGCATTTTATTTTATTCCTCTCGCCATCTTCACCACGTCCCAAGCCACATTAATCTGCTTCATCGTCTCTGTAGCCTGACGTATGGCCTCGTTATTGTAATGGATATCATCTACGGAATTTCACAATACAGTCAATACAAACGGGTGATCCAGTGTTTGGTTCTATAAATACATTAGCTGGATGCATATCCTCTAAATGCAGATGATCTGAAATATAATTGATTCCTTTTCCGTCTCCATTATCTTGGAATCCTTTTGACGCTACCATAAAATCAATCTCCTCCTTTGTTGCCAATCGCTGACACTCTATATATGGCTGTGTTAAAATTATCCTAAACAATTCATCGTCATCTCGTGTAAATCCTACAACTCGCATTATTGTCTCGGGAAAAAGTGCATTGTGCAAAGCAATTGCCTCTAATGCTCTTCCTAACGTAGCGTAAATGGAAGTCCTTAGTTTGACGACGTGAGTGTCGCCAGTCTTATAGTATACTTTTGCTTCCGCTCCTTCTGCAATCTTGTCTCCAAAACTCTGGCAAAGCATTTGTTCCGAATTAGGTATCCAAACTCCTTTAGCTTCTGCCCAACATTGCAATTCGTGTTCCTGAGTCTCGTCTATTTTCCAGTTTGTTGGTGATCCTTGGCTGCCTGAAGCATTGCAACTTGTTTCAAGGCTTTCTCTCGCGTTGTCACATATGATGATCGCCCCAATGAGGAGCGGACCAGCTGAGCAGATTCCTGCATGCTCTTGTTGATTAAATCGAGGAATGTTTCTTGTGCCATTGTATATTTGGTTTATAAGTAAATCAATATGATTGTATTCCATCATTTTTATGTCAAGTTTTCGTCAGATCTGCAAAGTCAATTACAACATGAAGATCAACATTGCAAATATAAAAAAAAATAAGGCATTTTTACTTCATTCCCCTCGCCATCTTTACCACGTCCCAAGCTACATTGATCTGCTTCATCGTCTCTGTTGCTTGACGGATGGCTTCGCCGCCCAACGAAGCGGCATTGTCTGGATGACATTTTACAGCCAGTGCACGGTATGTTTTTTTGATTTCAGTATCTGAGTCCGACTTCTCGATGCCGAGAATAATATAGGCATCTTCCACCGATATTCCATTATATTGGCGATAACTGCTTTGTTTATCCTTTTTTTTGTTTTCGTTATGGTTTTCGTTATGGTTTTCGTTATCGTTATAATTTTTATCCGATGTGTTTAAGCCTTGTTCAGAATAAACAGTCGGACATCCTCCATTATAGTATCCTTGCTTATATTTCATAATGAAGATAGCATAGATACTTTTGTATTCTTGAGACGATATTTTCAGCCTGTTTGCGATAGTCTCAATCATGAGTCTTTCATTATCTAGGAATTTGTAGTCGGCGTATGCGATGGCAAGCAACTCCATGATAAGTTCGGATTTGGCGACATAGTTGAGGTTATTGTTGATGTTGTCGCAGATTTGATTTAGAAGGATCAAATCATTGTCGAGTATTTCTTGGAACTTTTTTTGAGCTGTTTGAAACTCTTCCTCTGTCTTGTAATATCTGCGGATTGTTGTTTTTACCTTGTCTAATTCGCACTCCTTTATAGCACCGTCGGCCTTCATTATCTTTGATATAAGTGCTATAATGCATGTTCTGTAGTCTGATAAATCAAGCACATTGAGGTTTTTCTTGTAGTCTAAACGTCGCCATGATAGACGAGACATTATTCCTATGAAAACGACAGAAACAGTAATGAACACCAATAATGATTTGTAAAGAATTGGTGGGCCAAGAATAATTAAAAGAACTACTACTGCAATACAAGAAAACAAGATACGAATGTCATGTAATTCCTCCTTCGATACTTCATTTTCTCGCGAACTCTTGTTTTTGTTTATGATCTCGAAAATGTAATATACTGAGGTCAACGAAAAGAAGGCTGCAATTAAAAATAAAATTACTTCCATATATATATAGTTATTTAATGCCTCTAATATTCTTTACAGTCTCCCATGCTTTATTGATCTGCTTCATCGTCTCTGTGGCCTGACGGATGGCCTCTTCGCCAAGATTATCGGCAGATTTTTTCTTAAGGTAAAGCCGCAACTTAAAATGAATGGCGGCTATGATTAAGAAGCTTTGTTATAGTCGTCTTGCCATTGCGGCAGCACTGGTAGCTATATCGTCGTTATATTTTTCTGTATTTTTTTTATAAAAGACGATGTTGTAAATGTAGAGTGCCAAGAAACATATTATCAAACCCCAAAGAAAAGGATCCATTGTGGATATCGCTTCGCCTGTTACTGTGTATCGTGTTCCAGAAATGAATTTCATTCCAGCCATGTAGATTACACATGCGATTCCCAATACATACCATAATGGATTTTTGCTGTATACTCCCCAAATGCCAATGATGCTAAAAAAAAGAGTGATTTTAGGAGTAACTTTGGCTCTCTCGTATGTATCTAAGAATGCAACTTGTTGTGCCTCATCCATTCTAAGGAATTTTTTCATTACATATTCCGAAAGATTGTGTGATTCAGCTTGTTTGATTAGATCCTCTCGTTTCATATCTGATTATTGATTATAAAAGCCGCAACCCATAAAAATGAGTTGCGGCTTGTATTGTGTCGACGTGAATAATCGCGTCTAAACTTTTTACTTGTTAACCTGGAACTTAGTCACACCGTTCTTGATGAAGTCAACGATCTGGTTTGC
>JAKSKW010000020.1 GCA_024401495.1 Paludibacteraceae bacterium
ATTCTCAGCGTTTTCTACAGGGATTGTTAGAAAGATAACAAAACTTCTAATTGAATAATCATCTTATCAAGATTGACAACTCCATAAGTAAACCCTCTGATCCACAGCATAAATGCCATAGGTCAGTGGGTTTATTGTTCCAAAAATGGACCCGATTGTCTCTATATAATCCTATAATAGGAGTCACTTGCACATTTAGACATTTTGTCCCAATTAGGAGTCAATTCAGAAAAATGAAGGTATAAAAACGGTCTATAAACGATATGTCGGATATCTTACCTAAATATCTATCAAGGTTTAGAGTAGGGAAGTGCATTTCCCCTTATCCTCTCTTCTCTTTATATAGTGCCATACTTTAGAATTTTCCTGAAATAACGTACTCCGCTGGAGTAAGGTTGAACAATTCGGCAGATTTGATGACCGCCTGTCTAAAATGCTCTATCAATATTGCGTCGGGATCGTCTTGCGGTAATCTCCTGAGTGCTGAATATACACGGATGGATCCATTGGTTTTTATGCCTAGGCAATACTCCATAATATGCTCATACGCAGTTGATAATCCAGATGCTCTATCCTTTAAGACTCCGCATTTTCTGACAATACGTTCCATTCTGTCCTTGTCTACATCCATTATTGCCAATAATCTGTTTAGATGAACATGTATCTCATTTATGTTTTTGATCTTACTATGCGCATCTATAAGGATTAATAGTGATTCTTCTGACTTCAGGTCAATTGTCGGTTCTGTTTGCGAATACCCCAAAAAAGGAAGTACAGCCATACACAACGACACAATGAATTTCTTTTTGCTCATATTTGCTTGTCTTAAGGTTTGCATTTTCAAAGGTAACTATTTTGACTAACAGGTCAAATATTTATGCCACAAAGATGTTATCATGAGAGAGCGCAAAACAAGAGATTTACTTTGCTATCTCCCTCGCTCTAATTCATCGGATATCTTGAATTATTTTTGTGTGCTATGTTTGCGAACATAAAAGCTCAAAAAAATCTGTTTTGAATTTTGGAAAATAAATCTCAATATTTAGTTTTGATCATCACTTCTAAAACAAGGTGTCAGGAGGTGATCTTATTTAATCTACAAATTTATCTAACAAAACGATGGATTCAAATAAGTTAGACAATAACTTTTGAATTCACATATCTTAAAAACTAGCCAATATGGAAAAAATTGAAAAAATCTTTGTGGTGGAGATTGTCAATAATGACAATGAAGACTTCGAGCCTGAACGTAAATCTAGTATTTACTTTTCAAGTTACGAAGGAGCGTTAAGGCATGTTGTCTCTCATGTCCATTCAGAATATGATAATGACAAGTATTGTAATTATAGCATTTATAACAAGCGTTATTTTGATCTTCTATTCAATTTAGAGCCAGACGACCCAGAATTTGATAAAAATGAATTTCTTGACGAAGAAGAAAAAGAAGAGTTTTACTCGACTCTTGACATTGAGGAGGGTATGAGATGCTCTTTGGAAACATATGATTCTGGGGAATTACGATTGGAATTTGAAATTGAGATAGAATGTTATGATTACCCTGACTTTACTGAAACAATCACAATATCTGAAGAAACAGTATTGCCATGATTATAATATGGCTTAATAAGGTCTGGTGTTCATCCCCAGACCTTATTTCTAAGTCTCCTCATCCTCTCACCTCTTTATTAGTGCCATACTTTAGAATTATCCTGAAATTACGTACTCTGCTGGACGAGCCCGTAGGGTGAGCGTATAAAAAAGCGAGTTAGGACAACTTGTATATAATCACCTATTTATATTTGTTGCTGTTCTTTTCTTTAAGCGGCTCTCTCATATACTAATTTTATCATTTTCAATTCCATTTCTGTCTGAATCAGGATAAATCATAATAAATGTGCATACCACTAATTATGAATTAAGAATTGTGCATTATGAATTGACAGTATACACCGTTTGCGATGGGAATGCAAAGTTCAAACCGGCTTCGTTGAATCTGCGTAGGATCTCCATATTCATGTCGTTCTGCACCTGCAGTTTGTCGACATCAATCTCTTTTATTTTGCCGTTTTCCTCAACCTTTCTTTTATGGTTGATGTAATAAATGAAACGGATTCCAAGCGAAAAATCACCGAATGATAAGAAGTAAGTTTCCGGACCTTTGACGTATTTGTTGGCGTTGGCAATCTCCTTTAAGATTTCCTGAGCCTCTTTCATCTTGTCGACGGGTGTGTCGTATGTCAAACCCAATTCAAGGATGATCTTTTTTGCCGGAGCTCTCGATATATTCTCTATGATGCTGTTTGTCACCTGTGAGTTTGGAATCACGATCTCTGTCTTGTCGTAAGTCTTCAGACGGAATGATCGCATGCCGATCTCGCATACGGTGCCTGCATAACCGTTGATGTTGATTCTGTCTCCTGCCTTAAACGGATGGTCTGTGAAGATGGTGAACCCTCCGAAGAAATTGGATACGGAATCCTGCGCAGCCATGGCAAGTGCCAAACCTCCGATTCCAAGTCCGGCAATCATGGCAGTGATATCGTAACCTGCATTGTTGAGAGCCATCACGACGCCGACTCCCCAAATAAATGAGGCTGCCAACTTGCGTATGATAGGGAATACCTGGTTTTCCATCTCCTTCGAACTTTGCTGCATTTTAGGACGCAGATAGTTGTCCATAAGAGACAAGATTGTTCGCGCAATAAACCAAGTGATGTTGATTATGACAAGGAAAGTATAAATCTTAGATGTACAACCTGTGAGGACTTCTGGCAACGTTAAGTTTTTGACGGCAACATAACTTCCGAACAGAGCGATTGCAAAGACAAAAGGTTCCTCAAACATGTCGACGATAATGTCGTCGAGTTTCGTCGTCGTCTTCTTTGCTGCCCTTTTTACAAATTTCCTTATGAACCAATACACGCCTTTTGCAAGAGCGGAAGCTCCCACAAAATAGAGTATTGCCAATACCCACTGAGTTATTGTATTTCCGTAAATCGTAGTCTCCAAAATATTAACGTTTTCGTTATCGTTTTCGTCTTCGTTTTCGTCTTCGTCTTCGTTATCGTCTTCGTTATCGTTTTCGTCTTCGTCATTCACTTGTCAAGCAAAGTCGCAAACCGACGTCGTAGTTCCTATTGCCTGGAAGATTATGGTGTGAATTTCTGCAATAGTAAGGCATGAAATCCCAGCCGCCTCCTTTGAACACATATGGATATCCGTCTGTGACTATAGGATCCGTCTGGTCCTCGTCAGTATAGAAGAGAAACGTATCCTCGCACCATTCCCACACGTTTCCACTCATATCATAAAGACCGAGCTCATTAGGCTGTTTTGTTGCGACGGGATGAGTGCCATACCCAGGAAGAGAGTAGTCCAACACAGTGTTATGAACGTACCAAGCCACGTCGCCAAGACTGTCGCTTCCTGCGTAGAGATAACCCTTCGATTTATTTCCTCCTCTTGCCGCAAATTCCCATTCCGCTTCTGTAGGTAGACGGAATTGTTCGCCAGTGATCTCGTTCAACTTTTCTATGAACGCCTTCGCGTCTTCCCATTCCAAATGGTCCACAGGCTTGTCGTCGCCTTTGAAGCGACTCGGATTTGATTCCATCACAGCATTCCACAACTCTTGTGTGCATTCCGTCTCTGCAAGGTAGAAATCCTTGGTCAGCGTCACCTTGTGTGGTGTCTCGTTGAAGCCTACTCCATACTCGTCGCCTTCCATCGCACCCATGGTGAATGATCCAGCGTCGACCTTGATCATATTAAATGACACGCCGTTCACCACGAAAGATTTCGAATCTGATTTTGTGAAATTGATTTCAACTATATTGTTGACGTCGAAAGTCACGGTAGATCCATCCTTCTGGTGGACACACATTTTGCTTTGAGCTACGGTGTTTGCCGCAACCACTAAGCAGATCAGTTGTAAAAATACTCTTCTCATGCTTGTCTGTGTAAGTTCATGCAAAGATAATGATTTTTTTTGTTATGCGTAGGGGCTATGCCTTGTGCTCGCCCTTATAAGATTATCCACAATCCTCTATTTCTCGTTGTTGATAATTTCTTATGCTGAAAAACACAAATTTTCGCAAAAAATGACGAAAAAAAGAACATCCAATACAAAAAAGCAGTAATTTTGTCGCAACAACAAAAACAAACTAAAAAACAACAATGGAGAATAGACCTTTTAAAGTTTTCTCTGGTACAAATAGCAAGTATTTGGCTGAGGAAATCTGCGCACAATTGGGTTGTCCGCTTGGTAAGTGCAATGTACAGCACTTTGCTGACGGTGAATTTGGCGTAAGCTACGAAGAGAGTATTCGTGGTAACTATGTGTTTATCGTTCAGTCTACATTCCCTAACGCTGACAATTTGATGGAGCTTCTTCTTATGGTGGACGCAGCTAAGCGTGCTTCTGCTTATAAGATCGTTGCTGTAATCCCTTACTTCGGTTGGGCTCGTCAGGACAGAAAGGATAAGCCAAGAGTTGCTATCGGTGCTAAGCTTGTTGCTGATATGCTTGCTACAGCTGGTATCGACCGCCTTATCACTATGGACCTTCACGCAGATCAGATCCAAGGTTTCTTCAATATTCCAGTTGACCATCTATACGCTTCTTCTATCTTCTTGCCTTACATCCAGAGCATGAAGCTTGAGGATTTGACTATCGCTTCTCCAGATGTCGGTGGTTCAAAGAGAGCTAACTCATACGCTAAGTATCTTGGTGTGCCAATGGTACTTTGCCACAAGAGCCGTGAGAAGGCTAACGTTGTAAGCGAGATGACTATCATCGGTGATGTTAAGGGCAGAAACGTTATCATCCTTGACGATATGGTTGATACAGCTGGTACTCTTACTAAGGCTGCTGACCTTATGACTAACGGTGGTGCTAAGAGCGTTCGCGCTATCGTGTCTCACCCAGTCATGAGTGATCCTGCTTCTACTCGTGTTATGGATTCAAGCTTGGAGGAGATCATCTTCACTAACTCTATTCCATTCCACAAGTCTTGCAAGAAGGCTAAGGCGTTGAGCGTTGCTCCATTGTTCGCCGACACAATCCGCCGCGTGCTTGACAACGAGTCAATCAGCGAGAATTACCTTGTTTAATACTCGTAGAGACGCACGGACGTGCGTGTCAAGATTTAGGTTTTGAAAATATCGTTATGATATACATGGGGACGCGAATCTGTTTTCGCGTCTCTTTTTTTAATTTTTAGACGCAATGAAAATTCTTCTCATCACACCGCCGCTTACTCAGCTCAATACTCCGTATCCCGCAACAATGGTGCTCAAGGGTTTCCTTAATACTCTTGGCCATCAGGTGGAGCAGATGGATCTTGGTATCGAGCTCGTCGACCGTATCTACAGCCGTAAGGGCCTTACTGCTATCTTCAAATCAAGTGAGAGAAAGGCTAAGAATGAGGCGATGCAGTTCATCTACGATGGACGTGAGGATTATATCAATTGCGTCGACACGGTGATGCGTTTCCTTCGTGGCAAGGATCAGACTATCGCCGGAAGAATTGCCAGCCATACTCTGCTTCCTGAAGGTCCTCGTTTTGAGAATCTTATCGACACGGAGATGGCGTTTGGTATGGCAGGAAAAACTGATGAGGCTCGCTATCTTGCCACTAAATATATTGAAGACGTCGCTGATTATATCCGTGAGACGGTCTCTTCTCATTTCGACCTTGTGCGTTACGCTGAGCATCTTGGCAGTTACGCTCCGAAGTTTGACAAGGTGGAGAAGTCGCTTCAGGCTCCGTTGTCGCTCACTGATGAATGGATGCTTGAATTGCTCGACGGAAAGATCAAGGAGAGTCAGCCTCAACTGATCGGTTTCTCTATTCCGTTCCCTGGGTGTCTGTATGCGGCCCTACGTTGTGCCCAATTCATCAAGAAAAACTATCCTGAGATTAAGGTGACAGCAGGCGGCGGTTATCCGAATACTGAGCTTCGTCAGATTTCCGACTCAAGATTTTTCAGTTACGTCGACTATATGACGCTCGACGACGGAGAATTGCCATTGAAACGTCTTTGCGAATATCTTGAAGGCAAAACTGAGGCGGAAAAACTGGTCCGAACTTACTATCTTGATTCCAATAAGAAGATTGTTTATAGTGGCAACGACGACGAGAATGTAAGGTTTGCCGACACGGGAATCCCTGATTTCAGCGGTCTCAAACTTGACCTTTATATCTCCACTACTGAGGGCAGCAACCCTATGCATACTCTTTGGCAGAGTGGAAGGTGGAATAAACTTGTGATGGCCCACGGTTGCTATTGGGCCAAGTGTGCTTTCTGTGACGTCACTCTTGATTATATCCGTCGCTACGACGCTCCAAGCGCAGAACTGGTGGTGGATCGTATGGAAAGCATCATGAACCAGACAGGGGAGAGTGGTTTCCACTTCACAGATGAGGCTATGCCCCCACGTCTGCTCAAGGAGGTGGCGTTGGAATTGAAGAAGAGAAAACTTACTGTCAGCTATTGGGGCAATATCCGATTCGACAAAACGTATACTGCAGAATTGTGTGAGATGCTTTCCGAGAGTGGAATGCTCGCAGCCAGCGGTGGACTGGAAGTGGCGAGCGACAGATTGCTCAAACTGATGCGTAAGGGAGTGACGATCGAGCAGACAACGTTGGCTTGCAAACATTTGACCGACGCGGGAATCATGGTCCACACCTATCTTATGTATGGCTTCCCGACAGAGACGTTTCAGGAGTGTATTGATGCGCTTGAGGTGGTGCGTCAACTCTTTGCCAACGGATTGGTGCAGTCGGCGTTCTGGCATCGTTATGCCATGACGGTACACAGCCCAAGCGGACAGAATCCTAAAGAGTTTGGAGTGAGCAAAGCCAAGTGCGCATGCAACTCGTTCTGCAATAATGAAATCCCATTTGAAGAGGAGATCGACTACGATAGCGAGAAGATGGGAGAAGGACTCCGTTTCGCAACTTATAACTATATGCATGGCGTCGGATTAGATTTTCCGTTGAGCAGATGGTTTAAAATGAAGGTGCCTCGCACCACAGTACCGTCGAATCTGATAGAGAAAATTATAAGAAGTGATAAGTAGATTCAGGTTTCAGATGAGGATTGTTAAGGGCGGAACGCCCTAACCCCACTCTCCAACGCGAGCCCGTAGGGCGAGCGTATAAAAAACAAGAATGTTTGGAAAATTTTTATATAAGTTCCTATAAATCCTTTTTTATGTCTGTTTTAACAGTCAAAATACACTTTAATGTCTTAAAAATTTGCAAATCCAAAATAAAGCATTACTTTTGCACTCGGTTTTCAAGACCGATGGTTCGCTAGCTCAGCTGGTAGAGCACATCCCTTTTAAGGATGGGGTCTTGGGTTCGAGCCCCAAGCGAGCCACGTTAGTGAAAAATCATTAAAATTAGACAAGGCAAGTGTTTTATCACTTGCCTTTTTTGTTTAAGAGAATGTTTTAATTAAATGTGAAATTTTTTAATTTTGCATCGTTTAGTTGATAATGTTGAGGCTGGTGATAAAATACATTAACGTATAAACAATTTATAATGAGAAAAAATTTATTAATGCATCAAGAGATCATTTCCAAGAAATGGTTTAGTGCGAAAAATTATTTGTTGGCTTTGGCCATGTCGTTTGGTGTGCAAGGAAACTCTTTAGCACAATCGTCTTCTCCTGAGGATTCCAATTGTAAATCATTTCCTTCGGGATACAATTCTTTCGGGGATTTTTTCGATACCACTGGAATAAAGAATCCCGATGACATAGCTGCCGTTTTTGCGGTCTATGGCATTGATTTTGAGATGGGAAACATTTCGAATTATCAGTTGGGAACGAATCTTAACGAATATTTTGATAGTGTACCAGGTTTAGATAAGAGCCTAGAGTCTAATTACTTGTTTTACGATAATCCCGACGGCTCTATTTATTCTTTAGGATTTCCTGCTAAAGCTTTCAGCGGAAAAACGTATAGGTATAAAATGCGTGTCTATGTCCAGGCGAAGAAAGACTGTGCGTCTTCTGTTTCGGCAGCGTTGGCAAATGCAAAAATTAGGTTGAAAACGCAACATGGTTCACAAGACTCTGACTCTTTTGAGGTTATGGCGTATGATTTGCAAGGTAATGCATTGAAGGGTTCTGGCAATGAGGTGGTTGATGGTAAAATCAAACCTGTCGTCATTAAGAGTCCGAATACAGGTTTTTCTTTGTCGCAGGTGTTGAATATAGACAGTGTCATGCCATCTGACATTATATGTTTGGACGTTTGCAGTTATGGTGTTTTTCCAGAAACAGCAATTGGTTTAGAGAATTTTAAGTTGACTTATGAGTTGGAGCAGTTTGAATGCTCTAAAGTTGCGGTTGAATATTTGTATACTGATTATGAAACCTATTGTATCTCTTCGACAACAGTATGTAAGGGAGATTCTGTCATAGCCAATGCTCCAGGATTCCCTAAAAATTCGACGTATGAGTGGTACAAGCAGAATGGCTCAGACTGGGAATTGTTGGAGAATGTAAGCGGAACAGGTGATGAATATGCAAAAGCCACTATTTATGTTGATCATGTTGGGGCTGTTCGTTATAAGGTTGCGGTAAGCAATAATAGTTATTTTGCTTCGACACGAGAGCTTGAATTCAATATATATGGAGAAGATTGTCATTCTTTTAGTTTCGATTGTGGATCATTGGCTGATTTAGATATTGTTGCGGAATGTGGCAAAAATTCGGTTACTTTTGATGAAATTTATATAGGTCTTCCTGTTTGGAATGATGCAACAATTCCTAATGGTGTTTCGGTCTACGGAGTCAGATCTGATGGAAGAAAATTGGAGGAAGAATATTTTGTTGGTACGACGGAGATCGCTTGGAATTTCAGTATTGATAATATAGATACAATAGTTTGCTATCAAAAGATCAACGTGGTGGCCCAAAAATGTCCTATTGGTGTGGTGTATGTTAGTGTTGTCGCTTCTGACAGTACATTAGGTACAACTACAGGTTCCAATACTTATGCTGTGGGTGACACTGCTGTTATTGAGGCGATTCCAAATAAGAATGCGATATTCAAGATGTGGAGCGACGGTGACACGTTAAGCAGACGAACAATAGTTTGCGACAGTGAAAAGGTTTACATCGCTATCTTTGAGAAGAAGATCGCTACTGATGTTGATATGGTCGACGCTGCTGATGTTGATCCTATTGTTAATGTATATTCCGTCGACGGTGCATTGTTGAAGAAGAATGTTAAGCTTTCTGAGGCTTTGGCGACACTTAAACGAGGATACTATATCATCAATAATAAGAAAGTCTATATTTCGAAATAACTTTTAATAACATAAATAATTATTTATCATGCGAAACCATTACTCTTTTATTTCCACGTCGACTTTGACGAAGGGAATTGTGGCTTGTTCCGTTTTGGTAGGAAGCATGTTTGGGGCTCAGGCTTCCGACATCTTCAACCCTACTTATGATGGAATTTTTATTCCTTTTACTGGAGAGTACATCAAAGGAACAAACTTCACCCCAACAGACTCGGTAACTGGAGATTTGAGTCTTGATGTAAAAAGCACGTTTGCAGACGATTCTATTTTGTTCTCAAAGGGAAATGTCGCTTATGAAATTAGTGACATTAAGGGTGCTTTTGGTGACTATATCCCAGCTAGTGATTTGAAGGCCATGGAGAGATATGAAGATACGTATTACAACTACTTCATGACTATGGCCAATCCTAATGGCAGTATAGTGCAATATAAGCTTCCTGCTGCTAAGTATGCTGGCTATAACTATGGATGCTTTATGAAGGCTTATATCCAGCCGACGTGTGATTTGGATGCAGACGCATCTATACGTGTCAAGACAATGCATGGCATAGTTGATGTAGATTGGATGGATGCTGTTTTGATTGACGATGTGACTGGAGACACATTGGGAAAGATCAATGATGTGAAGTCGCCGACTGATCTTACGGAGATTAAGTTCAGCAGTTTGACTGATGTCTCGAATTTGCCTAAAACAGGAGACACCTTCCACGTGTTGCGTTTAGAGGCTAATTATGAAGGATTGTTGCCTGCCGATAATAACGGCATGAAATATTATTTGGTCAGCGTAGACTTCTTTCGTATGAATTGCTCGAATGTCGCTATTGATTATATGTCAATTGACCCATATAAGGCATTTATTTCTCTAAGAACTGTATGTAAAGGCGACACCACAACTGTTTATGCAGGAGGTTTCCCTCTAAAGTGCACTTATACTTGGTATGAGAAGAGTGGGGATGACTGGGAAGAGTTGCCATTTGTTCCAGGACCAGACGGAGTCAATCGTTCTCAACCAATTCCAGTAGATTTTATTGGAGAGCGAGATTACAAGGTTGTGATCTTTGTAGATTCTTCAATTGTGTTTCACAGTATCGACTTCAAGGTGATAGGAGAAGATTGTCCTAACTCTTCAGTAGTGGTCTGTGATACGCTTGTTTCAAAAATAATGTATGGCTTGGTTGGAGACAAAAATTCAGCTACTGCAGAGGAACTTGGATTGAAGACACCTTCATTTGTATATAAAGATGGTACATTAATAGAAGGTGTTGGTCAAAGAGATGACAATAAGGATGTATGGAATGATGACTATAATGTTGGATCACACTATGTGGTGTGGGATTTTGTAGTGCCTGGCGTTACTGAGACAAATTGTCCACAATTGATTGTTGTAGAGAAGAGGATCTCTACAGATGTTGATATGGTCGACGCTGCTGATGTTGATTCTATCGTTAATGTATATTCCGTCGACGGTGCTTTGTTGAAGAAGAACGTTAAACTTTCTGAGGCTTTGGCGGCACTTAAACGAGGATACTATATTATCAATAATCAGAAGGTGTTCATTTCAAAATAAAATGGAGATTATATGGCCAATAAAATTTGAAATAGCCAAAATAACGAAGAGAGTTCACTACGTTTGTAGTGAACTCTTTTTTTATTGATTTGTCTGTTTATTCTTTAATTGTCTCTTCGTAATAAGCGTAGTTGCCATTACCATCTAATTCGTATCCGCATGACATTCCATTGCGAGTCTCAGAAACTGCAGTTCCTTTTTCCCCTGTATATTGTCTATGATAGTGCCACTGTCCTGTTTGGTGATTTATGGATCTTATATAGCAACCTTCCCCCATAGGCTTATAAAAAAAAGGAGCTAGCGAGTCTGGTAGATTTTCAGGGATTGTCGTCACGTCGGATCCTCCTCCTGGGACATGTGTGATAATGTAGCGTGCAATCTCGTTATTGTTGGCATCGTAATCTGTCCTTGATTTCAAAGTATCGTTTTCATATAAATAATTGACAGTGTGGAATGTTTTTTGATTATTATCTATATGCGTCTCTTTAATGAGATGTCCGACATTGTCATATTCATAGTTAATATAGGATGTTAGTCCTCCCTTATCTTCTTTTATGCTGACCAATTTATTGCCTTTATAGGAGAATTGTTTCTCATACAATATAGTCTGATTGTCGCTGTCGTAGCGCACTTCGCGACAAAATCTATTTATATTGGTAGAATCTTGATACCTTAATAATTTTCCTAGGTATGGTCCTCCTTTAGGATCTCTTGTCCCGGATCTCCCGTAATACCTTGTTATTTCAATTTGTGGTCTTTGCTTGAAGAAAGAGTATCGATATGAGAGATATGAGAATATAAGGAGTATGAAAAAGAAAATATATTTATCTTTGGTTCTCATTGTTTTTTTTTCAAAATTAAAACAAATTCTGGAGCCCCTTTTATGTTTGAGAATATAAATTGATATTTTTTTGCTAAAAACGCTTGCATATCTAAAAATCGTGCAGTAGTTTTGCTCATGTCAATCAGGGATGACCTGATGATAGAAGTGTAGCAAAAAGGATATTAATTACGGGTTGAAAATAATATGCAATAATCGCCTCCCGTAGAAAATTAAAGAGAAGTGACATAGAACGTTTGTAAATTAAGTCGTAGTCATTGTTCTGACATGTCTAAAACGTAAAAGCATTCTAGACCTAAAAAGCTAATGTCAATATAAATCAAAATCAAATATGAATGTGGATTGTATAATTCACTAAGAGTTGTGTTTATTCAACTCTCTTGAGATTTTGATTTTCAACATAAACACAGAATCATAATATTAATCCATAATAAAATCCAATAAAGGAGGCTGCTAAGTGATTAGCGGCCTCCTTGCTTTTTGGGTATTTCTCCAATCTCCATTCTCCAATCTCTAATCTCCAATCTCCAATCTCCAATCTCTAAGCTCTAATCTCCAATCTCCAATCTCTAAGCTCTAATCTCTAATCTCTAAGCTTTAAGCTTTAAGCTTTAAGCTTTAAGCTCTAAGCTCTAAGCTCTAAGCTCAATAATATGTTTGAGAATATACTATGTCCTTTTTTTGCATAAATAATTTGGATTAATGAATTTTGATGTATAGTTTTGAGCCAAGCGATTCGGGAAAGAATCGACGTGTAGATATAAAAGGATTTATTAAATAATTTAGACTCTACTAGGAGATAGTAGAGGGAATTCAAAGGTTTCTAACCGACCAACATTATTCAATTTTCAAGTGTAATAAGATTATGCATACGACACCGTTATAATGGTGCCGATGACTTGCGTTTCTCGTATGCGAAACTAAAACTAAAAATTATGAAACCAGTAAAGGTGATTACTGCGACGTTACTAACTGGATGCTTAATAGCTATTGCGGTTATGTATTGTCAGATTATTAATGAAGGGAGTGCAAGAGTGGCTCTTGGAGGAAATATAGATAAGACTGCGGATATGTTTAAGGAGGATGAGGCGAAGATGTTTGAGACTCTCCGTTTCCTATCTGCAGAAGATGGAGCAAAACTGTATTCTCAAAACTATAAAGATATTCCTTACCTGACAGAAATGTATACTGAAAGAATTATACCTGGTCTATCGAATGAGAATATTCTTACACTCAAGCATGTCTATAATAAATATATCATACATACACCTGCGTCGGCAAAATTTGCAGAAATGTACAGGGCAGCCAAAGCTTCTTATATGAAGAAGGTCAAAACGGATATGTTTGCGATCAACAACTCTTTGTATAAGAGTTTTGAGAATGAATTGTTGCCACATATGGTACAAGGTGTTGATTCTATGATCAATTCTGATATGCAGGCGGTTGTCGACCATGCGATCGGAGATGTCGTTGGAAATAGAAAAAGTCTGCCTGGCAAGATCGAGAGAGTTAAGGAGAAATGGAATGAGGTGATGTTGGCTGATAAATATGTAGACTTCGAACAGAGTTGTGTTGATGTTTACACCCATCAACTGGATGAATTTCAGAAATCTTATTTTGAGTCTGTCACTCTAACTACTCGTGAGCAACCAGCGAATAAGGTGGATTTGTCGGTGACTATACCATTGGGCAATGCGATAATGATAGCCATCAACGATTATGAGGAGGCTGACCTGAAGGAAATGTCTGAAGATATGGCACGTGATTCTGATATAGAGTCTCCTATAGGGTTGACTACATATAATTCAGCAGATTCTGCTGCAGCTCCACTTGTCATTCTTTATAATATCGGCAATTTTGAATATGATACTAACGAACCATTAAGCAAGGATCAGTTGGTCGCTTCATGCGCGGAGTTGGTTAAGAATCATTTAAGCAAAACTTCTTTTGAAACTATCAAAAGAGACGTCAGAAATATGATTGTCAATAGCAATGACAAACTAATCAATGATATTGACAATGGACTCAATTTATGATTTGGGTAGATGAGGCTGTTTGCTATGAATTTGCCTAAAGTGACGTCTGCAATAATAAATACGAAATCTCAAAAACAATAATTTCATAATAAAATCCTTAAAGGAGACTGCTAAGTGATTAGCGGTCTCCTTGCTTATTATATGGATTAGGTAAAATTAGACGGAGGGTTAATCCAATCTCCAACCTGCGTCGAGCATCTTTTCAAGTGAGTCAAACTCAGCAATCACAGTGTTCTCTTTGTCATATCCGTAGACCACCTCTTCCGGTTTCACACCTTCCATGCTCATGACCTTGATTGACTCTCCGTTGTCTGCGCATCTGATTAAGTCTCTGATGTTGATAAATCCCCACTGCATAGGAGTAGTGTTGATGTTGCCAAGGATGGCTCCGAAGCCTCTCTTCTTGAGATCCTTCAAGTTTTTTTCATAATCGTAAAGCATAGCCTAAAATTTTAATTGTTCAACTTAGCTTATTTACACTACAAAGGTACAATGAGGGTGTGCCGAAAGCGGGCACAGGGAGGAAAAAAATAAAAAAAAGACGTTGCAAAACCTTCTGCAACGTCTTTTTGTATTTCGTATAAAGAGGTAAAGACGCGAGATCTCGCGTCTCTACGTGTCTCTGTGCGTCTCTACGCCATTCTGCTCTTGTAGTCAGCGTAGGTGTATTTTCTTAGCAACTCCAACTCTCCGTTCATTTTGCGTAGTGCAATCGACGGGTGAGTGATTCCGTTGAACATTGTTGTCTTAACGGTTGTGTAGTGGTTCATATCCATGAAGATGATCTTCTCTCCGACCTGTAGTTCATGGTCGAAAGTCCAATCTGAATAGAAATCTCCGCTTAGGCAGCTGTTGCCTCCCATTCTGTAGACGTATGGTGTGCTTCTGTCCTCCACCTCACCCAAGATGGCTGGTTTGTATGGCATCTCAAGACAGTCTGGCATGTGGCATGCAAACGACACATCCAAGATGGCTGTCTTCACTCCGTGATTCTCCACGATATCCTGCACCTCAGCCACAAGTTCTCCTGTCTGCCAAGCAAACGCACTTCCTGGCTCAAGGATCATATGCAAGTGTGGATGACGGCTCTTGAATGCCTTCAACACTGAGATTAGATGCTCTGTGTCGTAGTCGGCACGAGTCATAAGATGTCCGCCTCCCATGTTGAGCCACTTGATCTTTGGTAGGAATTCTCCGAATTTTTCCTCGATGATTTTCAATGTCTTCTCAAGTTCATACGATGTGCTTTCGCATAGAGTATGACAGTGGAATCCGTCGATGCCAGTAAGGTCGGCTTTCTTTAGATTGTCGAGTGTCACTCCAAGACGGCTGCCTGGCGCGCATGGATTGTAAAGGTCTGTCTCCACAGCCGAATACTCAGGATTGATACGCACACCAGCCGAGATTTTTCTGCCGTCGACAACAAGGCGATTCTTATATTTCTCAAACTGAGAGATGCTGTTGAATGTGATGTGCGACGAGCATTTTGCAATCTCATCAAACTCTCTGTCCGTGTAGACGGGAGCATACGTATGAGCAAGGTTTTTCATCTCGTCGACGGCAAGATTCGCCTCTGAAAGTGAACTTGCGGTTGTGCAGCCGATATACTCACGCACGATTGGGAACACCTTCCACAACGCAAAGGCCTTGAACGCCATGATGATCTCCACTCCTGCTCTTTCTGCCACTGATTTGATGAGGCTCAAGTTGGCGCGCAAATGTTTCTCACTCACCACGTAACATGGCGACTCGACATCTGTATAGTCTGCTTTATTGTAATTCTTTTCTATCATTCTATTTATGGTCTTTTTAGTTGAGACTTTATGAGTTATATTTTTTCAATCTCTTCAATTGAAAGATTGGTAAGTTTAATCCAGCATCTGGCATTTGCGTAGGAATCCCCCGACTTTCTGAATATACTCTTCTTTATGGTCGAGATACGAACGTGCATGCTCTGAACCTTCTCCGTACCACAACTCCTTGTAGCCTTTTGTCTTGGCGTTGTAGAGGGTGTCTGCCATGTAGGTTGGCACGAAGGTGTCGGCGTTTCCGTGGATGAAGAGCATCGGTATGGAACTGCTTTTCACTGCCTCCAATGGAGAGACGTCGTTGAATCCCCAACCGTATTTGAGATTGCATATTATGTCTGCGACGTGGAGTAGGGGAAACGGTGGAATGCCGTATGCGTTGGTGATCTCCTGTGCGAATTCATCCCAACACGATGTATAGCCGCAATCTTCCACTGCACATTTGATATTCAACTCTTTAGATACATCGTCGTCGGCTACCGCCATCATTGCTGTGGCGGCTCCCATTGATATTCCTGTGATGACGAGTTCTGCTTTTGTGGAGTCGTTTCCGAAAATATCCTGTGCTGATTTGGCAAGACTTTGTGCTATCTTGCTTTCGTAGTAACCCATGCTGATATGGTTGTCTTCGCTCAATCCTGCGTGGGGCATATCTGGCACGATGATGTTGTAGCCGAACAGTTCATTATAAATTCGTGCGATCATCATGATACGCATGGCGTTATCTGTATAACCGTGGCAAAGGATTGCAGTTTTGCCTGTGGGCTGAGGAGCGTAGGCATAGTAGTAGTGGACCTTGGTGTCGCCGTCGCGAAGCAGTGTGGAATCTTTCAACGCTCCCGTCGACTGGATGGAGTCAAGCCATGGAATCATCTCGGGATATCTCTCTGCCATCTCTTTATGCGACGCTTCTATGTCCTGCCCACGATGCTTCATCGCAAGGTTGGCATCCACGATGTAGAATCCTATGGCGGTCAGTGCCACAAGAATGATGCTGAGTGCTATCCCTATGATAATTAATGCTTTCTTCACCCTAAAACCTTGTTCTTTGCGACTGTCGCCACAAATTCCTTAACGTATTCTGGCTCGAAATAAGCGACGTCTTCAAATTTCTTTTCGGCATACAATTTCTCGCTCAACTCTACCATGTTCTCAGCGGTAGGGATGATGCCGTCGACGAATTTTGCGTTTGCTCCCGTCAACACAGATTTGCATTTGTCCGAGCCGTTGCCACAGAAGTAAACCTCCTTGCTGCTTAGATAGTCGGCGTATGAATTTTCGTCGATGATATCAGCCGACGTCGCACGGACCTGTCCAAGTTTTGTATCGAAGAACGACGCGTAGACCTCCATTCTGCGGGCGTCGATCATCGGGCAAACCAATGCGTCGGATGCTACGGCACCAGACTTGATTGCTGTGTGGGCGATCAATGCAAGAGTGTCTACAGCAAGAAGTTTTGCATCGGCTCCGAAGCAAAGACCTTTTGCCATCGACACACCGATTCTAAGACCAGTGTAAGATCCTGGCCCCTTGCTTACGCAAACAGCGTCGAGATGCAAATTTTTCTCTTTCAACACATTTTCTGCCTCCTTCGCGTATCCGCCAAGAAGTTTTGCATGGTTCATTCCTGAAGGTTCGCAAGCAGCGAATAAAATCTTCCCGTCAGACGCCAAAGAGAGCGAACAAGACGATGTGGAAGTCTCAATATTTATGATTGTCGCCATAATTCCGTATATTTTTTTAACAAAAGTACACTTTATACATAAATTAGTTCACTTAAAGAAATTAAAAAGTTATTTTTGCCTTAATTTTAGTGTAAAAATTGAGATTATGGTATTGTCGATGACCGGGTTCGGCCGTGCAATCGGTGAATATGGAAAGAAAAGATTCATCGTCGAGATCAAGTCGCTCAACAGTAAGCAGCTTGACCTATCGGTTCGTATGCCCTCTGTATACAAGGAGAAAGAGATTGAGTTGCGCACGATGATTGGAAACTCACTTTTGAGAGGAAAGGTGGATTTCATGATGTTTGTAGAGACAAAGGACACTGAGTCATCTAACAAAATCAACAAGTCGGTGCTTGCCTCTTATAAACGTCAGATTTCTGAGGCTGCAAGTGAGTTGGGTGTAGCAGAGCCAGCTGACTGGATGCCACTTCTTCTTCGTATGCCAGACGTGATGACTAACGAGCTTGCTGAGATTGATGAGGCTGAGTGGGAAGCTGCAAAGAAAGTGGTCGAGGAGGCTTTGGTTAAGATTGTCGAGTACCGTAAGTGTGAGGGAGTCTCTTTGAAGAATGTGTTCGTGAAGAATTTGGAGGCAATCACAGCGTTGCTTGCAAGTGTCGAGCCATACGAGAAGAGTCGTGTTGAGACTATCAAGAACAGAATACGTGAGAGTCTTGCTTCGCTAAATGTTGAGGTTGATAAGAACCGTTTCGAGCAGGAGATGATCTTCTACATCGAGAAATTGGATATCAGCGAGGAGAAGAACCGTCTTACTCACCATATCAAGGCTTTCTACGACACTATGGCTATGAAAGACGAGGGTATTGGTAAGAAACTTGGATTTATCGCTCAGGAGATGGGCCGTGAGATCAACACCCTTGGATCAAAGTCTAACCAGGCTGAGATGCAGATGATCGTTGTGAAGATGAAGGACGAGCTTGAGCAGATCAAGGAGCAGGTGCTTAACGTACTATAATATATAAGTATGAATAACGATAAAATCATTATATTTTCCGCACCGTCGGGATCGGGCAAGAGCACACTCATCAACTATTTGATGAGCAAGATGGATGTGTTTGAGTTTTCTATCTCAGCCACAAGCCGTGCTCCTCGTGGCACAGAGCAGAATGGAGTGGAGTATTATTTCCTTACACCGGAGGAGTTCAAGCAGAAGATTGCCAACGACGAATTCCTTGAGTATGAGGAGGTTTATACAGATAAGTTCTACGGCACTTTGAAGAGTGAGGTGGAGCGAATCATCAAGGCAGGAAAAGTCGCTATTTTTGATGTCGACGTGAAAGGCGGAATGAACATCAAGAAATTCTACGGCGACAGAGCAATGTCGGTTTTCATCCAGCCACCAAGCATCGAGGCTTTGCGTGCCCGTCTTGTCGGACGTGCCACTGATGCTCCAGAGGTGATTGAGAAGAGAATCGAGCGTGCTGCTTTCGAGTTGACATTTGCTGAGAAATTCGACAAGGTAGTCATCAACGACGATTTGGAGAAGGCAAAGGCAGATATCGAGAGTGTGATTCTTGACTATTTGAATAAATAATATATAAGTATCGACGCGAATGAAGATTGCACTGTTTTTCGGCTCATTCAATCCTGTTCATATCGGACACGTCGCTTTGGCGAACTACGTGGCTGAGTATGGCAATGTGGATAAGGTGATGATGATTGTCTCACCGTTGAATCCGTTGAAGGCAGGCAACACTTTGCTTCCTAACGAAGTTAGATTGAACATGCTTCGTAAGGCAGTGGAGGGATACGACAAGATTGAAGTATCAGACGTTGAGTTTGGACTGCCAATCCCGTCGTACACATACGATACTTTGGAATACTTGAGCAAGGAGCATCCTGAGAACGAGTATATCCTGCTGATGGGAGCCGACAATGTGGAGGTGTTCGACCGTTGGCGAAACTACGACAAGATTCTTGAAAAGTACCACGTCATGGTATATCCACGTCGAGGATACACAGATGAACTGCCATATGATAATATGAGCAGAATAGCGACGCCGATAATAGAAGTGTCGTCGACATTCATCAGGGAATCGGTAGAGAAGGGCAAAGACGTAAGATTCTTCTTGCCCGGAGGCATCTACGAGGATGTCTGCAGAGAAGTTAGAAAAATGAAAAATATAGAATAAAATGAAAGATAGAATAAGTGAACTTCTTGAGGAGGTTTCCAGAATGTCAGCAGAGAATGCTGAGCAGTTGGAGGCACTTAGAATCAAGTATTTGAGCAAAAAGGGAGAGATTTCTGCTTTGTTCAATGATTTCAAGAATGTAGCAGCAGAACAGAAAAGAGAGATCGGTGGACTATTGAACGAGTTGAAGACAAAAGCCACAGATCGTATCGCAGAGATGAAAGCCGAGTTTGACGCGCAGCAGGCAAAGGCAGACGCTCCAGATGTGACACGTACACCAGACGCTATCGAGGTAGGTACACGTCACCCATTGTCATTGGTAAAGAATGAAATCGTAGATATCTTCTCACGTATCGGATTCTCTATCGCAGAGGGACCAGAGGTTGAGGACGACTGGCATGTATTCTCAGCTCTTAACTTCCCACCAGAGCACCCAGCGCGTGATATGCAGGATACATTCTTCATCACACGTGATCCAGATGTATTGCTTCGTACACACACGTCATCAGTACAGAGCCGTGTGATGACAAGCCAGCAGCCGCCAATCCGTGTGCTTTGCCCTGGTCGTGTTTACCGTAATGAGGCAATCTCATACCGTGCGCACTGTTTCTTCCACCAGGTAGAGGGATTGTATATCGACAAGAATATTTCGTTTGCCGACTTGAAGCAGGCATTGCTATACTTCGCTAAGGAGATGTTTGGTGAGCAGACACAGATCCGTTTGCGTCCGTCATACTTCCCATTCACAGAGCCAAGTGCAGAGATGGATATCTCATGCAACATCTGTGGCGGTGTAGGATGTGCATTCTGCAAGAACACAGGATGGGTAGAGATCCTAGGATGTGGAATGGTAGACCCAGCTGTGCTTGAAGCATGTGGCATCGACAGCAAGGTGTACTCAGGATATGCGTTCGGACTAGGAGTAGAGCGTATCACAAACTTGAAGTACAGAGTTAAGGATTTGCGTATGTTCTCAGAGAACGACGTGAGATTCCTTGAGCAGTTTAAATCAGCATATTAATAGAAGTTTAACATAAAGAGAAAGTTTATGTCAAAGGAAACAGAAAGTCAGAGCTCGCAGTACAATATAATTGCGGCAGGCACAAAGATGACAGGAGACATCACTTCTGATACAAACTTCCGTTTGGACGGACAGATCAACGGAACACTAAAGTGTAGAGGAAAGGTCATCATTGGTCAGAACGGTGCTATGGAAGGCACATTGGAGTGTATTAATGCGGAGATTCTTGGAAAGTTCACAGGAAAGCTAATCGTTACTGAGGCACTACAGTTGAGAGCAACATCTAAGATAGAGGGAGAAATCAAGACAAAGGTATTGTCAGTTGAGCCAAACGCTAAGTTCACAGGAACATGTGATATGAGCCAGGCAGGTCCTCAGCCACAGAACCCACAGCTTAAGAAATAATCCGTTTTAGAGACGGTTGTTATATTGTAGAGACGGGGCATGTCCCCGTCTTTTTTTGTGTTTTAATGTGAACGAAAAATTTCCGTAAAATGATTCGTAAAATTTCCAAACATGTAACCCGATCTACCAACATTTAACGCCTAAAGGCGTATGGGTATTCTATGCTGAGGGGAAATAGCTATCTCATATCCTATCCCGTAGGGATTGAATGTCGAATTTTTTCGTTCCTTCCATTGGCCTTTGTACGTTTACCTTCTTGAGAATTCTATATAGATATTGTCCTCTGTGTATGAGAAATTCTTTCGTGCCTCAATCATTAGAATTTCATAGATGTCGTCAAGACTCCAATACTCGGCGATGTATTCCGAGGTGTATATCCTGTCGATCACACTATATTTGTCTTCTCCTGGATATCTCATCTCTGCAATGAAATCTGCCAATGTGGTCTTGATGCTTTCTTCGCTCACGTATTCATGGCTTTTAAGAAAATCTTTGATTTTTGCGACGACGTCGAACCCTTTGTCCGTTACGTAAAGGAGATGCATTAGTTTTGTGTCAGTGTCAGTCTCCTGAAACTCATAACAGCATGAATCCACGTATGCTTTTATATGGCATTCTGGTAGTTGGATTCTTTTGCTGTTGATCGGATAAAAAGCATTTTTGATATTTTGAACTTGTACTCTTATCTTGTATATAGTCACCCTTATTTTTCCCAGATAGTGATACTCTTGCGAATTGCGATTCTTCCGTACTTTGCCATTTGCTGACTACTATTACCCTTTTGTTGACGCAACGTATAAATCTTAACTGGCTTAAATCCTAAATTCTCAGCAAGACTTGTACTTAAATAATCCACAGGAATAACCTCACCTGCATATCGAACATTATCATTGACAAAAGCTACATGTGCACCGGGTTTGCATATACGATAGAGCTCAGCAAACAAAAATGTCAGTTCAGTAAAATACCCATCTACCATTCTCAATATGCCTTTATTGTTTATCTCCCCGTTTGCATTCCTTGATTGTAATGCTTCGTTTACTTCTTTAAGCACCGGGTTGTTCTTTGCGATTGAAAGAATGCGTTCATAATCGTCAGCCCTACCTATACTCTCGTAGTGTTCTTTGAGAATCTCTAACTTAGTTTTACTCTCTACAGTACATGAAAGCAATGACTGTCTAAGAGCCTTTACTTCTTTGTCAGACTTGCCTAAATAGGCTAATTCGAGTCCATAGGTTCGAGTGTAATCATATCTATTGCAATATGGAGGAGAAGTAATTACACCGTCGATTGACTCATATTTTTCTTTCGTTATTTCGAAGAGAACACTACCCTCTATATAATTGCATGATGCACTAAATTCAGTATCCTTTTCCTGAAGAGCCGTTATATCTTCCACCATTTGAGAAAACTCTAATGATAGTGTTTCCTTTAATGTTGGAAGTTCTCCTTTGTCATTCTTGTTTACAAAAGGTTTCTTTCCGGCTTCTACTCTGAGCCGATTGATCTCAATAATCTTAGGACATCTATGATCCCAGCTTAGATATTGGCCAGACTTAATTGTATAACTAATACGTTCCAGAGAATTAAGGATACAAAGTTTTACAAGATTCTTGGCAATATCAGAATACTCCGAATTTGCAAAATATTCAGTTATATATGCAAGGGCTTTATCTTCATTCTCCGGATATGCACCAGTTGTTATAGAAATGTAATTAGTATGCCCTTCGTAATCTTCAGGAATCTGCAAATTTCGAATGACATTAAGAATTGTGTTTAATTCTTCTATGTTGTAATCATAGACAGCCGTTTTTGCTGCAATGGACAATTTTGACATAGGAAGAATATCATATCCTATGCTGTTAATGCCATCCAAGCAACAAACTAATGCTGTAGTCCCTGAACCCATAAATGGATCCATGACCATATCTCCTCTGCCGATGTGAAATTCATTCAACAACATTTTGACAAGTTGAGAAGAAAACCCTTCTCTATACTTAAGCCATCTATGAAGACAATCCTTTTTGCTTAATTGATAACTAACACTTTGCCTGTTGAACTTGTCTGTGACCTCGGTTATTCCCCAATATCTATTTTCCAGAGCTATTCTCTCGTTATCAGGACTAAAATTACTTGCTGAGAAATTGGTCAGCTTCCAATCCTCTGCATTTGCAATCTCAATCTCTTCATCGGCGAATAAAGAGGGTGTATTATTATTTATAGACTTACGAGCCATTCGCAATATTCAGCTAATTGTCCATCAGAAGTCAGGTTTGCGGCATTGGTAAGCACACCTTCTTCAAGCTGTTTAAATATTTCTCCTGCCATATTTACTTCAATGGCAGCACCTACAAATGAGGTTTTAATTTTATATGCAAAAGCTTTTCTAATTTTTTCCAAAGCCGATTGGGCAGTTTTCCAGTGTTCATCAGCTCCGGCTGGATCTATACCACCCTTGAGCTCTCCGAACATGATTGCTCGATCATGTTTTTTTACAATTTTTCCTGAGTTATAGTCTTTTGGAGTGCCTCTATAAAGGCAAATATCGACATTGTTTTCTTTTTCTACCAAAGGAATGTTTGCGTTAAAAAATAAAACTCTATTTTTTTCTGATTCTTCTGATGTATAATTCCAGCTAATTGCACATATTTCATTAGCATGATCAAAAGCATCTTTAAAATCATCTTCATTGTTAACTTCATTCCAATTATTGGCGGCTTTGTTTGCTTTTTTTAGAATCGAAAAAGGTATTTTGTTCGAGTTGTTTAATGTATCCAACAATTTTCTTTTGAGTTTCATCTCGGCAAGAGAACCAACGAAATTACGCATTGATCCACCAAGAGAATCACCACGAATTAGAAGATACCGATATATAAGTACATCCAACCAGGCATCACCTGCCGGTTTAAGAAATTTATTGATCATCTCACTAATTGCATTCTCCTCATCTGAATCATCAAAGTAATCCAAGGATTTATCAGATAGACCAGATGCAGTCAGAAGCCCATTACGAAAATCAGTATCCGTTATTTTAAGGAGATCCATGGGTTCCTTAGCGTTTGAAGCTTTTAACTTTAAGGTTTCTGCTTCTTTAATATAATCACTTGCTTTCTCGTTTTTTTTCAACGCAGCTTCAACGAAGCCTGCTTTTGTTTGCTCTGGTTCAGTGAAAAGATCATCAGCACACGATATGCATTTATTTTGAATACCCATTTTAATTTATGTTGTTATTATCAATTAATAAATCTTTCTTGTTTTCATTAAGTAATTCGGATATACGAGACAACGTTTGTAAATCAGGAAGTATTACTACACCATTTACTGCCAATGCAGGTTGACTTCCCTAATTGATCAGCCAACCATTTGTCACTTTTTCTTCCAGCACTACTTTTAAGCAAAGAAAATAAAAATTTATTGGATTACGTGCAAATACGTAGAGAAAACTGTTATTATTCACGATTTTATTATATGACTATTAAATTGTTTCGAATGTTTTAATAAAGGCTTGCAGATGATGAATAATCTGCAAATTCTTTTGTAAATGAACCCATTATAATAAATCAAATAAATCACTTGGACGTATTTTAGCAAGTCCTCAAATGATGAAAATTCTGTCTGTTTCATATAAAAACGTGTTACTAATTTTTTGTGTTTGCAGATATAGTCTTTTTTTATCAAATAAAATAGGTAATTATATACGAGTTGTCCAACACACGCTTTTTCTTTATACGCTCGCCCTCTGGGCTCGCGTTGGGAGGTGAGTTAGGGCGTTCCGCCCTTAACGTAGGATTTTATTTTGGAAGTAGGGACAGATCTGAAACCTGCCCCTACAAATCATTGTGCCTAATTTAGCATTCCGCATTTCTAATTTCGCATTTCTAATTTCTCTCCACACTCTTCACTCCCTTAATGGCGTTGATCTTCTTCATCACATTATCCACTTGCTGTAGGTCGTTGACAAGCAATGAGATATGGCCTTGGAAGAGTCCGGCTACACTGTCCACGGAGATGGAGCGCATCGAGATATTGCTCTCTTTCTGGATGAGCGACGTGATGTTTGTGACGATTCCTAAATCGTCGTTGCCGATTACTCGCAGAGTGCAGACGTACTGGCTTCCTTGCTTTCCGCTCCAGCGTGCCTTGACGTAGCGGTAGCCGAAACGTTGGATCATCATTGGTGCGTTAGGGCAATCCTTACGGTGGATCTTGATTCCTCCTTGTGTAAGGATGAATCCGAAGATGTCGTCGCCATAAATAGGGTTGCAACATTTAGCAAGTGTATATTCGATGCCCTTCAGATTGTCGTCGATTGTTAGTACATCGTCTTTCGACTTGTCGTCGGCTGATATCTGGTGATGCTCAAACTCGTCTGCTTTTTTCGCTTCATAGCCCAATTCTGGATGTAATTCCTTCTCAAGAATCTCCGTGTAGACGTCGCGAATCTTGACTGGATCAAGTTTCTCCTCTACGATATCATTATAGAATTCCGTCGTCATCTTATAGCCTAAACGTTTGATTGTCTTGGCTAAAATGGATTCCTCAAGATCAATCTTCCAGTTTTTGAAGCGACGGTTGAGTGTCTCTTTTCCGAGAGAGGCGTTGGAGTTCTCCTCCTCACGCAAGAAAGCTTTGATACGGCTCTTCGCCTTGCTTGTCTTGACGATGCTCAGCCACTCCTCCTTTGGTTTCTGAGTGTTGCTGGTAAGCACCTCAAGCTGGTCGCCGTTGTTGACCTCGTATCTCAACGAAACATTCTTGCCTCCGATCTTTCCGCCGACGCAATGGTTGCCGAGATTACTGTGGATAAGGTAGGCGAAGTCGAGCAACGTCGCTCCCTTAGGCAGATGCACAAGATCTCCGTTGGGAGTGAATATGAAGACCTCCTTGTCGTACAGGTTCATCTTGAATTCGGAGATGCACTCCTCGTTGGCGACGTCGGGATTCTCAAGGATCTCACGCACGTTGGCCATCCACGAGTCGAGCATGTTCTCGCTCTTCACACCTTTATATTTGAAGTGGGCTGCAAAACCCTTTTCTGCGATTTCATCCATACGCTCTGTACGGATCTGCACCTCCACCCATTTTCCTTGAGGTCCCATCACAGTGGTGTGAAGACTCTCGTAACCGTTTGTCTTAGGGATGGATAGCCAGTCGCGCAGACGCTTTGGGTTTGGCTGGTACTCATCAGTGACGATAGAGTAGACACGCCAGCAGTCGCTCTTCTCCTCCGCCAACTCGCTGTCGAGAATGATACGGATGGCGAACAGGTCGTAGACGTGTTCGAAAGTGGTGTTCTGCTTACGCATCTTGTTCCAGATGGAGTAGATACTCTTCGTACGGCCCTTGATGGTGAATTTGAACCCCGCGTCTTCAAGCTTCTTCTTCAACGGATTGATAAAATCAGCGATATATTTGTCACGACTGCGTTTAGTCTCATTCAATTTATGAGCGATCTCACGGTAAGTCTCACGATGCAGACGCTTCATCGACAAATCCTCAAGCTCGCTCTTAACCTTATATAATCCAAGACGATGGGCGAGTGGAGCAAACAAGTAGCTTGCCTCACGAGCGACACGGTCTCCGTCTTCAGAATCTTCAATAGGATTGTATTTTCTGATCAGATAGAGCACCTCGCAGATAAGGATGATGATGACGCGGATGTCCTCGGCCAAACTCATCAGCAGCTTTCTGAAATTCTCATTCTCCACGCCCACACGTCGACGATAGAACTCATCCACCTTCTGCTCACCGTGCACAAGGGCGACGATACTGTCGGGAAACGACTTTGCGACGTCAGCCTCCGTCATCAATCCGCATTGGATCATCTCAAAAAGAATCTTGGCCACACTTGGTCCGCCGCCAAGGCTAACCTCGTCGGCAAGGATAAGGGCAGTCTGCACTCCACGTTCCATGTGGTCGATATCGTCTTCCGATACATTATTGGATTTGACCTTCTCGTCGAAAACAATCATTGCGTCGCGCACAGGGTTGAGCGCTCCAATAGGTAGTTTCTCCTCAGCGATCGACACATATTTGTCGAAGCTAGCTTTAATTTCGTCCCATTTCAAATTCGTATCCATGCCTATCTATTTATGATTTCCTACAAATTTAGATTTAATATTTAACTTTCGCAAATCTCTAAGCTCTCAGCTCTAATCTATTTACTATTTTTGCGTTATTATGGCAAATATCGAAAAAACATTCAGACACGACACGTTAGGCTTGATCAACGTCGTATGGAAAAGCAATATGAGAAGCGTGAGGATGAGTTTCAAAGACGGACGCTTCACCATCAGTGCACCCGTCGGCTACACCATGGAGTCGATCGCACGCCTGATCCAAGAAAATGAAAGCAGAATGCACTCATTCATAAAGCGTCATGAAGCCCGACGCGATGATACCCGTGTCGACGAGAATTTTGTCCTCGACACCCATTTTGCCATAATGCGAATTTCTCTCACCAACGTCGCCACCAGCAGATTAAAGAAATCAAAAACACCCGTAGGGGCAAACCCTTGTGGTTGCCCTTCTGAAGCAAACCCTTCCGACAAAGACGAGATGGTGCTTGAGATGCCGCTTGGCACCAACTTTGATTCCCCTGAAACAAAACAGATTGTGAAAGAGGCGGCGGTAGCTGTACTCAGATATGAAGCAAAAAAAAGATTACCATATATAGTAAAGGAGATAGCCGACGCTAATGGATTCAAATACAGCAGCGTCAAGATCAATTCAGCCCAGACGAGGTGGGGTAGTTGCTCATCCAAAGGATCACTTAATTTCTCATTATATACAATGTTGATGCCGTTGCATCTGATACGCAGCGTCGTCGTGCATGAGCTATGCCACACGAAATTCATGGATCACGGCCCAAATTTCTGGGCTTTGTTCGACAAAACATTCGGAGTGTCGCATAGAATTGTGGATAAAGAGATCAGGGATTTGAAATTGCCAGGATTCTTGAAAAATTAGAAATGCGAAATGCTGAATTATAAATGCAAAATAGTAAGATGAAATCCAGTTTTAAGACATCGGACATTATATAATAATATAATATATTTTTATCACCCTTGAGTCGTATTAATAAAGAAGCCACGTAGTGGCGGAAGATTGTTAGCCGTGGTGCGTAAGCCCACGGTTTTCGTAAAAAATTTATTTCTCGTATAATCAGCGATTTGCAAACATTTTTCAAAAATAATTCCTGAAACGCTTGCACAGGACCGGAAAACGCTATACTTTTGCACTCGCTTTCGGGAAG
>JAKSKW010000021.1 GCA_024401495.1 Paludibacteraceae bacterium
AGTGCAAAAGTATAGCAGATTTTGGTACTGTGCAAGCGTTTTAGGAATTATTTTTTAGAAATGTTCATAAATCGCTGATTATAGGAGAAATAAATTTTAAAGATTTTTAACATAAAAATGCCCCGCGTTGGCACATGTGGCAAAAATCTGAGGTGTCTTGTCATCGTTACCGTCATCGTCATCGTTTTTAAGCACGAATTTTCCATGAATTTTTATTTTCGAACACAGATTTCTCGGATCTTTCGAATTAAAAACACGAAAACCGTGGGCTCACGCACCACGGCTACCTATATTCCGCCACTACGTGGCTTGCGATAATTTCCGGAGATGGACCGGAAAATTTGATTTGGAAAAACAAAGAGACGCCGCATTGCGACGTCTCTATTCAGAAATGACATATTTTCTCTATACCTTTATCCTACCTCACATCCATTAGCAACTTCCTTGCTTGGAGATATAACAACAAGCTTTCCGTCGCTGTTAACGGCTGACATAATCATTCCTTGGCTCTCAATACCCATCATCTTTCTTGGTTTGAAATTAGCCACGAAACATACTTGCTTGCCTACTAGCTCTGCTGGGTTTGGATAACTCTTGGCGATTCCTGAAAGAATTGTGCGACCACCCATTCCGTCGTCGATCTTAAACTGAAGCAATTTATCTGACTTAGGTACATTAGTGCACTCCAAGATCTTGCCGACGCGGATGTCAAGCTTCTCAAAGCCTTCGAAATCGGCGTACTCCTTTACTGGCTCTGGCTTCCACGACTCTGCCTTTAGCTTAGCCTCTGCCTCAGCAGCTGCTGCCTCGTTCTGAGCCTTGATATCCTGTAGCCTCTTGACCTGTGCATCTACCAATGCGTCCTCGATCTTCTCAAACAACAATTCTGCCTTGCCCAACTCTGCTCCTACTGCAAGCAAATCTGTCTTTCCTAACTGATTCCACTCGAATGTCTGCATGTTAAGCATCTTACGTAGCTTCTCTGATGAGAATGGCAAGAATGGCTCGAACGCGATTGCCAAGTTAGCGGCAATCTGCAAAGCGATATGTAGAATCGACGCTGTACGGTCCATATCTGTCTTAGCAAGCTTCCATGGCTCTGTCTCTGCCAAATACTTGTTTCCGATACGTGCTAAGTTCATTGCCTCTTTCTGAGCGTCACGGAACTTGAAGTTGTCAAGCAACTGCTCAAGTTTTGCCTTGACGTCGGCAAACTCTTTCAAAGTCTCCTTATCGTAGTCTGTCAACTCCTTCAACGCTGGCACTTTACCGTCGAAATACTTAGAAGTAAGTACCAAAGCACGGTTGATGAAATTACCGTAGATTGCTACAAGCTCATTGTTGTTGCGAGCCTGATAGTCCTTCCAAGTGAAGTCGTTATCCTTTGTCTCAGGAGCGTTGGCTGTCAACACATAACGAAGCACATCCTGCTTGCCTGGGAAGTCAACCAAATACTCATTCAACCATACAGCCCAGTTGCGCGATGTTGAGATCTTGTCGCCCTCAAGGTTCAAGAACTCGTTGCTTGGCACGTTGTCTGGAAGGATGTAGCTGCCCTCTGCCTTTAGCATTGCAGGGAAGACAATACAGTGGAAAACGATGTTATCCTTACCGATGAAGTGAATCAAACGAGTGTCCTCGTCCTTCCACCACTTCTCCCAATTACCGTACTTCTCTGGATTAGCATCACACATCTCCTTTGTGTTGCTGATATATCCGATTGGAGCGTCGAACCATACGTAAAGCACTTTACCTTCTGCCCCCTCAACTGGCACTGGAATACCCCACTCCAAGTCGCGAGTCACAGCACGTGGCTGAAGATCCATATCCAACCAGCTCTTACACTGTCCGTATACGTTAGGACGCCACTCTTTGTGATCCTCCAAAATCCACTTCTTCAACCAATCCTGGTGCTGGTTCAAAGGCAAGAACCAGTGCTTAGTAGGTCGCTTAACTGGCTTTGAACCTGAAAGCTTACTTACTGGGTTGATCAACTCCTCTGGCGATAGTGTGCTACCACACTTCTCACACTGGTCACCGTAGGCTCCCTGTGCGTGGCAACGTGGGCACTCTCCTACGATATAGCGGTCTGCCAAGAATGTCTTAGCCTCCTCGTCGTAGTACTGCTCGCTTGTCTGCTCTACAAACTTATTGTTGTCGTACAATGTCTTGAAGAAATCAGAAGCAAGCTTATGATGTGTCTTAGAAGTTGTGCGTGAGTAGACGTCGAAAGAAATTCCAAACTCCTTGAATGAATCCTTGATAATCTTGTGGTAACGATCCACAACATCCTGTGGAGTGATACCCTCTTTTCTTGCACGGATAGTTACAGGCACTCCGTGCTCATCAGAACCTCCGATGAAAATCACATCCTCGCCTTTCAAACGAAGATAGCGAACATAAATATCAGCAGGGACATAAACTCCTGCAAGATGACCGATGTGCACTGGTCCGTTAGCATACGGAAGAGCAGACGTTACGGTCGTTCTCTTATATTTCTTCTCCATTATATCTTAATTTTCTTATTTTCTAAATTATGTGCGACGGTGCATTTTGCATTCCGCATATGCATCCTTTAGTCGACGTATTGTAACGTTGCTCCTGTAGCGTCGACTGTCAATTTCACACGTCTACCTAAACAAATTGCATTATTAGGCTGGGCATGTCCGACATTGACTCCATACATGATTGGAATGTCAAGATCGCCAAACTTGCTTGCGATAATCTCCTCCACACTCTTGTCGCTGCCCTGGTTCATATTGATAAACTGACCTACCACGACGCCAACGATATTATCAAGCTTACCACTCAACTTAAGCTGTGTCAGCATTCTGTCTAAGCTGTAGTTGCTCTCACCAGTGTCCTCAATGAAAAGGATAGCTTGCTTCGTGTTCAAATCGTAAGCTGTACCACCAAGGCTATAGATCAACGATAGGTTTCCTCCTACGAGTCTTCCTTCAGCAACACCATCTTTGCAATTGGCGTTCTTAGCTATCTTCAATCCGTCAGCCTCACCGAACAATGCTTTACGAAGGCTCTCAGCAGTAGTGGTATTGGAAAGATTCTGAGCCATGCCTCCATGGATTGTCTCCACACCAAGATTATTGACCGCTGCATGGACAGCAGTGACGTCGCTATAACCAACAATCCACTTCGGATGAGCAATTAGAGCCTCCAAATCAATGAACGGAAGTGTCATTGCGGCACCATAACCACCACGTGCGGCTATAATCGCCTTTACTGACGGATTGTCGATCAACTTCTGCGTGCCATCCACTCTCTCAGCTAAAGTGCCGGCATATCTTCCATCTACTTTATAAAGATTATCAGCCTCTATCACATTCAAGCCCCAACTCTTAATAGTCGCAATTCCAGCCGACATCTCTGCCTGTGAAACCGCGTTTGACAGTGCGAAGATCGCTACCGTATCACCTTTCTTCAAGAACGGAGCACGAATATCATCAGTAATCTCTTTCTGATTAGAAAGAATAGTTGAATAATACTCCTTATTGTAAATGTTTGTATATTCGTTAGTGATATACTCGTTAGTGATCTCATCTCCACACGAAGACATCATCAACAAGCCACCACACGCAGCAAACAATGTTGCAAAGAATCTCATAAATAATCCTAATTAAATTCAGGTTGCAAAGGTACTATTTTTTAGCAAATTATTCCAAATAAAAAACGGTCTGCTTTCACAGACCGTTTTATCATTTATTTATCAAGCATTAATCATTGATCAAAGTGAAGTGTCCGACGTATTTCTTTCTGATCTCGTCGATCCAAATCTCATACCAATAATCGGTAGACGGCATCTTCTTTCCAAGGTAGGTTCCATCCCATGCCTCATCACCCTTGATCTCCGCAAGCTTCTTTCCATAACGGTCGAAGATTGTGACCTTAGCATCTGGATAAGCCTCTGCAATCACCTGTGAGATAAATCCGTCGTTAGTACCGTCGCCATTAGGAGTGACGACAGTCGGGATCTCAAACTCTGGAGCTTCCGCATCAAACTCATAACTGCTTGTACATCCGTTGGCATCCTTGATAACCGCTGTATGATGACCATAGTTGACACGTACCTCTTCAGAAGGAGAGAATTCATTGGCATCAATCTTGTACTCGAATGGAGCCTCACCAACTTCATCACTTGGCACAATCTCAATATTATGGTAGTCAATCTTATTGATTGTCTCAATCATCGGTGTACCTGCGACTCTAACCTCAATATCATCAGTCACAGACGGACAAGCCTCAGAAGTAAGTTTCACAGTGTACTTATATGTTCCAATCTCATTCTCATTAAATCTAAGGACACTACTTGTTGAGACTACTGAATCCTTGCTGTCAGTCCACTCATAACTCATCACGTCGCCACTCATAACCTTCAAGCCAAACCTTAGATTTCCGACATTATACTCACAAACTGTTGTATCGTTTGCGTTGATTTTGAAATCGATTGGCTGAGCCACTTTGACCGAGATCTTCTCAGTGATCTTACATCCTCCGTTCTGACTGATTGTGAATGAATACGTCTCATCAGCTTCTGGAGTAACAACGGCAGTGTTACCTGTGCTTACCAATGTTGGATTCTCTTCCCACTCAACATCAGCTGTTGTTGGAGTAAGTGATTCAAGACCGATCTCTTCCGACTCTCCCGCACATACAACTTCAACATTCTTGATTGTATAAGTTGGACGTGGAAGGATTGTCAATGTACCGAATGTGCCCTCTGCCTTACAACCTCTGTTTGTAGCCTCATATGTGTACTCACCAGCCTCAGCTGATGTCACCTTCTTAAATACAAGCGCTGCGTCGGTGCTGACCTCCTGGCCATCTTTCTTCCAAACTATATCTGGCTTTTCCAATCCTGCTGTCAACACTGCTGACAATGTTATATTCTCACCCTCACATAATGTAGTGTCGAATTTGACTGTATTATCCTTGATAGGATTTGGTGAGATCTCAACAGAGAATCCTGTTGAACATCCATTTGCATCCTTATAAGTCAACTTATATACTCCACCCTTCTTAGTGATTGTGTTGCCTGTCGTGCCGTCGCCCCAGACAAAGTCTGATCCTTCAACATCAGCTACAATCTTAACCTCGCCTCCACAACTATGGAACTTAGTTCCATCGGCTGTGGCATTCATCTTAACCGGTGAATTCTCATTGTCATCCTCTGAAATCTCGATGTTTCCATCAATCTTTCCGGTATTGATTGAGACTGTCTTATCGAATGTCTTTTTGCAGACTCCATCAGAGATTGTCACAGAGAATTTAGTCTCTGCCTTAATAGGATCACTGACAAACTCTTTCTCAACAGTTGCATTATTTGGCTTATTCCAAACATATGTCAATGTCGAATCAAAGATTTCCTCGTCAGACATCTTGATGTTCAACTCAACCGCTGTATTTGGGCAAACAGCATCAGCACCTTCAATGGTAACAGTTCCCAAAGTATGTATCTCCACTACAATTGGAGCCTTTGACGATGTACACTCCTTAATGTTTGGAGCAACTCCAATGTTGAATGAACCCTCAACTCGGTATGTTCCCGAAGTAGTAACAACTTCATCCTGACCAAGTGTGCTTCCGAATGCCGTGTAGAATGTAGTGAACTCTACCTTCTTGCTGACATCCGACCACAATCCGTTAATGTCAACTGGCTTCTCACATGAAGCACTGTCTCGTGTGATTAGTTGCGGATTAGAGAAGATGTGAACCTCAACCACATTAGCGCTACTTGTCTCAGCGTCGTTACCCTGAGCCACATAATACTTTCTGATAGTCTCAGGCTCACCTGGATTTGTTGTGACATCAATTACTGGAGCCGACGCAAGTCGTACTCCACCCTTCTTAGGATCTCCGTCATACCAGATCAATGAGTAATTACTGTCTGTAACCTTAGCGAACTGCTCGATTGGATCAGGAGTCTCACCGTCACAGTAGTAAGCGATAGTTGTTGTTGGAATTGGTGTCTTAGTGATGATCACAGTTACCTCCTGCAACTCACTCTCACATCCATTCTTGCTAACTTGCTTAACCTTATATGTGACAGTCGCGTCGTCAGTAACCATCTCTGGCGACGGTGCAGTCTCTCCGATCTCGTTGCCTTCTGCATCATACCATACAAGCTTATTACCAGCAGAAGCAACTACCGCTGTCTCATCCTGCTCTGTCAAAGTTGGGAACTTGCCATCTACAGCATCCGACAATGTATAGTGGATAGCGTGGTCTGGCATAACAGCTGGCACAAACTCAACGTTAACCTCGACTGATACTTTCTTACCTACACAAACGTGTCCCTTTGCGATCTCATATACAGGCTCTACCTCATAGTCGTACATTCTTGTGCTTGTCACCTTTGTCTCTGGAGTCAACTCTGTTGTGATCTGACCCTTCAAATACCAGTTGTACGATGTTGGATTCTTGCATGTAGCGCAGTTGCTATCATCAACTGTTGCTCTCAATGGCATAGCCTCATCACCCGAACAATAATTGATAACATCAGCCTTCAACGCAGCGACCTCCACTGTAGTGACTGTGAATGTCGACTTGTCGCTCACTGCAGTTCCATTTGTCTGTGCTACTGTGAATTCCTTCACGCCAGCCTCTTCTGAAGTGTATTTCTCAGGAGCATCCATCTCGTCTCCATTCTCGTCGTACCAGATCAAAGTATTTCCTTCCTCTGCCTCTACAAGAGTAGTAACGTCGATCTCATCTCCCACACAGATTGTTGTGTCGTTAGGATTTGGCTTCTGGCTGCTTGTGATCAATACGCTCACTGGGACAAGATCGCCGATACAGCCTTCTGGTGATTTCTCACGCACATAGTAAGTGACCTTACCCTCGTTGCTCAAGTCGACAAGGATAGGAGCCTTGACTGAATCCTTAATTGCAGCATCCTCACTCTTATACCATACTACATAGTTTCTACTCTCTGAAGCAGAAGCCATATTAGTGATGTTTTCACTTACGCCATCCTTTAAAGGCAACTCCTTCTCTGGCTTCACTGTAGGAGTAGACGGCACTTCGTTAATCACCACATCCCACTCTTTCAATTCACCCTTACATCCTGTAGCCTCATCAGTAAGCACATAGAAGTATGTATTGCGGACATCCTCAGCAGGAATATCTTCCGCGTCTACAACAATAGTCTTATTCTTATCGCCATACCACTCGATTGTGCGGTCGTCGACAGTAACGTCGCCAAGCTTAAGTGCCTCATTCTCACAAATCACAGCCTTATCGGTGATCTCCTCGTCTGGAAGACCATTCACTGTCAATGAGACTGTCTTAGATGACGCTGGATTTGCAGTCGGACAAGATGGATCCGAAATCTTCACCTTATAATCTCCCATCTCCTTTACAATGAATGAATCCACTGATGAAGCATCACCCAAACTTGTATTGCCAAGGAAGAACTCATACTCATACTTGCTGCTCTTTGGTGAACCAACAGCTTTTAGCACTGTAGAATCACCAGCACAAATCTCAGAATCCTTGATTGTAAGCTCTGCTTTCTGCACTCCCTCACAAGCGTCGTCGATACACTCACTTGTAGCCTGAGCACGGATCTCATCATCTGAATGGCCAAGCAACTGAGCGTATGCCTGGTTGATCAAAACCTCATTACAAGCGTCGACTGTACCTGTCCATGTGACAGTATATTTCTTTCCGTATGGAATTGGTTTGTTCATTCCATGCTCAAACTCCCATACGATAGAATCACCAACAAGCTTACCTCCCTCGTCAGCCGAACCAAATGTGATCTCCTCTGGCTTATTGTCGACGATAGTCAAATTGTAAGCATAGTCAGTGTGGACATGCATATTAGAGTATTTGAAGCTACCCCATGCCATACCATTGAATGAAAGTTTTCCTTCCTTCACTGTCAATCCAGACGCAGTGAATGCGGCACCAGCAGAAGTGTCTTTTCCGAACCACATCTGAAGGATATCATCCTGAAGTCTGATTTTCCAACGTGAAGGATTGTTTTTCAAAGCGACAGTAGCCTTCTGCACCTGCTTTGTTCCATCAAGACAAGTGATAGACATACCGTTTGAGCTGTTGTACTTAAACTGAATATGAATATTGTCTCTCAAGATAATCTCACTCTCCTGATCTTGTGAGATATCCGCGTCCATCTCAACATAGATATTCTTTGAAAGCGAATTCTTGAATGTTGCGCTGTTTCCTTGAGTAATAGTAAGCACACCGTCTTTCATTGCAGATCCGTTCGCTGTCCAATCAGAAACATTCGCAAGAGCATCATCGAAAATAGCTCCGTGAGTCTGCTCATACTCAATAGTATATGTCACCTCATCACCAATCTGCACCTTCTCCTTGTCAACAGTCTTGATAAGTGTTGTTGGAAGGATTGGCTTTGGCACCTTAGCACATGTCACAGTGACCTCCGCAGTATCAGACAATGGCGAGTTCTTCTCAGCAAGAATCCAAGCCACGTTTGTAGTCAACTCATCATCTGTCTCACACTCCGCACCTGAAGGGAAACTTGCTATCGCTGTGTAGATGATAGATCCCTTCTGCTTAACCTGCATGATTGGAATCTCCCATTTCACTACCCAACGTCCGTCTGCAATCTGATATTTATCCCAGCTTGCACCATACTCGGCAAGCGGACACTCATTCATAAAGTCGACAAACTCCATTCCCTTAGGCAAGGTATCGATCACGACAACGTCTCTTGCCTCACGTCCGGCCATAGGACCAGTTCCTAGGATACGACGCCATACATAACCATCATACTCCTCGACAAGAATATTCTTGACTACATGTGTTGGTTTCTCACATACACTTGGCAAATATTCTATTACAGGAATCTCGACAGATTTTCCTGTTTCTGGATCAATAGTCTGCCAGCTTGGTGATACAGGATGATAATTACCATCCTCGGCATCTTGCGCCTTTGCATCCCACGACCAGTCGTCAGCAAAGTTTGTAGACGCCCAGTTGCTTGGATATAGATAACCAGCCACACGTAGAGGCTCTGTACCTCCCTTGTGGATTCGGGATCCCATACCATAGTAGTTAGACAAATGTGCTGTAGTTGTCACCAAAAGCGGAGCAAACTGAATACACATTCTCTGGTTCCACTTACCATAATCATCCGATCCCTCTACGATTGTCTCGTGAGTTACGTTTACCTTATCAGCCGATGATCTCTTTCCTTCATAGATGGCTGTGTACCAACCCCATCCATTAGGACAATCCTCTTCTCCAGCAAGACAGTCGAGACCTGCATCATACATATAATATGCGATACGATAGTTTCCATAGTTGATATATGGCTCGATAGCGTCGTTGTAAAGGCGGAATCTCAACCACTGCTGTGAAGTACCAAGACCACTGTTTGAAATACCGATGTTGACGCGAGGACGTCCACCGTCAAGCCAACCAGCCTCTGATGAGTTCTCGAAGTTGATCTTATACTCAACCAAGTTGCCTGGATTAACCTTCTCCACGTCGGAAGTCTTCTCAATCTTCAAAGCACGCTTGATGACGTCGACGCAGTTACGCTGCATTGTAGCAGTGACATAGTTAGGATACTCATTAGTTGTCCAACCAGTACCATTAGAACAAGTGATGTCGGCTGTAGTGCAATATCTACCGAACGCATTCGGACCAATCTTACACTTATAAGAAACCTGTCCCATTGTCTTAGACAAGTTGGCTCCCTTCAAATTCAAAGCTGGACCTTCCGACTCCTCGCTCTTGAATCCAGCAACAGTTCCGATATTCCAAGTGATAGTGTGTGATCCAGCATCATACTTACCACCGTCGCTCGCACTTACGAATACGAAATCCTCTGGCACATTTTCCACGATGACGACATTCTTCGCGTCGACTGTACCAAAGTTACGATAATCAAGCAAATAAGTTAGCTCATCACCTGTGTATGCAAATGTCACGCTATCCTCGATAGCACGGTAGATCTTCATATTGGCAGATGGCTTCATTACACTTGGCGCCTGGTGGTTACCAGTTGCGATCAGCATACCCAACCAACGGAAGAAACCGTGGAAATAGTGAGGCTTACTTGAAAGATAACCATCACCACCCTCTGTGATATCCCACTCGATATTACATGTTCTATAAAGCAAACCTGACAACTCTAAATCTCCAGATCCAATAGCAGCCGGCATACCGACACCTGCCACCCAGTTGAAGATAAACTCACTCTTAGGGAATGAACCGTCAGGACCGATATCCCAGTGTAGTGTACCTGGACCTTTATAAGTTAGTTCTGGGCCTCCACCAAACTCAGTACATGACGCTGACTTATCCCATCCCTGAGGATCATTCATAAACTCAGCAAATCTGTCACACCAGTCTTTCTCAAATGTGTTGCCACCATTTTTTACTGTATGTGAGACAGGATCCCAAGTATATGTTGGATTTCCATGCCATACATAATTAAGAGCAGTACGCCAAGCCGAACGGAAACGTCCACCCTGGTTTCCAGCCTCCAATGTCACCACATTATTTGCAGAGATTGTAGCCTCCTCACCAAAGAATAGGTTTTTAGCAGACTGGCTCAACCAGTTGCCGACCATCCAGTCGCACGAAGCCTCACATCTACGATACTGCTCTCTCTCCCACTCCGATGACTCTGGAAGGTCAAGGGCCATAATCAAATCATAGAATTCACGGAAATAGGCAGGTGAACTATAGTCGGTGTGCATATTGACCGGACCCTTATACTCAGGGATATAGTCGACACCATTCATCACTGTAGGGTTAGCATTTCCCCACCCAGTCACCTCAGCCCAAGTCGTACCATTCTTTAAGTAACCGTCAAGGCCGACGTCACCTGTAGTCACACGTCGAGGATTCTCAGTCTTGAATCTCTCCTCATACAAAGCCACAAGACCACGAGTGACCTCAATCATATCCTTCTTATATGAGATTGCCTCACCGTTAGCACCCTTATGACCGCTATCGTCACCCCACTGGCGCCAAGCGATATACAAAGCCAAAACGATCTCATTATCACCGTCGGTAGCCGAACAGTTATTGTTTTGGTCTCCAATAATCAAATTTCCATATTCTCCGCCACCGATTTTTGCTCCCGTCATGTAACTAGTAGATCCCGGACGGAAACTATCATGGATTCTGAACCATAGACCATCGAACGCGTCCTTATCTCCCATCACAGCAGCCGCAAGCATAGAGTAACCGTCACCCTCACGACAGTCGTAAGGACAACCGATATTACCACGGATGTATTTGACACCATCCATCACGTCGCCAGTATACTCCCACTCATTAGCGAAGATCTGATAAGCGTCACGGATATCCTGCTCCATCTCAATATGCACAACACCCTCAGGATTCTTTGTCCCCAAGTTATCACCAGACGCATATTCCAAAAACTGAGGGAATGGATAGGCAGGGTTGCCGGAATTGATATGTACCGGCACAGCATTTAGGACTCCCGTCGACATAACGAGCGCCACTGATGCTCCATATATGTATTTACGCATTATTCCTTTCATGCATTTAAAGTTTATGTGTGTACCCTATTATTTTTAGTGTTTATGTTAGATTTTAATTTGCAAATGTCTAAAAAAATTGCGGTATTAACAAATTTTAGAAAGTGTTTTATGTGTTCCATAATCTTTTCTGCGTGGAGCGACGTGAAAAAGGCGAACAAGCAATAAATTTTAATCATCTGATTCATAGTAAGTTTTAACATTTCTTAAAAAATATTCCCAAAAACACTTGCAAACTACTCCAAATAGCTATACCTTTGCATCGCAATTCAGAAATGAAGAGCCCAGATGGCGGAATCGGTAGACGCGCTGGTCTCAAACACCAGTGAGGCAACTCATCCCGGTTCGATCCCGGGTCTGGGTACTAAAGAGAATCAGAAATGGTTCTCTTTTTTTGTTTTGCGCGTTGTGTTATAACATAACGCGCAAAACAAAAAAATGGGCGGCATGGATTTTCATTCAAGCCGCCCTTTTTTATAGAACAAAACAAATTAGTTTACTGCCAAGTATATTCGCTATTAATAATATTTTCGCCTCTATCAACTTTTAATGATGTAGGGTAACCATCTTTGTCAAATGTCCATGCACATTTTTCTGTATAGTTATTACTATCTAAGACTTGATCATCGACATTGAGATCAAAATCCCAGAATACCTCATAATCAACTGAGACAGGAAGATTTTTGCAACGCACACCTATATTCGCAGCAAACACGGGATCAGTATACAAAAGGAAAAAAGAGGTTTTGTTTTCTAGAGGAGTGACATATTCATCGTTTGTGTAAGCAAATGTCTTTATCATAACGACCTCAGAACTTCCATCTGACATCATTTGGCTTTCTGTTTCCATGATGATGTTTCCATTCTCCCATTCATACATATAAATGGTCTGTCCACCAAACTGATCATAGGAAATTTCAGAAACAATCTGTCCTTTATTATCGTACTTAAATACAAAGTAAGACTGATCAGTCGGCCAATCTATTCTCTCCAAATAGCCATTAGCATCATAAGTTAATGTGACCTGTCGGCCAGTATTCTCCACTCCTATTGCTTTGTTGCCATCATAAGTAAACTGGATTTCATAATCTTCCGGCCCAATACTTTTTATGCATCTCGACTTATTGTCATACTCGTACATATTTATAGATTCGCCATAAGTATCACTAATAGTCTCCTTAACCAATTTCTTATCAGCAACAGGATCCTTATCATCCTCTACCTCATCGCAAGACGACGCGAATCCGGCAAACATCGCTAGGATTCCAGAAAATAACAAAAACTTTTTCAAATCAAATAAAAAAATAGTAGAGACTCATAATGGCGTCTCTACTATTTATAAATTATTATTCCCAAACGAACTCTACTGAGTTCTCGTTGTAACCTTCCTTCGATAACATCTTTGTAGGATAACCATCGGCATCAAAAGTCCATATCACATTTAATGAAGCGAACTCCTTGCCGCTTTCCATATACTTTATCTCCACAGGCAAATTCTTCAATGCGACTCCTGACAAATAATAAGGAGTACTATACTTTCCATCCTCAATTTGCATCATTGTGAAGCCTACCTTATTCTCAATCGGTGTAAGATTTTCACTGTTAGTGTACTCAAATAGAATTGTCAAATCATACGACTCACCGTTTTCCTGCTCATGAGTTTCCACTTTTGTGACGTTTCCATTCTCCCATGTGAAATTTACCACATAAGAATAACCATCTTCGTCAGAATCTGTAACTGAAAGCAACTGTCCTTCCTTGTCATACGAATATACCGTGATCTCCGCTCCTCCATTCTCGACTTTCTTCGACTTGATATAGCCGTCGGAATTTAGTGTAAGTGATGTTGTCACTCTGACCTCTCCATCTGGAAGACAAACCTCCTCGATAATCTTACCATCTCCATAAGTATATTTGGCTGTCTCACCGACCTCATCAGTATAAGACGAACATCTTCCAGATTCATCGTAAACGAAGCTGTAATAAGAAGAACCATCAACAACTTTTGTCAACTTCTTAGCTTTCTTAGAATTGCCGTCGTCTTCGCCTTCCTCCTTGTCACATGACACAAATCCTGCCATCAAAGCAAGAGCACCCAAAAAATAAAGTATTTTCTTCATAATATTTTCTTTTGCCTATACGACTCTTATAGGCATAAACAATATTTTAAAGTGTTGAGCCGTTATTACCCTCATCTAAATAATTCCATTGATTAAGACTAAAGTAAAACACTTCTACAATTTGCAAAAATTATTTTCTGCAAAGGTAGTTGCGATCATGAATATATCCTTACCATAACGTAAATTTTATACTCACAAACTATCAAATGCGTAAAATTGTCGCTTTATTTATCATAATACTTCATCAATGTTTTTGCAAAGTTTTTCATCTGTTCTCTTACAGACGCCGGTTCTAACACCTCTATCATATCCCCTTGCATCATCACAAGCTGAAGAAAATCATTCGTGACCTTCACATTCATCTCAAACACTGTGGATTCACCATCACTCGACACTATCTTCTGAGACTCGTGGAAAGGCAACGTCTCCATATAATTTCTCGCTCCTCCGTATGCCTTGATCAAAACCCGCTGTTTTGGATCTTTGGAATGCATCACTCCAAGACATCCGTCGTAGAATTTCTCAGCGTCAAAATCCTTATCCATCTTGAAAGTCTTGTCTGTAATCTCAAGATTGTTGATACGGTCGAGAGCGTAGACACGGATCTCGTCGTCATGCGTTTTATTCTGCTTGTTCTTCTCCACATAGTGAAGAGCTCTAACAATCACATACCAACGTCGGTTGGCCACCTTCATGAAATAAGGTTCAGCCTCGAAAGTCTTCTCCACGTCGTCGCTAAACTTCTGATATGTGATCTTCACCACCTTGTTCTCACGCATAGCCTGCATAAATGAAGTAAGCCAAGTATTGCCCGACGGGATTTTTTCAAACTGGACTCTGTTTTCCAACTGTTTGTCGGCCAACACCTGATTCAACACTGAGTAGGAATCCATCACCCACGACCTCACAGATTTATTGTCGTCCAACGATGATTCAGCAATATGATAAAAGTATCCCTTCACACTCTTGTCGATCTCAATATCAATACCCAACGCATCAGCGATTCCATCCTTGAAATTATGGAAAGTACGAAGCGACAATTTTTCTCCGTTTCCGAATCCCGAATATTTCCACTTCTCGCTTATCTGTTTGTAAGTAAGACGTTTGTACTGACGTAGAAGATCTACAAGCCATACGAATTTTGCAAATTGTGTTCCAGCCATAATCCTTTTGTTTTTTAGGTTAATAAATATGAGGTTATGTTATTCTCCAACAAATATAATAAAAGATATGAAAATAAATGGCAGAGTTTGACTATTTTTTCTCTTCTTTTTAAAAACGTAAACCGCCAGACTTGCGTCCAGCGGATTATGTATTTGTAGTTTTGCTTTATTTTTTCATTTACTAAAGTTCAAAGTCTCATTAACAATAATTACTCTCATTACCTCATAATCAAAATCCTTTACCCCAATAACATTAATCCTTAAAATCCAAAATCCTTTTAATTCTTAATTCAAATAAATCCTTTTAATAAAATCCTTTTAATTAGTCCTAGTCTTAAATAATCAAATAATGTGTCCCTTTTCCAAAATCCTTTTACGTCTCTCCAATTCCCTAAAGAGATTCGATAGTAAAACTCAGCGTGGGAATTGCGCCTAACTGCAACGCTGTCTTAATCGTTTTTAACAAAAGTAGAGCAAAAATTAAATAATTGTTAACAAAACTATATGCCCTTCAACACATTATTTTGATAATAAATTTAACATATTGATTTTCAGTAAATTATAAGACACTTCAAAAATATGTTCTACAAAAGTGTTTTTTGCAACGTCGGAATCTATAAATTATTCAATTCGTTAGATATATATAGGGATTTGGGAGATTTTAAACATTCACGTTTCCGACTTCTCATAAATATTTTTTATATAACTAATACAATAATTTTTTGATTTTTACGTTATGATTTAATAGCTCAGTCATAGATAATGACTGATTATAATGAGGATCGTTAAGGGACAAAATCGAGATATTCCCCATTATTTTGAAGAAAAGGAATAGATATTTTAATTAATAAATTCTATTTTTGGGATCTGAAAAACTAAAACTACAGAAATGAAAAGGACTAAATTATTCAGTTTGCTTTGCCTAAGCGCTGTGCTAGTAAACACATCATGTTCTAAAGACGACGATGATGACAACTCAGACAACAAGCCAGTTGTGACACCAGTAGTGGACGAATATGATGCCGCAGACTTAAAAGAGACATCAAATTACTATTTTTACGGTGCCGAGCTATACTCTAAAGAGACCTTCACATACGGTAAATTTGAGGCTAAAATGAAAATGGCTTACGCTCCAGGATGTATCAGCTCAATGTTCCTTTATTATAATGATTCATATAAAGGAGGTACAGAAGTTTGGAACGAGATCGACATCGAGGTGATCGGCAAGCAGCCTAATGGGTTCCAGTCTAATATCATCACAGGTAAAAGCGCAAAGAAAGTGACATCAGAAAATATGTACACCACTTCTTCTCCAATCTCAAATGATTTCCATATCTACACTATAGAATGGACTCCTGAATACGTAGCATGGTATTTCGACGGTGTTGAAGTGAGAAGAAACGATGCATCCAACGATTCTAAGAAGCAGGTAGAAGCCTTGGTAAAAGACCAAAGTCTACGCTTCAATATCTGGTCGAGCAAGTCTGTGGATTGGGTTGGTAATCTCTACCAGAAGAACATTCCTATCACTCAGGAAATCGACTATGTAAAGGTTTACAACTACGATGCAGCATCTAAAACATTCACTGAAAATTGGACAGATGATTTCAACTCATCATTAGATACTAAGCGTTGGGGAACAGGAAACTGGCAGATGGAGAATGTAGTTGAACGTCCTAAGAACGTTGTTGTGGAGGATGGAATGTTGAAGCTTATGCTTACAAAGGAGAAGAAATAAACTTCCAACTACTAATATCAGCTAAATGATATAAATAATAAAGGCGACGCAATTTCTCGCGTCGCCCATTATGGTTTTCGTTTTCGTCTTCGTCAACGTTACTCCTCATCTACCGGAATAGGATTCTGCTTGCTGTATTCCTCACAGAAATCCTTAGGAGCGTAGTTGTCAAGAGTGGTACAAACTAGGGAAGAGAAATCAATAGCACTCTTCACCACAGTATCCCACTGAGCCTCACTCATTCCGTTTTTCAAATCATCAAAAGTGACACCCGCCACAAGCAATCCATACACCACTCCAGCATTGAAGTTGTCGCCAGCTCCCACTGTGCTCACCACCTCAATCTTCTTAGCGTCGTAGTGCTTCTTGAATCCCTTGCCATACACTGTAACGCCATTAGCACCCTGTGTATAGATGAAATTCTTGCTGTAGAATTCGATATGCTCTTTGTATGTCAAATCAGAGTCGTTCTCCGAGAAGATATTGTCGAAATCCTCGTCGCTACCCTTGATGATATTGGCATAATCAAAATTGTCAAGGATGTTTGGCATTAGGAAACGAACCTGACTCTTACGGTTTTTGCGGAAATTGACGTCGTAATAGATGATCGCTTTCTTACGTTTAGCCTCATCAAGAAGGTATGTAAGATTCTCTCTCAACGCATCGTTGATGGAGAAGAACGAACCAATCACGATAATGTCGTTTTCCTCTATCTTTGGCATCACATAGTCGAGCTTCTGAGCTGAATCATTCTTGTAGAACAAGTAGTCAGCATTCATATTCTCGTCAAGGAATGCAAGCGACAACGCTGTCTTTCCTCCGTCGTAGTCGTAAACATTATCCGCCTTCACATTATTTTCAGCCAAGAAATCCTTGATCTGCTTGCCTAGACGGTCACGTCCAACCTCACTTATAAACTCAGTGTCGACGCCAAGTCGTCCAAGCGTGATCATAGAATTAAAAGTCGATCCACCTGGTTTGGCTGCTGTAGGCTGGTCGTTCTTAAAAATAATGTCTAGTATTGTTTCGCCTATACCAATAACTTTCCTCATATCAGTTAATTTATTCAGTTCTTTTATGTTTAATTACAATTTTGCACTTCTGTTTGCCAAAATCGCGTCCAAAATCACCATTGCCGACATAGCCTCAACGATAGGCACTGCGCGTGGCAACACACATGGATCATGGCGGCCTCTTGCCTTGATGATGGCATCCTCACCTGCCTTGTTGACTGTTTGCTGCTCAAAAAGCAAAGTTGGGATTGGCTTGAATGCCGCACGGAAATAGATATCCTCACCGTTGGAGATTCCACCCTGGATTCCACCGGAATGGTTAGTCGTAGTGCGGATCTGTCCGTTTACGTTGGCAAATCTGTCGTTCATCTGCGAACCTCTTCCACCTACTCCCTCGAAGCCCATACCGTACTCAAAACCTTTGCAAGCGTTGATGCTCAAGATGGCTGCTCCAAGACGAGCGTGAAGTTTGCCGAACGCAGGATCACCAAGACCTACAGGGCATCCCTTGATGACGCAAGTGATCACACCTCCGATAGTGTCGCCTTCAGCCTTAACCTGCTTGATAAGCTCAATCATCTGCTCAGCTTTAGCAGCGTCGGGACAACGAACGATATTGCTTTCGATTGTGCTTAGATCATATTTAGTGTAGTCGGAATCAAGTTTGATATCGCCAGCCTGTGATGTGTAGGCGAAAATCTGAATGTCGAAATGCTTTAGCGCAAGTTTGGCAAACGCACCACCCACTACGCGTGAGATAGTCTCACGGGCTGATGATCTACCGCCTCCACGATGGTCGCGGATACCGTATTTAGTCTGGTAAGTATAATCTGCGTGCGACGGACGGTAAAGATTCTTCATCTCCTCATAGTCCGACGAATGCTGGTTCTCGTTGCGCACCTCAAAAGCGATAGGTGTACCTGTAGAGATTCCCTCGTAGACACCTGAAAGAATCTCAACCTTATCACCCTCAGCGCGGGCAGTAGTGATAGCGCTCTGTCCGGGGCGACGACGGTTCAACTCAGCCTGTATGAAATCAACGTCTATCTCCACTCCTGCAGGAAAACCATCGATGATGCCGCCTACAGCAGCTCCGTGGCTCTCTCCGTATGTGGTAAGACGAAATATATCTCCTATTGTATTCATTATACTGATATTTACACGATTTGATAATTACACGCACGTCCGTGCGTCTCTACGTGTTTATTTGCCGCAATTGCAGTTGCCTTCTCCTTCACCGTGGCATCCACCGCCACAGCCGCCTTCGCCACAGTTTCCGCCACAGCCACCTTCGCAGCCGCCGCTGCAACCACCGCCTCCGCAGCCGCCACAACCGTGGTGACCTTTGACAAGCTCGATCTCAAACTCAGTGGCAGGACGCTCCTCCTTCACCTCTCCCTTGAAGTGAAGACGCTCACCTGCAAGCGGATGGTTGAAATCCATCTTGACGTTAGAGTCAGTGATCTCAACTACCTTTCCGTTCATTCTCTGGCCTTCAGCCGACATCATTGGAAGGATATTGCCTACGAAAAGAATATTCTCGTCGATCTCGCCCTTCTCATTCTTGAAGATAGACTTGTCAAGGTCGACGCAAAGATCCTCCACGTAATCACCGTAAGCGTCCTCTGTGCCGATATAGAAATCGAAAGAATCACCCTGAACCTTGCCATACAATGCCTCCTCAAACTTTGGAAGCACCATTCCAAGACCAGTTGTAAATCTGAAAAGCTGATCGTCTGGAGTCTCCTCAAGCATCACCTCCTCACCGTCGTTGCCAACGTAAAGTGTATATTTTAGTTGAACGAAAATGTTCTCTTTGCTAATTGCCATAGTATAGTAATTGTAATTGAGTTTAATATTTGTTTGGTTTGCGAGGACCTGCTGGAGTCACGATAGTTCGCACATCCACAATTGTACCCACAAAATGTAGACGCTCGCCCGCAAGAAGGTGGTTGAAGTCAAGCTCAACCTCATCCTCAGTTATATCAACGATGACGGCATCGTGTTTCTCACCGTCCTCTGTATTCATAGGAATAATATTGTCGACGAAAAGCTCCTCTTCGTCAATCTCACCGTCGACAAGGAAAGTTGATTTTGGTACTGTCACCACTTTGTCTTCGTCGTACTCGCCGTAAGCATCCTCACACTCAATGTAGAAATCGAAAGAGTCTCCGGTAGACAATCCCATTAGATTCTCCTCAAACTTCTCCAAAGCAGCGCCCGTACCACAAGTAAACTTGAATGGCTGGCTCTTCTTAGTCTGCTCCATAAGCTCCTCTTTCTCTCCCTCGTCGCCGACAAAGAGCTGATAGCTAACAGATACGACTGCATTTTTTGATACCTTCATCTATTTATAATTTCGTTAATTGCCCACAAAGATAATTAATTTTTATTCTCTTCCGTACCTTCCAATCCAAGAATGGATTCGAATTCTGCATCTTTCTCGCTAAAGAACTTCTGGCGACGTTTCTCCCACTGATCTATAGCCAACTGCTGCATATCGATTTGGGTGTCGCTCTCATCAGTGATCTCAAGTCCGAGGATGGTCTCAATAACGTCCTCCATCGTGACGATTCCCTCTAATCCGCCATACTCATCAATCACCATAGCCATGTGCTCCTTACGCGCGATCATCGTATCGTAGAACGAAAGGATGGACGTATGCTCATAACAGCAAGTGATGGAGCGACGGATCTGCTTAAGCTGCATATTGTCCTTGTCGTTGGCAAGATGGTAGAGCACGTCACTCTTTAGCACAAATCCTGTAATGGTGTCAAGAGATTCCGAATAGATAGGAATACGTGAGTAACGCTTAAAATCCTTGGTTTTGAAAAACTCCCTAAGCGTCATATCCTCCTGCACAGCCCACACCACAGTACGTGGAGTCATGATGTTGCGGATCTTGATCTGACGTAGTTTGATGAGGTTAGTGATGATCTTGCTCTCACTTGTGGCAAACACACCCTCCTTCTCACCAATAGAAGTAAGCACAGCAATCTCCTCACGGCTGACTGTCTGCGTCTCCTTCTTGGCAAAGATCTGAGTCAGTTTTTCGGTGATAATCACAAGAGGGAAAGCAATATAGTAGAGTGCCTGCACAAAGTATGCCACAGGGACACAAAGGGTTTTCCAGTAGTTGGAACCGATTGATTTCGGTATGATCTCAGAGAAAACTAAAATAGTGACTGTCAGACCAGCTGATATATATCCGGCGCCATCGCTACCGAACAGTTCATTTCCCTGCATACCCACAGCTGAGGCTCCCATTGTGTTGGCTATAGTGTTGACAGAAAGGATGGCCGAAATAGGTCGGCTCATATTATCCTTCAAACTCTTTAATAGTTTTCCTCCTTTGGTTTTAGTTGCCAACGTCTCAACGTACGGAATAGATGAAGAGAACATCACCGACTCGGAGATTGAGCATAGGAACGAGATGAATACAGTCAGAAAAAGATATAATAACAGCAAAAACATGATTGTCTATTTTGTCAAAAGATTATGACCACAAAAATACAAAAATGTAGTGGAATTCATAAAAAAAGAGACGCGGATTACCACGTCTCCATATATGTCCTATACCTTTTGTATTTTCAATGTGTGATTGGGAATTTTGGATTTCTCCAGTTTTCGGAGAGCAATTACGGAAAACCGTAATGCTCTACAAAAACGCGTGTGTTTTTCTATATATACCCTATTACAAAATCAAATGGTATTAAAAGGTTGAAAGGTTGTCTTTGTTTTTCGGGTGCAAATTTCCACTTTTTTTACTTTTTATCCAAATAATAAAACATTTTATACAACATGGTTTTTCAGCAATATTCTTGTGTTAGTAAATCATTATTCCGTCAAAAAAGGTAAGTACACTAAACGATTTGGGATTTTATAACAAAAAAATCCGCTGAACTTGCGTCCAGCGGATTTTCTTAATATGAATCAGTCAGTATGAATTATCTGATGAACAATAGCTCACGATACTTAGGCAATGTCCACATCTCATCGTCAACGATCATCTCAAGCTTGTCGATCTCGTAACGGATCTTATCGAAGAATGGGATCACTGTGTCGTGGTAAGCAACTGCCTTAGCACGCTCGTCCTCGATCTTGTTAGCAACCTTTCTTGCCTCGATCATCTCAGCTGTAGATGTCTTGATCTTTGCGATACGCTCTGAAATCTCACGGATTAGATCTGAATCTGTACCTGCAAGCTTCAAAGCCTCGTCCTTACCGTATACCTGAGTCATCTTGTATACATTGTCAAGAAGCAATGACTGGTAGCGAGTTGCAACTGGGATGATGTTGTTGATTGCCATATCGCCTAGCACACGTGCCTCGATCTGGATCTTCTTTGTATATGTCTCCCACTTGATCTCGTTTCTTGCCTCAAGCTCTCTCTTGCTGAATACACCTAGGCTCTCGAACATCTTAACAGACTCTGGAGTTGTGTATGCGTCGTAGATAACTGGAACTGAAGTCTCGCAGTTCAAACCACGCTTAGCTGCCTCAGCCTTCCACTCATCTGAGTAACCGTTACCGTCGAAACGGATAGCCTTACTCTCCTTGATATACTGCTTGATAACCTCGAACAAAGCCTTGTTCTTGCTTGCACCTGCAGCGATCTTAGCGTCAACTGCTGCCTTGAACTCCTTAAGCTGAGCAGCCATAGCTGAGTTCAATGCGATCATTGCACATGCACAGTTTGCTGATGAACCTACAGCACGGAACTCGAAACGGTTTCCTGTGAATGCGAATGGTGAAGTACGGTTACGGTCTGTGTTATCGATTAGCAACTCAGGAATTGTAGCAACTGCAAGCTTCATCTTCTTCTTTGAGTCCATTACGATAGCCTCATCTGAAGTAGCAGCCTCAAGCTTGTCAAGAACAGCTGAGATCTGGCTTCCAAGGAATACAGAGATGATTGCTGGTGGTGCCTCGTTTGCTCCTAGACGGTGAGCATTCTGAGCTGTCATTACAGATGCCTTAAGAAGTGCGTTGTTCTTGTAAACAGCCATCAAAGCGTTCACTACGAATGTTACGAACTGTAGGTTCTCCTCTGGAGTCTTACCTGGAGTGAACAAACCTACACCTGTGTTTGTACCTAGTGACCAGTTGTTGTGCTTACCTGAACCGTTGATTCCAGCGAATGGCTTCTCGTGAAGAAGTACGCGGAAACCGTGCTTACGAGCGATCTTCTCCATGATTGTCATGATAAGAAGGTTCTGGTCGTTAGCGAAGTTTGTCTCATTGAAGATTGGAGCCAACTCAAACTGGTTAGGAGCAACCTCGTTGTGGCGTGTCTTCAAAGGAATATTGTATTTGTAACCCTCAAACTCAAGGTCACGCATGAAAGCCTGAACTCTTGAAGGAATAGCTCCGAAGTAGTGGTCGTCAAGCTGCTGGTTCTTTGCAGACTCGTGTCCGATCAATGTACGACCTGTAAGTAGCAAGTCTGGACGTGCTGCGTAAAGACCCTCGTCAACCAAGAAGTACTCCTGCTCCCATCCAAGGTAAGAGAATACCTTCTTTACTGAAGCGTCGAAGTAGTGGCAAACATCAACTGCTGCCTTATCTACAGCGCCTAGAGCCTTCAAAAGTGGAGTCTTGTAGTCAAGCTGCTCACCTGTGTATGAGATAAATACTGTAGGGATACATAGTGTGTCGTCTACAATGAATGCTGGTGACGATGGATCCCAAGCTGTATATCCACGTGCCTCAAATGTTGAGCGGATACCTCCTGATGGGAATGATGAAGCGTCTGGCTCAGCCTGTGCAAGAAGCTTTCCTGAGAACTCCTCGATAACTGCACCACCAGGCATTCCAGCGTACTCAATGAATGAGTCGTGCTTCTCTGCTGTTCCCTCTGTTAGAGGCTGGAACCAGTGTGTATAGTGAGTGGCACCCATTTCCATTGCCCAGCTCTTCATACCTGCTGCAACACCGTTTGCGATTGTACGGTCTAGAGTTTCGCCATTGTCGATTGCCTTTGTTAGGATCTTGTAAGTCTCTTTTGAAAGATACTTGATCATCTTCTCACGGTTGAATACATACTTTCCGTAGTACTCAGATGTCATCCCTTCTGGAGATGTCACTGCAAGCGCTTTCTTCTTGAAAGCCTCGCTAACAACTTTGAATCTTAAGTTTGACATAATGATTCTCGTTTTATAATGTTATTACTATTTTTCAAAATTTCCATTGGAAGGAAAATTCTTCGTTTTTGCTTAGAAAAGACCATTTTTTACTTCCATTGGAAGCGGAAATGGTTCTTTTTCCTTCCGACAATGCAAAGTTAAGCAAGAATTTGCTCTCTCCTAACTAAATAATGTTAAAATCGACTCTTTTTTATGCCTAAATTCAAATTGTCATAAAACATAGTCAAAATTCTTCAAATTGTAAGGTTTGGAACTTTCAATCCTTACAATTTGACACACATATCGAGAGCCCTCGTCGCCCACTATTTCATAATGCTACTTTTCGACGCAATTAGCATCCATTTTGTCACGTTTTGATTAAAATACGATGCTTTTTGATTGCATTTGCCCAAATTATCGCTTTGACATTTTGTAAATGTGTCGATATAAATAATCATCTTCAATGTAAAGACGCGAGATCTCGCGTCTCTACGGATTTGATCCAACCTGTATCTTGAAACCTGAACCCTTTTTCTTTGCAGATTACATTATTATATTATACATTTGCTATATTCATATCTAATATGGAACTAAACGATAAACACATGAAGAAAATTTTTACTCTAACAGCTCTTACGCTATGCTCTATGGCGAATGCAGCTTCCTACATCTCCAACGGTTTCTTCGAACAGAATGTCGACGGTTGGGCGTTGTGGAATGGTGGCGACGACGGTGCTGCCGTTGAACGCGAAAGCGGAACTCAGTTTGATGGTGTCGGTTGTATGAAGGTTGTCAACCCTCTCAACGATCCCGAAAATCAGTGGAAGGTGCAAGTCCACACTAATTTCGAAGTCGACGGTGATGGGCTTCCAGCCGGCGAATACGAGCTTTCGTACTATATCCGCACTCAGAGCGGCACAGGTTCGGTCCGCGTCTCAACGTCAGGTGAGGCTAATTATCAGGCTGACCAGGAGGTGACTGCTTCTTATTCTCAAAAGACTCTTACTTTCACTTCCAAAGGTGAGGTGGATGGCTTCAATTTCGACCTTGCCCACACAGCCAACACATATTTTATAGATAACGTGACTTTGACTGCATTGTCGGTGGAACAACAGCCTGAAGACAACGGTGAGTATACAAAGGCTACCGTCGGCATGGATATCAAAGACAAACAGCAGGAGGTGCTTGGTATCGGTGGTGGTATCGTCTACTATCAGGGCTGGTTCACTAACCACCCTAACAGCGTGGCTATCTTCGACACTATCTACACAGGTCTTGGATTGTCCGCTCTTCGTATCGGAAACTGGAAGCAGGACGTACTCGACCAGCACGAAGGTTTGAAAGATGAGTTGACTATCTACAATGAGGCAGTCAAGCGTCTTGGTCGTGACAATTTCATCGTGGAGATGTCTTCGTGGGCGGCTCCAGGCAATTTGAAGGAAAATGGCAACGTGGATGGGCCATACACATTAAAGAAGGGGGCTGACGGCAAATTCGTCTACAATGAATATGCTGAGTGGTGGAAGAACTCTTTGGCCAAGTATCAGGAGCAGGGAATCCATCCCGACTATATCTCAATGCAGAACGAGCCAGATATGGAGGCGACATACGCCGCTACCCTATTCGACGCTACTGAGAACTACGTCGACTACACAGGAAAGAAATTCGACCGTGCCGGCTACGACAAGGCTCTTCCAATCTTCGTCGCTAAGATTAAGGAGCTAAACGAGGTGCCTAAGATCCTTGGCCCAGAGGTGCTTGGTATCGGATACGGCAACACTCAGAAATATATGGATGCTCTCGACGCTTCTTTGCTCGACGGTCTTGCATTCCACTACTATCACAGCGGTGAGGAGGCAGCCGACAGATATGCTAAACCAAACGCTTATATCAACGCACAGAAGGAGTTGGCTACAAAATATGGCAACATGCCACAGTTTATGACAGAGAACTGTGCTATGCGTGCTGAGAAGAACGGCAACGATGTCCACACAGCATGGATCATCGCCAACAGTTTCAACTACAACCGCGTCGGCTCATATATGTATTGGAACCTATTGTGGGGTACAACAGAAAAGGACGGATGTATCGCAGTCAACAATCCATGGGATGAGTCGCAGTGGAAATCTAAAGAAGGATATCAGGTATGTCTTGACTACCACGGTCTACGCCACTTCTCTAAATTCGCTCCAAAGGGATATTTCTGCGTCGGCAGCACAACAGACAACGCGGACTTGGTTGTGACATCATTCGTGAGCCCAGATGGAAACAAAGCTACAATCGTTGTCATCAACAAGGGCAGCAACCATGCAGTGAAGGTGACTTCTCCATTTGAGAAATGCACAGCACGTTTGACAATGACAGCCACTTCAAAGGATGAGAGAAGCAAGGATTATGGTGTGATCGACTTGGCAGACGAGATAGAGATGCCAAAAATGAGTATCGCTACCATCACAATGGAAAACAGTGGAAATGCAGATTGTGTAAAGCAGAATGTAGCCGACGACGCATTCAATGCGATGTTCGTTAACGACAACCTACAGATTATCTCATCAGAGCAGGCAGACGCAACAGTTGAGGTTTGGGATGTGACTGGTAAGGTTTGGATCAACAAGGCAATCGCTTTGAACGCAGGAGTCAATACAGTTGAGGCTAACGTACCATCAGCAGTTTACTTTGTGAAGGTTATCGCAAACGGCAAGCAGTCGGTTGTGAAGTGCATTAAATAATAGACGTTGACGATAACGTTATAATAAATAAAAGAGCAGCAATGGAATTTCATTGCTGCTCTTTTTGTTTATCTATAATACTCCCCAAAATTTAGACAACAACAAAGGTGCAATAAAAAGTGTATC
>JAKSKW010000022.1 GCA_024401495.1 Paludibacteraceae bacterium
GGTCTGGTTGAACGGTATTGCCACACCATTTGCTAACAGTACAGGCAGACTTCCCGACTTGTTCAGCCAGTCATTTACTTGTTTTCTCTTGTTCCGTGAGAACCGCTTTTATACGATTTAACTTCGCCATGTTAGTCAATAAAAATAAACTTTGATTCAAAGTTAATAAAATTCCATGAAATATAAGATTCTTATATACGGAAAGGTGCAAACGCAACTGTATTTTACAAGAAAACACTATAGAATGCCACCTTAACCACCCACTTAAAAATATTCCTCTCATAAAGATCTTCAAATAGATTTTTCCACTCTTAAGCTCTCCAGACAGAATCTTTTGGCACACTTTTAAGTTTATTTGACTTATTTGTAGTAGTGCAATATAACCTCCATAATTATGCATTATGCATTATGCATTATGCATTATTAATTATGAATTAGATTTTTCGTCCTTTCTCGCAAACAGATTAGCTAAAATCGTTCCTGAGATTGAATGCCATGCGCATGAGATGGCACAAGGGACAATGCTTAACGGATTTGTTGCCATGAAGAATGTCGACGACAATACTGTGGCTAGTCCGGCGTTCTGCATTCCTACCTCGATTGAGACAGTGCGTTTCTTAGCCTTGGAGAATTTGAATAGTGTGCCGATGCTATAACCAAGTATATATCCTAATGTGTTGTGGCTGAACACTACTGCAAATGTCAACGCCAATAATTCCAAACCTCCGTTGACAATGTGCGGATGTACGGCGGAAATCACGCCTCCTACGATACATGCCAAACCAAAAACTGAGAATACTGGCATCGCTTTCTTTGTCTCCTCAAACTTCTCATTTCCTCCGTAGAAATGGTTGACTGCAAAACCGATCGCAACTGGCAGGATTGTGACGTAGAGAATATTCAAGAACATGCTCGGAGCATCCACGTCGACTCTCTCGCCTGCCAACATAAGCACAAGGAATGGTGTGGCGACGGGGGCAAGCAAAGTCGACACGGTTGTCATACCGACTGAAAAAGCGACGTCGCCCTTGCAGAGATAACTCATGATATTCGACGACACTCCTCCCGGACAACATCCCACAAGAATGATTCCAATCGCAAGCTGATTATCCAAACCAAAGAGTTTGCAAAGAGTGTATGCCACCAAAGGCATAACTGTAAACTGTGCGCATGTTCCGATCAATATATCCACCGGACGCGACAGAAGAATCTTGAAATCATTCAACGACAGTGTCAATCCCATCGTCAACATGATGAATCCAAGAATCAAAGTTTGAGTCAGGCCGTGAACCCAAGTGAACAAATCCGGCACGAAAATAGTGATGATGGCAATCAATATGATGAATGCCGAAGTGTGTTTCGTCATAAAGTCGACGAACGAACTGAATGCTTTATTTTCCATTATTTTATCCTTTTCTCAACACATTGATATGCAACAACACTGAATAATGCTATAAAGATCAAACAAACCACCGTCATCGATAGAGCGTTCATCTCTCCGCCCCATAATCTCAAAGCGAAATTAAAGCCGACGGCATGAAGCAAGTAGACGGAATAGCTGTAATTGCCGACCACAGTGATTGGAGTCCATGCCACACTCAAACGATTGAATCCGATGAAGAGAAGTGTGCCGACGCAATAAGTGAAGAAGTAGCGGTACCAAGTCTCCTGATGTTCTGTCGCAAAATTGTAAGCCATTACAGTGATTGGAATCAAAGCGATGATGAAAACAGCGAAGAGTATCCACTGTCTCTTTCTTGAGAATACCCCGTCGTCGGCCATTCTTGTGAAATAGCCAAGGAGCGACGTGATGGCAAGCAAAGGAAGAGCGACCGGCAGTTTGACGTGGGCATAACCACGTGCGGCAGCCATTAGAAGCGTCGCTGCGACGGTGCAAGCGAACAATCCCGTCACCACATTCTCATTATCCAATCGTTTTCTGAAGACGGTGAACATACCGCAAATCAGCAATTCAATAGGCAATGTCCAGTAGCAGCCGAGTATATCCTGCTGACGGAAAAACATCTGAAGCATGGTGAAGTTAGCAGCGATAGCTTTCCACGAGAAAGTATCTTTCAAAATATGTATTCCCTCAGCAGAGAAGACGGTACCAAGAAAAGCGATAGCGCAGATGATAGAAAACCAATAAGTCGGATATAGACGTTTGCAGCGTCCCCACCAGAAATCCTTAGGCGACTTCTTTTTCACGCTCACCACGAAATAGCCACAAAGGAAGAAGAAGATGCTCACACCGATTTTTCCCGCGTCGAGGATATCCGTCGTCATGAAACTGCAAAAGGAGTTTTCCACTCCATACACCTCCTGAATAGCGAGCCACAGATGGCAGAACACCACCAATAGTGCACCGACACCTCTCAACGATTGAGCCCACTCTAATTTTTTCTTTTCTGCCATTGAATAAAATTCTAAATGCTAAATGCAAAATTATAAATAATTGTGGAATGTGGAATGCGGAATGCCAAATTATAGGCTCTTGTAAAGACGGGGCATGCCCCGTCTCTACGTGGTCGGAATTTTACGAGTCATTTTACGGAAATTTTTCGTTCATAATTCAACACAAAAAAGAGCGATGATTTCTCACCGCTCTATAAAATTTCATCTATGACAAATTTAGTTTGAAGCCATACGGAATGATACTGGCAAATTGAACTTTGTACGAACAGCGTGACCCTGCATCATACCTGGAGTCCAAGATGGCATCATCTTAACCACACGTACAGCCTCAGCATCTAGTCTCTCATGAACACCGCTAAGCACCTCAACCTGCTCGATTGAACCATCCTTGTTAACCACGAATGAAACAATCACACGTCCCTGAATACCAGCATCCGAACAAACAGAAGGATACTTAATATTGTCTCTCAAGAACTTCATCATAGCAGCTGTTCCACCTGGGAAAGCAGGCTGAACTTCAGCACGGACATGAATAATCTCCTCATCTACCTTCTCTGGTTCAGCAGCTACAATAGGAGCAATTGGATCATCAGTTGTACCATCAGGAATAACTAAATCTACATCTGGAACATCTTGTTTTTCAACCACGACAATTGTAGGCGCGATAACACGCGGAGGAGCAGCGACTGCCGGAGCTGGAGGAGTAAGCTGCTTAGTGCTAGGCAGAACAATCTCCTCAGGTATAAACTGATCCATATCTGTTGGTGGGATATACTTCTTCACATCAGTAGTAGACCACTCAAAGATAATATATAAGAATCCCAATGCAACAACAAGTCCCATCAAAAGGAAATCATGCGTCTTGTTCTCCAAGCTCGCACTTGATACTTTTTTAGTTTCCATACGCATTAAATTTTAGTAGGTTAATACTCGATTATTATATCTAACTCACTGGCTAAAGTAGTATTTTTTTCATTCCGTCAAACTTTTCATCGAATTTTTAACAGTAAAATGCGTAAAAAAGCTGATTTTTTACGTTTACGAGGGCATAAATAGTCAAAAAACTGAGATTTTTCAAAATTCGGATTGAATTGCGACGTCGCTAAAGGTGTTGTAAAGCATTGTTTTTTAAGAGAATATAAAAAGGTTAGGTTTATTCAGGAAGCTTCTTCGATACAAAAATTTAATGCAATTATATACGAGTTGTCCCACACACACTTTTCCTTTATACGCTCGGCCTACGGCCTCGCATTGGAGGAGGGGCAAGGGCGTTCCGCCCTTTGCAATCCTCATTTTGGACAACTGCGATATAATCTCCAAATTTAATGCATCACACTTCCCCCTTTAGGGGGATCAAGGGGGCTTAACACAAAAAAAGAGCGATGATTTCTCATCGCTCTTGTTATCTTGATTTGCCAATTATTAGCTTGCAAGACGGAAGAACACAGGCAACTGGAACTTTGAACGTACCTTTCTTCCCTGCTGCTCACCTGGAGACCATGCTGGCATAGACTTAACCACACGTACAGCCTCAGCATCAAGCTTCTCGTGCACGCCACGGATAACCTCTACGTTCTGGATTGTACCGTCCTTGTTAACGACGAATGATACAATAACACGGCCCTGAATACCTGACTCCTGACAAGATGCTGGATATTTGATATTCTTTGACAAATATTCCATCATTGCCTTCTGTCCTCCTGGGAATGAAGGAGCCTTCTCCACACGCATGAAGATTTCCTCCTCTTCAACCTCTTCTGGACCGTTATCTACTGGAGCAGCCTCTGCAACTGCCTCACCAGTTTCCTCTGTAGACTTGATCTCAACGTCTTTTGTCTCAACATTGTTCTCTACCACCTTGATCTCTGGTGCAACTACTGGTGGTGGAGCTGCTGCTGCAGGTGGTGGTGGCGGAACATCCTTCTGGATAGTCACCTCCATCATCTCCTCCTCTTCGAAGATGGCCTGAGCATCACTTGTATCAATCTTCTTAACGTCTGTAGTAGTCCATTCGAAGATGATAAAAAGGAAGCCCAAAGCAACAACTAGTCCCATTAGAAGAAAGTCGTGCGACTTATTCTCTAGACTAGCGCTAGCGGATTTTTTTACTTCCATTTCTATTTAATAAATTTCGTTAATATTCTATGCTTTATACAAAGTCACGAGCAAAAATAATGAATTATTTGCTTTTTTGCTCATTTTCGCCAAAGTTTTTTTAACAATAGCCAACAAAATTAATGGGCAGGTTTGAAACCACTCCGAAAGACGGGGCATGCCCCGTCTCTACGTATTCATTAATCTACGTTGTTGTTTGCCTTTGAGTAACGAAGCATCTGCTCTGCGTAGCCTTCCTTGTAGTCTACCTTGACATCCACGACCTTGCCATCCTTCTCAATCAACTCGTATGTTGGATTGACAAATCCTTTGTATGGAGAGATATTAAGTTTGGAATATCTGTCCTTGATCTCTTTGTGTAGCTCTGGATCAATGTTGACGGCGTAATTCTCAACCAACTTTCTTGCTGCCTCGAAATCACCTTCTGACTTGATTCTCTGAATCTCAGCAAGTAGATCGCCAAACAAGCCTCTCAACTTTCCGTAATCGTTGATCTTGACGTATGTCTTGCCATCTCTCTTCTCCATCTCCACTACCTTATCAGCAGCTCCCTTCTCGTACACCCAGTGAGCGATCAAAGCACGGTTTCGCATGTGGGCCTCCTCAATCTGGTCGCCAAGGTTGATGCGGACAAGCTGTGTCATCAATCCGTTCATTAGATAAGTGTAGTACTCTGCTTTGTAAGCGTCGGCTGATGGAAGCAAACCAAGCTCTACCATCTTTGGATCAGCAGCATAGTAAAGTCCGAACAAGTCTGCTCTCGCCTCCTCTATCGTCGCTCCATATGCTTTCAATGCATCCTGGCTTACTCCTGGCAACAACTGTCCGCTACCGTGTCCTAAACACTCGTGCAAATCTGTGTGGATATTATCGGTGATGTAACCATACTTCTCGATCATCTCTCTGTTAGCCGCACAGTCGACGAATTCCTCTTTGAAACCGTTGCCTTTTGCTGCCTGATCATAAGCATAAGTGATATTTTCGATTGTCACAGACTTAGATCCGTAAGTCTCACGAATCCAGTTGGCATTCGGAAGATTGATTCCAATCGGAGTGGCAGGATAACAGTCGCCAGCCAAAATTGCGGTTGTGATGACTTTAGCAGTCACGCCCTTGCACTCCTTCTTCTTAAATCTCGCGTCGACGGGGGAATTATCCTCAAACCATTGCGCGTTATCACTCAACACCTCTGTGCGCTTTGTAGCCTTCTCATTCTTGAAGTTGACGATTGATTCCCAACTTGCCTTCAAGCCAAGTGGATCACCATATGTCTCGATAAATCCGTTGACGAAATCAATCTTAGAAGTTGAGTCTGCCACCCATGCGATGCTGTATTCGTCAAACTTCTTCAAGTCGCCAGTATTATAGAACTCAATCAAAAGTTCAATGACTTTCTTCTGCTTGTCGTTTTCAGCGTAAGGAAGAGCGTCCTTCAAATGCCCGACAATCTTATCGATAGCCTTGCCATACATTCCACCCGACTTCCAAACCTTCTCCACAAGTTTGCCTGCCTCATCCTTAGTAAGCAATGAGTTCAAACCGTATGAGATTGGCGACTTGTCTGAAGTGTCGCGCATAGCATCGTAGAATTTTTCAACCTCAGTCTGAGACACGCCATCATAATAATGGTTTGCCGACGTTGCGATCAAATCCTGACCATCAGCCTGGTTGACACGTTTTGCAAAGACAGCAGGGTTGAACATCACGTCGACAATCTGAGCCTTCTTCTCAGCAAGAGAGTTGCCAGCGACGTTGGCAAGCAATCCCGTCAACTTATCATCACCCAATTTATCAAGGCAAGAATTGAAGAAATCCTTTGAGAAATCAGGCAAGAATTTATCGCAAGAATAGTGGTGGTGAATACCGTTGGAGAACCACACACGCTTCAAATACTTCTCCAATGCAGCAAACTCCGACGCGTTGTCAGCACCGATCTTATCAGTGTAGATAGCCTCCAACGTGCGGCGGATAGGCAAGTTGAATTTGCAGTTCTGATCGAAAAGGATATCACGTCCCTCCTCCGCAGCAAGCGAAAGATGATAGATAAGCAACTTCTGATTCAAAGAAAGATTCTCGAATTCAGGCACCTGATAACGCAATATCTGAAGATCGTAGAATTTATCCACGTCGTATTTGAAATTCATTTCCATATCTGATGATTCATTTTTAACTGTATTTCCGCATCCCGACAAAGCAGCCGACGCGATAATACCCAATATTAGTTTTTTCATTAGTCTTTATTTCTTACATCAACATTATCGTTGTAAAACCACTTGCCTTCGTGAAGATTATAGGTGTCGTAGGTGAAATCCGGGCCATAATAGGAAGGGATATCCGTGAACATCATGCTTTCTGGCACAAGATGGTCGAACACAATCATTTTAGCCGCATCGTCGTAATTCAAAGCGATCTTGCCTTCAGAATTATACTGGAAGACGTGGCGGCTCCAAGTCTGTCTGCCCTTCTTCTTTAGCACCTGTTTTCCAAACGAAGGTCTGCCCGACCCGTCAACTTTAAGGACATCGATCAATTTATAATGCGAGATCGACGAGAGTCCAGCCCAACCAAGCACGATATAATATTCGTCGCGACGGTACTTAACGTGGGCTATCTTATAGTAGAGAGCACCATACCAGTTTGTACGCTGGATTCTATCTGTAGGCTGAGGCAAGAAAGGAGATTTCTTAATGATAAGAGTCTCGACGCGAGAACCCTTCCTCAACTTTGTCTGGACTATCGAACCGTAGTGATAGCTTTTGTCCGCCAACTGGAAAGCCCACGAATAGATGCAAACCTTATTGTCATCCGACACAACGCATCCCATCTCTGGATAATTGAAAGCCGGAGCGAACGATTTCGACTTCTTTAGGCTATCCGACAAAATCTTCTCTGCCTTCTTGCTTAAAGATATTTTCTGAGCGTCCTCCACTGAGTCACTTTTCAACGAAGCAAAAATCTCCTGCAAATTTTCCTGACCATAAGACGTATGGCATAGGAGAATAAGCCATAGAACATTTATTAGTTTACACAATTTTTGCATTTTGCATTCATCATTTAGCATTTAACATAAAAAGGCGGACCGTAAAGTCCACCTTTTATATCAATAGTGCATTTCTGCAAACAATTATCGCTTGATAACAAGGCGACGAACAGAAGTCTCACCAGCGCACTCAACGATAACCTGATAGTCACCAGGAGCCAAATCCTTGACGTTGATGTTGATCTTACCGCTTGTTGTAGGCTGCTGAACCTCCTCTGCAACCACCTTACCAGAACGAGCTACGATAGACACGTTTGCTCTCGAACCAGTCTTATCATCAATGTTAACATCAAAGTTAAACATTGTTGGGTTAGGAGATAGAGAAACGTTATCTCTCCAGTGCACATTACCAGTAGCGTAGCTGTAAACGAAAGGAATACCATAATCCACATTCCAGTTACCATTCTGATCCTGAGTACGGATATATAATGTATGATTACCCTCTCTCATAGAACCTGTATTGATCTGGAAAGCCACGTTAGATCCGAAAGCAGCAGCAGCCTTACCATTACCCTCACCTGGATCCTTATCGATATAGAACTCTGCACGTTTCACCTGACCTACGATTGGAAGGTAAACGTATGGAGTGCTGAACGGAGATGTCCAAGTGTTAGTGATAGACAAAGCTCTTGAATACAATTCGTGGAAACCAGGCTGCAACTTAGACAAATCACTCTCGTTAATAACCAAAGCAGCAGTAGCGTCGGCAGAAGTCTCAACAAATTTACCCTTACCCTCACCTGGATCAGTATCAAAGAAATACTCAGAACCAACGATTTCAGAGCTCTTTTCGAACATTGTGACTGGAATAGCCACACAGTGAGACCAACCATCATAGTTCTTACCTCTTACATATAGAGTGTGGAAACCATTGTTCAAGTTTCTTACCTTAGCCTTGAACTTGATTGTTCCGTTAGTAGTAACGCCAGCTTTGTAACCCTTTCCGAAGCCAGGATCCTCATCAAAGAAATACTCAGTAGTGATAACCTCTGCAAATGCACTCGACATCGCAATCGCTACCGCACATATAGAAGCAAATATCTTTTTCATGATTATTTCTCCATTTTATATTTGATTGTAACCTCAAGACCGACACTCTGGTTGGCCTCGTTTGCTGCGACATAACTCTCAATCACAGGAGTATCCTGCAAACCGCTTGTCACATATGGCATAGCACCACCGTAAGCTCCGACCTGGTCGCCATCCGACGCCATATCGTAAAGTTTACTTGTCTCCTTAATCTTATAATTGCAGTCTAATGAGAAATCCGGATTTGTCATCTCTGGACGGAAATCGCCATTGAAGTTATTCAAGAACGAACATGTGTTTGTTCTCGACTTCTTAAGATCGTAGTTCATCACATTCTCGATCAATGTGCAGAATCTTAGGTTGTAGACACCACCGAATCTGTTGAACTTACCGAATGTGTTGCGCTCAATACGCGATCTTTCCATGCTGCTCACAACACCACAGATGATATTGTTTGAGATATTGATGTTCTGAGGGAAACCGTTACCCTGTACATTTCCTACAATGAAATTCTGGCGAATGATGCAACCGTTCACTGTATCTGCGACCTCAACAGCATTCTGCGAACCAGCCAAGATCTGACACTTTGCGATTGTGCACTCATTACCGAAAATCTCAACATTGTTTAGCACCAAACCGGAAAGAGTAACGTTATTGCTTATGATACGAAGTGGACTTGCAATGAAGCTCTCGCCTGTAGCATAGCTAACCACTTTATTTTCTTTATACAAATATCCAGGACCAACAATTGTAATTGGCTTTGTGATTCTGATTGGATCAAAACCGTAAGCATCACCTGGACCATATTCTGTACCTGACGCCTCAAGATATATTGTGTCGCCAGCGGCACAGTCCAACAAAGCATTCTCAAGTGTGCTATATTCCGCATTCACTTCAGGAGCATTACATACTCGCTTGATTCTTGCATGCGATGCCATCGTTAGCAAGAAGGACCCAACTATTAATAATACTAATTTCTTCATTATTATATTTTCGTTTTGCCAATCAATATATAACTACTGCAAATTTGTATAAAAAAAGTCATATTTCTATACAATTCAACAAGAATATATCAACAATTCCGTCTTTTTATTTAATTTTTCTCACTACCTCATTCGAAATAATATCCGAGCACCACAACAAAAACAATCATTAATGCCACTATAGCATAGATTATTCCTGTGCTGATCACGTAATCAAGACGAATTTTGCTTTTATTCAACTGATAAATAAACGCAATTACCAGCGAGGCTACAGGTATAAGGAAATAATTGATCGCCTTCGTCGATAGATACGTCGTCGACTCAAATGCCATTTTTCCAAAAATCACTACAGCCAAAACAGCCACCACATAACACACTACCTTGGCCACTGTATGACCATAGACAATCGGCAATGTGTGACACTCCATCTCTCGCTCTCCTTTTTCCTCTATCATCGCTCTGATGATGTCAACGATAATGGCACTCATCGCAAGCAACAACCCAAACATACCGGCTTTTGAAAGCACCTCTTTCAAAAATGCCGACAATGCCGCCATCTGCTCTTCATTGATCTGCATCGCAACCTCATTCATGAGCATAAACCAGTTGTCGTACATGCAGACAATCACCGGTATCATAGCCACTGAAATCGCCAACAGCAAACTTCCCCACCATGTTCGCTTGTAGCTCGACGAATAAAACCATAGTATTCCAATAACAGCCACAAAAACGAAGAAATAATCTAATGCCGACGCAATATAGCTTAAAATTCCGGCAAATAGCACAGCCAATCCTGTGACTACCACATACAGATTGAAAATGGTGTCACGAGAGACAAACAAATCGACAGTGCGTGTGATTGGTCGGTTGATTCTGTCAATCTTAACATCAAAATAATCGTTGACAAAGAATCCTCCCAACGTGATGAACACCGTCGCCAAGACACAGAGCGTCAACGGCAGAGTCCCCATCTGCAACTCTCCGTCGGCATGCTGGATCATCGGCTCCACAATACTGAAATGAGTAACAAGCTGTATTGCCACGACAAGAAACAAAAGTGGCAAACGAGTAAATCTGATTATATTAGTTAATGTCTTCATATCTGCTTAAAACAAATCTTTCACGATATTGTAAACCATATATGCAAGATATATGCTGACAAGCACGCCTCCTTCCCAACGCTCCACCTTCTTGTCTGTGAGACAGAAGATATACGCAAGGATACAGACTCCCATATTGATTCCGCAATCAATCAAAGTGGCATTAAGATTCGCGTCGCCAATAGCTATTGGAGTGATCATTCCAGAAATACCCAAGATGCATAGAATATTGAAAATGTTGGAACCAATCACGTTACCCATCGCCATATCATTCTGTCCCTTCTTTGAAGCCGTGTATGAAGTGACAAGCTCAGGCAATGACGTTCCGATCGCACAGATTGTGAATCCGATCAATTTCTCATTCATACCGATTGAGCTACCAAGGTATTTTGCCGACTCTACAACCAAGTCTCCACCCCACACGATAGCCATGGCTCCTCCAATAATCCAAAGAGCACATTTCCACGCCACAAATGGTTCGTCTTCATCCTCTTCAATGTCTGCTTCCTCTGGATGCTTCTTTGTGTCGATGATTGTCCAAACTATATAGCCGATCAAACAAGAAAACAAGATTCCTGCCTCAAGTCGGCTGACATCAGCGTCCGACATCAAGAATATCGACAACAATATCATAGCCGCAATCGACACTGGATAATCGCGTCGCAACAATGTCTTTGTCACTGGAATCGGATTGATCATGGCACACACACCAAGCACAACCATAAGGTTGAAGAAGTTGGAGCCCAGCACATTTCCAATCGCCAATGAGTTTGATCCAGATGTGGCAGCAGTGATACTAACAGCCAACTCAGGAGCACTCGTTCCCAACGCACAGATTGTCAATCCCACGATAAACGCAGGAATATTAAAGCGTTTAGCCAAACTTGACGCACCGTCTACAAAATAATCAGCTCCCTTAATAAGGATTACAAAACCTACCAATAGTAGGGCTATTTTCATAATTATAATTCCCATATCACCAACCAAAAGCTATTTTATCATCCATCCATTTGCCTTGTGCCTTCATTACCTGCTCGATGACGTCGCGTCCACACCCCTCTCCAGCCTTTTTATCCGACACATAGCAACTTATATTTTTTATCTCTGGTGCCGCATCTGCAGGACAACAAGGGAACCCGCACTCCTTCATCACCTCGTAATCAGGAATATCATCGCCCATATACATGACCTCAGCAGCCGACAAATTATTCTTCTCAAGAAAATCGTGGAAATCTTTGATTTTCACAGCCGATGCCATATAGACATCTTTAATACCCAAACCAACAAATCTTTTTCTCACCGCCTCAGTCTTTCCTCCTGTGATAATAGCAAGAGAATAGCCCTTTTTCACGGCATACTGTATAGCATATCCGTCCTTGATGTTCACTACTCGCATCGGCTCTCCACTCGGATGAAGAGGAACAGTGGCGGAGGATAACACTCCGTCGACATCAAAAACGAATGCTTTAATTTTATCAAGATTCTCTTTGAAATTCATCTCTATATTTTTGTATGTTTTGGCTGACAAGACGATAGATTTCCAATTCCGCGTCTCTGTCTTCCGCCATTAGTCCTTTTTCTTGTTTTCGCATCACTACTTCGTCTCCCCTCACCGCAGGTCCTGTCTGAGCTGCGACGGGAGCGACGTCCATCACCTTCTGTGCTGTCTCCTGGATCAACGGAATCAGAATTTCAAACGGCAATCCGTTCTTCTCCATCAGACGGTTGGCAATGGCATACATGTGGTTTGCAAAATTGCTTGCAAACACAGCCGCCGGATGTAATGCGTTGCGCTGCTTAGTTGTGGCGTCATAACATCTGTCGGACACAGTCGCCACAAAATCTCTCAATTTTTCCAATGTCGACGGAATTGTAGCCTCTATCAAAAACGGTGTATGCGACAAATCCACACTTCTCTGCTTGGAGAAACTCTGCACTGGATAGACCACTCCACAATTAGGAAAGACCGCAGCAAGCCCATCCTCACCATCCATCGCCAACGCTCCAGCGGTATGCACCACAATCCTGTCTGCGACGTCGATACCAGAATCTACGAATCGGCACTTCAATTCATTCCAGACCTGCTGTTGAACCGAATCCTTTACGCTGCAAACGTAGATGTCTGCATTCACGTCGACATCATTAATATCCGTGCAATAACCACAAGATAATTTCTCGGCCAACGACTTCGCATTATCAGCAGTCGGGCTATACACCTGCACCACCTCATTCGACGTTGATCTATTCAACGCCTGCGACAAATGCGTCGCCACATTTCCGCTTCCGAGAAAAACGATTTTCATTTTCGTCTTCGTCTTCGTTTTCGTTTTCGTTAAAACTTACCCTTGTGGATACGATCCAATTTCAACTTCGACTGATCGAAAGGCGCTTTCTCCTCACCCTTGTAGCCAAGAGCAATCACACACTCAGCACGCAATCCGTCAGGAATATTTAGCAACGACTTCAACACATTCTCAGTTGTCTCACCGTCGTTACTCTTTCTGTTTCTAACCTGTACCCAGCAAGAACCAAGACCAAGGCTCTCTGCCATTAGCTGGATATAAGAAGCTGCGATAGAGGCGTCCTCCACCCACACGTCGCTCTTCTCCTCCTCTGCAAGCACGACAATTGCCATCTTTGCTCCTGAAACGAAAGCGCTACCCATCTGACGTGACTCAGAGATTGCCTGAAGATCATTAGCGTCTTCCACAACAACGAAATGCCAAGGAGTACATCTTTTTGAAGACGGAGCCATAAGAGCAGCCTTCAAAATCATATCAAGTTTCTCCTGCTCGATAGGCTGGTCTGTAAACTTGCGTGTGCTTCTTCTCTCTGTTATGATATTGATTAATTCCTTCATATTTAAATTCTTTACTCTGCGACCATAGGGCCGTTCATTAATTCATATTTTACTTGAAAATCCTTATGTGCGTTCATTGCATTGATAAGGGAAGTCTGGGCGTTTGTTGCAAAAGTAGACTTAATCATCTCCAACTCAATCGATTGCTCTTCCGACAACGAATCAGCTGTAGCCAACTCTGAATAACGACCATAAGCGTTGTTCATGAAATTATCGGAATACAAATCCACATAACCAACCACACTGTTGATCAACGAAGAATCCTCACGGAAAGGTCCGATAGCGACCAATGTCTTCTTGACAATCTTGAAATTCTCAACCATGCCTGCAACCTCAGTAGTATCGTTTGACTGTACCTTAGCGTCTAACTTGTTTGTCTCACGCACAACATTATTGAAGATGTCATTCACATTTGTATAGTAGTCGGCAGGGACATCTGTACAAGATGCGATTCCCAACGTCGCCACAACAGACAATATAAAATGTTGGATTTTCATAGGCTATATAATAAAAAGACCTGCAAAACAGAAATCTGAATTGCAGGTCGTACAAATTTTAGAATTCTGCCGAACGTGGTGTTCTTGGGAACGGAATCACGTCGCGGATGTTTGTCATACCAGTCACGAATAGTAGCAAACGTTCGAAACCAAGTCCGAATCCTGAGTGAGGACATGAACCGAATTTACGAGTGTCAAGATACCACCACATATCCTTCATAGGAATGTTTAGCTCCTGGATTCTAGTTAGCAACTTATTGTAGTCAGCCTCACGCTCTGATCCACCAATGATCTCACCGATTGTTGGGAACAATACGTCCATAGCGCGAACTGTCTTGCCATCCTCATTCTGCTTCATGTAGAATGCCTTGATCTCCTTAGGATAGTCAGTCAAGATAACAGGGTTCTTGAAGTGCTCCTCTACCAAGTAACGCTCATGCTCAGAAGCAAGGTCGCAACCCCAGTATACAGGGAACTCAAACTTCTTACCCTTTGCTACAGCCTCCTCAAGGATCTTGATACCCTCAGTGTAAGGTAGACGAGTGAAAGGAGCCTTCAACACGCTCTGCAATCTCTCGATCAAACCCTTGTCGATCATCTGGTTCAAGAATGCAAGATCATCCTGGCAGTTGTCAAGAGCCCACTGTACACAATACTTGATGAACTCCTCTGCAAGGTCCATATTATCGTAAAGGTCATTGAAAGCAACCTCTGGCTCGATCATCCAGAACTCAGCCAAGTGGCGTGGAGTGTTGGAATTCTCAGCACGGAATGTAGGACCGAAAGTATAGATAGAACCAAGAGCTGTAGCGGCAAGCTCACCCTCAAGCTGACCAGAAACTGTCAAGCTTGCCATCTTACCGAAGAAATCATCATCGTAAATGATGCTACCGTTCTCGTCTTTCTTCAAATCGTAAAGATTCTTAGTTGTCACCTGGAACATCTGACCAGCACCCTCACAGTCGGAAGCTGTGATGATTGGAGTGTGGAAATAGAAGAATCCCTTATCGTGGAAGAACTTGTGGATAGCGATCGCCATGTTGTGACGAATACGGAACACAGCTCCGAAAGTGTTTGTACGAGGACGAAGGTGAGCGATCTCACGCAAAAACTCCATCGAACAACCCTTCTTCTGCAATGGGTATTCATTAACGTCTGCCTTACCGTAGATCTCGATGCTCTTTGCAAGCACCTCAACAGTCTGGCCAGCACCCTGCGACTGAACCAATGTTCCGACACAGCTGATACAAGCACCTGTAGTGACATCCTTCAAGATGTCCTCGCTGATTGAACCAGCGTCTACAACAAGCTGAATATTCTTGATTGTTGAACCATCATTCAAAGCGATGAAGCTTACATTCTTATTGCCACGCTTTGTACGAACCCAACCTTTAACGTTAATCTCAGATCCGTAGTTTGTCAACCCTAAGGCGTCGACTATTTTAGTTCTCTTTATGCCCATAATGTAATTGTCATTTAATGTCTACAAAAGTATATGATTTTTGCGTATATGCAAAATATATTAAAAGGTAAATTCATTACCGTCGTTGCCTAAAAAAGTATTTTCAAAGATGGTTTTTGCCTCTTCCAAAAACATTTTGCGGTCTCTGTATCTAGTGGAAAAATGTCCGATCACAAGTTTTTTTGCCTCCGCCAACGACGCGATCTTAGCAGCGTCGGAAGCCGTGGAATGGCAAGTCTGCTTGGCTCTGACTCTATCTTGTTCAAGAAAAGTCGACTCGTGGAAGAGCAGATCCACACCTTTGATTATATCAATAATTTTCTCGCTGTATGCTGAATCTGAAATATATGCGAAAGATTTTTGTGGCGACGGAGGAAGCGTCAAAACATTGTTTGGCACTACGGTTCCGTCGGGAGTAACATAATCCTCGCCAGCAAGAATGAATTTGTACTGTTCGATTGGAATATTATAAAATTTAGCTTTATCAGCTTTTAGATGTCGACGGTGGGGTTTCTCACGGAATAGGAATCCCGACGTCGGAATTGAATGTTTAAGTGGAATTGAGACAACCTCCATTTTATCATTCTCATATATAACATCACTTGAGAATGGGGAAAATGTCTCAAACACCACTTTGAAATGAAGATAATTGCAGAAAAAGTCAAGTTGGGGACGCAATGCTTCTTCTAAACCCTTGTGAGAATGGATAGTTATATCGCTACGTCGGCCAAGAAGGTCAAGAGTTGAGATTAGACCGATCAAGCCAAAACAATGGTCGCCATGCAGATGAGAGATGAAAATATGGTTCATTCTTGAATGGTTGACGCAATAATGACGTAGAGCCTGCTGGGTATTCTCGCCACAATCTATAAGAAACGTCTTGGCGTTCATATCCAGAGCATAAGCCGACTGGTTCATTTTTAGCGACGGAAGTGCAGCGCACGATCCTAATATTTTAAGAGAATTATCTTCCATTGGAATTGAAATAAAAAGAGGCACACCTTACGATGTGCCTCCTATTAGTATAGCTTCAAAACTTATTCTTACTTAGAGAAAAGCTCGATTTCTACACGACGGTTCTTAGCACGTCCTGCAAGTGTAGAGTTAGAAGCAACTGGGTTAGCTGAACCATAACCCTGTGACTGGATGTTAGCAGCAGCAACTCCCTTGTTGATCAAGTAGTTCTTAACTGAAGCTGCACGATCCTTAGACAACTGAAGGTTCTTAGCTGCGTTACCTGAGTTATCAGTGTAACCCTTAAGAGTTACAGACCACTCTGGGTGAGACTTAAGCAACATTGCTAGACCGTCAAGAGAAGAGTAAGAAGACTGCTTGATGATAGCCTTAGCTGACTCGAACTCAAGCTGAGCAAATGCAGTCTTGATGATCTCGTCCTCCTCCTTAGTTGGAGTGTAACGAACTGGCTCACGAGTAGCTCTGATATGAGAATCAAGAGAATCCTGAGTGAACTTGATCTGCTGCTGTAGCTTGTTGATTGCTACGTTCTGGTTAACGATCTGCTCCTCAAGCTTAGCTGTAAGCTCCTCACACTGGCGCTTCTGCTCCTCAAGAACTGGAGTCAAATCAGGAACCTCACACTTAGGTGCGTAATCTACCCAAGCGATGTTACGGATGTTACGATCACCACCGAACTTGTAACGTACCTCAAGGTTAGCACCGAAAGTTAGGCGACCACCTACAGGGTAGCACTTACGCAAACGGTACATACCAGTACCCTCCAAACCGATAGCGAAATACTTGCTTACGTTGTACTCAATCTGTCCTGCACCATAAGCACCTAGAACGAACTTGTGGTCATCCTCCATGAATGAGCACTCCTTCCAAGTACCGATTGTTCCAACGATTCCTGGGTTAACATAAACGTTAAGCTTCTGTAGACCCATGCTTCTGTATGGAGAAACGATGTTAGACAAGTTGAATGAAGAGTGAAGGATGATGTCGTGGTTAACTCCATCATAAGTCTCCTGGTTGTTCATTGCATACATGTACTGCAAACCAAGACCCCAACGAGGGTTGAATGTAGCCTCTGTGAATACACCGAACTGACCATTGATTGTACCTGAAAGAGTACGATCTGGCTCTGCGATAGGAGCGTGTCTCAAGTAGTTAACACCACCCTTAAGACCTGCCGACCAGTGGCAAATACCCTTTGCTGAAGCTGTATCTGCAGTTGCCTGCTCATCCTGAGCGAAAGCATTACCAGCGAAAGCTGCTACTGCTGCTAGAGCTAAAAATTTCTTTGACATTTTTTATAAGTTAAAATTAGACATTATTTACTTTCCAAGCTGGCTCTTCAATGCAGCCAACTGCTCGATATCTCCAAGAGTTGTCTTCTCCAAAGTAGTTGCTGCTGTAGCCTCTGCCTTCTTTGTTGACTTCTTCTTCTTGAAATCCTTCTTCTCCTCAGCTGCACCCTCTTCGAATGTTCTGCTGTGAGAAACGATGATTCTCTTAGACTCCTTGTTGAACTCAAGAACCTTGAACTGAAGCTTCTCCTCAACCTTTGCTACAGAACCATCCTCCTTAGTCAAGTGCTTTGGAGTACAGAAACCTTCAACACCGTAAGGCAACATAACGATTGCACCCTTGTCTACGATCTCTGTGATTGTTCCCTCGTGTACTGAACCCTCTGTGAAAATTGTCTCAAATACATCCCAAGGGTTATCCTCAAGCTGCTTGTGACCTAGGCTCAAACGACGGTTCTCCTTGTCGATCTCCAATACCTGAACCTCGATGTCTGCACCGATAGTTGTGAACTCTGATGGGTGCTTTACCTTCTTTGTCCAAGATAGGTCAGAGATGTGGATCAAACCATCAACTCCCTCCTCGATCTCAACAAATACTCCGAAGTTAGTGAAGTTACGAACCTTTGCAGTGTGCTTTGTACCTACTGCATACTTAGTGTCGATTGCCTCCCAAGGATCTGCCTTAAGCTGCTTTACACCTAGGCTCATCTTTCTCTGCTCACGATCCAATGTCAATACTACAGCCTCAACTGTATCACCTACTGACAAGAAATCCTGTGCGCTTCTCAAGTGCTGGCTCCATGACATCTCTGATACGTGGATTAGACCCTCAACACCTGGAGCGATCTCTACGAATGCACCGTAATCAGTCATAACGACTACCTTACCCTGTACCTTGTCGCCAACCTTCAAGTCTGACTTCAAGCCATCCCATGGATGAGGAGTAAGCTGCTTCAAACCTAGAGCGATTCTCTTCTTGTCGTTATCGAAGTCAAGGATAACAACATTGATCTTCTGATCTAGCTCAACAACCTCCTTAGGATCGTTTACACGGCCCCATGAAAGGTCTGTGATGTGGATAAGACCATCTACGCCACCAAGATCGATGAATACACCGTATGATGTGATGTTCTTAACTGTTCCCTCAAGAACCTGACCCTTCTCCAACTTAGAGATGATCTGAGACTTCTGCTGCTCAAGCTCAGCCTCGATAAGTGCCTTGTGAGAAACAACTACGTTCTTGAACTCGTGGTTGATCTTAACAACCTTGAATTCCATTGTCTTACCTACGAATACATCGTAATCGCGGATAGGCTTAACGTCAATCTGAGAACCTGGCAAGAATGCCTCGATGCCGAATACGTCAACGATCATACCACCCTTAGTTCTGCACTTGATATATCCCTTGATAATCTCGTCCTTCTCCAAAGCCTCGTTAACACGATCCCATGAACGTGCAGCACGTGCCTTGCGGTGAGAAAGATTCAACTGTCCTTTCTTGTCCTCCTGGTTCTCAATGTAAACCTCAACCTCGTCACCAATCTTCAAATCTGGATTGTAACGGAACTCGTTAGTAGAAACGATACCATCTGACTTTCCACCTACGTTCACTACGACCTCTCTCTTGTTCAAAGAGATTACCTTACCAATTACAACCTCGTTGTCCTTGATAGAGTTAAGAGTCTGGTCGTACTTTGACTCTTGCTCCTGACGAGCTGCAGCTGTCAAGCTCTCGCCATTCTTGTAGCCTTCCCAATCGAAATCCTCTACAGGAGCTACATTCTTTGTTAATTCACTCATTTTGTTTAATTATACAATTAGTCGTTAGACATTATATATAGTAATATCGCTACAAAATTACAATTATTTTTCTACAATTCAACACAAACCTATTATTTTTTGCTTTCACAGAACGCATTGTTGATAAATTGCGTCTGCTCTCCACTAAAAATCATTTTTAGACTGTGCATCGCTCGCGTACATGCTATATACAACAAACTTTTGTCCATCTCATCGTTGTAGTTCTCCTTTGTGACATTTGGAATTACAACTTCGTCAAATTCCAATCCCTTTGCCATATGTGGCGTTGTGACTACAATTCCATTGGTGAACGCCTGACATCCGCTCACAAGCAACGTGGCTTTCTTCTGCAGATCTCCTAATGTATCAAAAAACGCGATGGCGTCTCTCTCTAATTTAAATATGTATGCTGTCGACGTTGGCTTATTCACATCCTCTGAGGATATCATCTCGCGCATCAACTCGTTTTCAGCCTCTTTACTTGTCACTTCCACTAACTGTGGCATCTCTGTATGACGCTCTATCACATCTATCTCTGAGTTTCCAGAAATGCTCTTAGCCAATTCCGTGATCTCATAACCAGAACGATAACTCTTGTTGAGTTTCATGATCTCGGCCTTATACAATGCCTTACGAATATCGTCGGCTGTAGTTGAGCTGTACGGATTGACATTCTGAGCGGCGTCGCCAAGTATTGTCTTCTTACAAGGGAAAATTTTGGAAATCAATCGATACTGCACAGGCGAATAGTCTTGCATCTCATCCACCAACAGATGTTTCACCTTGCTCTTGGTCTTCAATCCCTCTAAAGAAATCTTAAGATAGATTAGAGGTGCGACGTCGGCATACTCCATCTTCTTGTCCTTCGTCTTCTTCAGATACTCTGGTTTGCCAAGCCAATCGAACATATCTTTGTAAACAGCAGCGTCGGATCCAAGATGAAGCATTTTCTTCAAATCAGCACGGATCTTGCGCATCTCCTCTGTTGTCAATACTCGACGGAAAGATATATTAAACTCATTCTTGATGTCGTTGGCAATCAATTCCAAACGCTGGCGAATCGGAAGTCTGTCGTGCGAATGGAATTTATCGAGTATCCACTCTTTTGCGACGGGGATGATTCCGACGACGATATCCTCTGGCTGGAAACAAGTGTTCTCAAGATGCACCAGATATTTATCCAGCAACTGTACAAATTCAAACGTTGCCTTGAATTTAGTACGTTCTATTGTGGCGGCATTCTTGTTTTCAAGCAGATCGTTCACCTGCTCGAAGAATGTCTGGAATTTCACTTTGCCCTCCAATATATCCGAAAGCAACTCCTCCATTCCACACTCCTTGATTGTCTCCTCTCCAAGTTCTGGCAACACATTTGAAATATAATCGGCAAACACCTTGTTAGGCGAGATAATCAAGATATCATCTGAGGTGATCTGCCCCTTGAATCTATATAATATGTAAGCCACTCTGTGCAGGGCGATAGACGTCTTTCCCGAACCAGCCACTCCCTGAATTATCAGGTTGTGCGACTCTTCATCTCGTATGATTGCGTTCTGCTCACGCTGGATTGTAGCGACGATGTTCTTCATACGCTCATCCGACGTTGTGCTCAACTCCTTCTGCAACAATTCATCGTCGATATTGATGCTGTTCTGAATCATGAATTCCATGATTGAGTTGCGGATTCTGAACTGACGTTTGAAATCAATCACACCCTCTACCCTGCCCTTAGGGGATTCGTAGGAGGCACTACCTAGATCAAAGTCGTAGAACATTGTGGAAATTGGGGCACGCCAGTCGTATATAAGATTCTTCATGTTCTTAGAATCATATAAGGAATGGATTCCGACATACAAAGGAGACGCTTCACTCTCACCGTCGGGACGGAAATCGAGTCTTCCAAAATAAGGCACAAGCTTCATTCTTTTCAAACGACGCTTTGTATTGTCCATCTCCTCAGCGCTCATGACAGCCTGTGTCACAAAATTACGTGTCGCACTTTTTTCAGCACGGTCAAGCTCAGACAGATTCTCCCACAAATATTCCTTGAATGCCTTCATATCCGCCACCTGTTTATGGATAAAGGCATCAATACCCAGAATCATACCATCAATAAATTCCAGCACCGACGTTAGATATTGTCGTTCATCAGCTTCAGTTGGGTTAAGCATAATAGCAAAATATTATAATTGTCTAAATAGTGTCTGCAAAATTAGACAATCCACGCATAATCACAAAAAAGAAAGAGCACTCATATTGAATAAGTGCTCATATTAATTATACTGATAAATTTTAATCTTCCGACTGACGTCTCTCAATTCCGTTTTCCTTGTTGACTCTGTCGATAAAAGAAGTCACTTCGGACAAACCGTTCGCAAACTTTTCAAAGTCCTCTTTATAAAGGAAGATCTTATGCTTCTCAAAAGAAACCTGAGACTCATCGTCACCTACCTTTTTCTTGCTCTCTGTGATAGCTAGGAACAACTCACCTCTACGATTCTTCTTAACATCAAAATAGTAGATTCTTTTTCCCGCCTTAACCGCTTTGGAAAAAACAATTTCTAAATCGTTTTTGTCCTTGAAATCCTTGATCTCTTCCATATATTAAATATCTAACGCAAAGTTAAACTATTGCAAAAACAACCAAAACTAAATGAATATTTTTTTTGTTTTATTTGTGAAAAAATGTAAAAAAGTAAGATTTCATCGTATAAAAATCCTTTTTCGTACATTTTTGGCAATTATATACGAGTTGTCTAACACACTCTTTTTCTTTATATCATTTTAGACAACTGCTATATAATTTCCTTTATTTTTCAAACGTGATTGTGCCTATCAAGTAACTGTCATTTGCGTTTTCTAATTGTAGTGTCATAATCTGCATATCTTGGTTTGGACGTCCAAAATTTGTGTAGATGGTAGCCTGAACAACAACAGGCTGCAACGTTTTCTGTGATGTTGAACCATAGTAGTTGGCGTAAATCTTGTAGTCGCCATTAATCGCGTCTATCAAGCAGAACTCTTCTGGACCATAACCACGTGTGATATCATCAGAAATCCAACCACATAATTTGGTCTTTTTGTTGCGATAGTAGCATTTTTCATTGTTTGGATCAATCACCCAAAGATCTATATCGGAATTGTCGGTATTCCAAGTGAGGATGATTCTCAAGTCAAGAGGAAAGTTTTCCAACAAACGCTGGTCATAATTAGTTGTGTCAATTTTGCCTGGATGCAAAGCAATCAATGATCCTAACTCATTCAAGGATATCTGTTGTGAGTTTTTGAAACGACTATCCCAATTGCCAGTACCTGCCTTATAAAGTAGGTCTGCGGCCTCCTGGTATCTTTCAAGTTTTATGTATGCTTGTGCCAAATCTCTATACGAATGAGGCTCTTCACCACGCATTTCTATAATACGCTCAAATACGCTTGCCGCCAAACTGTAGTCTTTGAATTCCATCAGTTTTTTTGCGCAAGATCGTGCAGTCTCTGCCTCCTCCAAATCTATTTCGCTTACGTTGGAAACAATACGGATAGCATTTTCTATCATTCCTTCCTCAGCAAAATAACTAGACACGTCGAGATAGAAAGATGGAGATTTAAGATATGTATTCTTTAGCTGGAGATATTTTTCATACATATCCTTGCTCTCTGTCCTTCTTAATTCTTTTATGTAATCATTATCTGGCGACCAGAATTTTATTTCTTGTCTTATGCCTGATGGATTATTGTCTGAATGTTCTTGAGAACGGTTTTCATTTTTTGATGATTTTCTAACTACTTGTCTACGATATCCTGAGTCTGAAGAACTAGATACGGAACCAGTAACGTCTGACCTTTCTTGCACACCATAACCTGTAACAACCAATTCCTCAACCTCAGCATCCCTGTCATCCTCCGTAAAGGCTATTTCTTCCGAATTTATTGTTACTTCTTTGACCTTGTATAATGTCACATTAAAGGCATCGTTGGAATTATCTCCGACTTTGACTATTTCTGAAAAATATCCATCTAGAGAAAATTTAATATTCGAATTGCAATAGACAAGCATTTCATAATGGCCATTGATATCCGTTGTGGAAGATATAGAATCTGCAGACACTTTAACTCCAGACAACGGTTTCTTGCCATCAGTGACTACTCCCTGAATCGTTATTTTTTCACAATGTTTATATTTATTGTGGAATTCATTCATTGCATGGAATACTTTTTCTGGAATTTTATTTTTATTGTCTGGATCAGCGTATTTGTTGCGATTACCCAAAATTCTATTGTATTCATCCATCAATTCCTCTGGCGGTGTGATTTCGTATCTGACATAGTCGTGAACACTCTCTAATACGATGAAAGATGTGTTGCGAGTGACAATGCTGAAATTTTTAGAGAGTCTGCTTATCTCCTTCTGATTCTTTTTGTAATTAACATCGAGTTCATTAAGTTTCTTCTGGGCCCAGATACGCTTTATATTTTTAAGTGTATCGCTTGATACTGCAGAAACATTATAGGTGCGAGTCTCAATTGGCTGACCTCCATAACCCAAAGTGACTTTTATTGTCGCTTCTTTTTTGTTGAGTTTTCCTGCTATTGACAAATGATTAGTCACTTGATGAGAAGTGCTTGGATAAACCTCACTGACAACCTCTGGATCGTATTCTATGTCTATGACTTCTAAAGAGTTGTTTGCAAGAATGGTATTGATGCTTTTCTTGTCGGTTGTTTGTGTGTTGATATATTTTCCATGCGTTTTCTGTGCAATCATCTTCAAGAAAGAATGATTGGAAATATTGCTTGAATTAATGATGTCGACGGGAGTTTTTCCGTAAACCGGTTCTTCTCCACCTATGTTTCCTAATCCATCAGAGAACAGTAGAATTTCATCACAATCATATTTGTTAAGATCAATACAGCCGAAGTTTGTGGCTCCGTCGTAATTTAGCTTCTTAAACTCATTAATGAATTCAGCTTTACTATACACTTTATCCGAGTGGATTGTGTTGCTGAAAGTGACAAGACGGAAATATGAAATATTCTGATTTTTCAAATAAGCAAGAATGATTTGCTTGTTGAGTTCCTTGTCGAAATTTGATGCTGAAGACGATACATCATAGATGACAGTAAGGGTTTTGGCTTTCGGTTTGGGATTGGAAGATTCCTTTTCTATTAAATCGAAAATGGAGAAATAAGAGCCAAAGTTATCGTTCTCCACGTATACTTGTGCTCCGTCATTCATTTTTAAAGGTAGTTCAATTTCTATACCTTCAGCAAATTTGTATTTCTTTTTAGCGAAATTATAATTATATGATTTTCCGTTTTTTGTAAAATGTGCGTTTTTCTGAAATATACGTTTGAAGATAGGCTCGACTTTATTTCCTGTTATAGTCACATTCATGCTCACATCCTCAATCTCTTTATCTGACAGAAGAGGTAGTTTGTAGAACACTTTGCCGTCTGAAATATTAAGTTCTTGCTCGTAAGCAATCACTACATGTCTGCTTTTCTGTGGATTGAAAGGATAGATACGAGTTCGGAAATTATTGCCTGCAGTTTGCTCAAGGATACCTGGGTCGACATTGCGTCTTTCTATTTCCTCGAATGTTTTGCGTGCTTTTTCTTTTTCCACTACAACCCCCTCTCTTAACTTGCCATTAACATCCAACGCGTATCGGGAAACAGTCTGTCCTTCTCCCAAAGGAAATTCAAACTCTCCTTCGAGCACTACATTAGAGTAGTTGGTGAAAATCATATCGAAGGTAGTCGTTGCCAGATTTCCGCTGATAACGACATCAATATCCAGTTTTGACAATTCAACATCATTTTTTATGCCGGATTTCATTGTCGGAATCATATTTGTCTGACTTAAAGCATTTAGAACTGTAAAAATGTAAGCCACCAAAACAAGTGCAATCTTCTTCATACTCCAAAATTATAAAATGGCATTAATCTATTTTGTAATATCTATAGCAATGTCTAATCAAGTTGCCAATATCGCAAATATAGCATAATTACCATATCAAAACAAAAACCGCTTCCATAAAATTACAGAAGCGGTTTTGTACTTTACAGAAATAAGATTATGTCTTACCTCACAATGATCTTCTTGCCTTCAATGATATATATACCCTTTGGCAACGTTGCCACCATAGTGACACCTTCACTATAAGGAGCACTCTTAACAATCAATCTTGACAAAACATCATAAACATCAACTGTTCCGGACTTCGTCGACTTGACATATACACATCCCTTGCTAGCATATACGGCAAACTCATCGTTAATCATATCCTCAAATCCAGTCGTGTCATTAACTATTGTATCTGGGATTACCGGTATAATCGTATCAGTCACTGTTGTGTCTGGATTTATCGGCACGATTGTATCTGGAATAACCGGTATAATCGTATCAGTCACTGTTGTGTCTGGGTTTATCGGCACGATTGTATCTGGAATTACTGGTGTAATCGTATCAGTCACCACTGTGTCTGGAATTATCGGCACGATTGTATCTGGAATAACCGGAGTAATCGTATCAGTCACTGTTGT
>JAKSKW010000023.1 GCA_024401495.1 Paludibacteraceae bacterium
TTTCGTTTCGAGCAGCGTTCCTTCCCGAAAGCGAGTGCAAAAGTATAGCGTTTTCCGGTCCTGTGCAAGCGTTTCTGGAATTATTTTTTTAGAAATGTTTATAATCCGCTGATTATACGAAAATTAAATTTTACACGAAAACCGTGGGCTTACGCGCCACGGCTACACATCTTTCGTCACTACGTGACTCTTCTCTCATATTTTAATTTCCTGGAACGGAAAATTTCCGGGAATGGATCGGAAATTTATTTAGAGAACACGAATTTTCCAATTCCCTTATACATCCAGCCCAACCTGACTGCTGATACACTGCCAACATATCTCGCAATCCTTGCCCATAGACTGGATCGGGATTCATCAGCATGCCACAAGCACACTTATAGCACCCTTCCGTCGCGACGTGCATCAAGAAGAGATAGGATCCGAGATTGCAAAAACCTTCATATTTGCTTGGCTCCACATCGTAATAGCCATGCTCAAATTGCCAGATATGCAGAAGCTCATGTGCAAAGATCTCGCAAAACCTGGATGGCTTGACATTCCTCAACATGTTAACCACACCAAGCGTGCATGCCACTCCCTCCACATTTCTGCCATAGCGCTTGGTCATCTCTTTTTTCGGCAACACATGCAACTCGATATGCCCTATCTCTCCCAATCCCTGGCTACGGTAGAATTCTCGCACGTATCCTATCAATTTGATTGCTTTCTCTGCTGTGACTTTTCCTTGTTTCTGCTTAGGCATACAATGTTAAATCTCTAGGACGGAAAAGTCGCGGCATAAGATAGCCATGCTTCACCTTTCCCATATTATCCGTATAGATGATCAGATGGCCTCTACCTTTTGCCGACGCCAATCTTCTCATTCGATAGTCTCCGATATTATTGCCAAACTGTCCTGATTTCCAGATTCCAAGCAAAATATTTCCTGTGATTATATATAGTGTCTCTCTGGCTTCCTTTGGACAAAGGCTGTCCCAGTTTCGGAAATTGACTCCTCGCAGACGGGGTTTCATAATATCCATTTGGGTTTGAGCCTTGATTATCTCGATTTTTTCGCACTGTGTCAACGGAAGTTCAATGCGACGTCGGCCATCATTCACCGCAAAGACAAGTTTGATATTTGAACGTGTGAGGCTGGAGTTGGTCGTTTTCACGCCAAGGAAGATACCGACCGATATGTAGTCGATCAGCTGACTGTCGGATATCTCACCGGCATTCAACGACAATGGCACTCCCACAGGCTGCCCTTTCTTAAAGAGTTTAAGTAAGTCACGCATATCCGCATAATCCTCATGGATTTTTTTCTCCTGCTCCTGCATCTTGTCAAAGTTGTTGGCAGACTCATAAATCTGTTTAAGTCGCGACGGTGTATACGAGACCGATTCTGGATTGGACTCTATCTCATCTATCTTTGCCTGCGCCTCTTCTCGCAATTTCGTATAGCGATCACGCAATGCAATAATCTTACTGTATTCTGCCGATTCTGTGTTTTCAACGACGTCGCTCGGATCAAACAACTGATTATAGATTTGCTTCATCTCTTTCGACGTCATCGGCTTACGAAGTATCTTGGCCTCTACCGTATCCAAATACGCTGGTTTGCCAAAGATCGACTCGCTATTCGGATTTCCGCTGGCAAACACTTCCCTGTTCTTCAACTCTGCCTCCAACGGTAGCACACTGACCTCCAACTCGTTCTCTCCGCTTTCGTTCAACTCATCGATGAGAGTTTTGTAGCGTCGCTCAACATCATCCAACACCTCTTCCTGAACAGACGATCGCAAGAACGCAAGATTACGCATAAACTTAGCCACCATGCTCGATATGTCTCTGTAGTAGCCATTTTTCTCTCGTATATCGGACATCAAATCGAATAGTTCTGGATGGTCGTTCAAATATTCGTCGACGACGCGACTACCATACCCATTGATGATATCCACCACTCCCAAGTCGATCACATTACGCTGGTCTGCGCGGACAATGCTCGACAATGACCGCATCTTATGCTCCTGCATCATCATGAAGCGTCGCTCGGCAGCGATAGGTGAAGCCAATTTGATATAGGCACCACGTACCACCTGGCCTGTACGGTCGATACGGCCCTGAAACTGTTCGGATAGGTCGGCACTCGCCTGCTCCTCAAGTGAGATCAACACTCTTTGTCGCTGATCGGCAAACGTCTCGCTGGCATGAAGCGAGATACCTGTGGCAGCCACTTTGTTGGCGATCAACACGTCGATTACACCGTCGTTGAAATCACGTGCGATCTTCTTCTTATCCTGCTTATCTCGTTTGACTCGCATATATGGGCCACCCATCTTATAGTCGACACGGCTTTTTCGCTGCGTCATCTCCCCTACTTTATAGCCATGCTGCTCAATTCTGAAAACGAAGTGATCAATAGGGCTGACAGGCAATCCGGTGATGGTGCTGTTGATACGGTTGATCAAGTATTCGTATGCGTCTTTCGGCTCTTTATTACCGGCGTCGTTCACCAACGCTTTAATATCAAAGTGAAACTCATCGGCGAATTTCTGGGCTTTCTTCTTTTTGCCCTTGCGCTCCGTAGCCTCAAGTTTATAATGGAACATTGCGTTCAAGTTGCGACGCAAGATCTGAATAAACTCAAACGATTTCAACTCCTCTCCGACGTTGCACAAATAGTCGAGCTGAGACTCCATTGTGTGCTGGATCTCAACCACTGGTTTTCTGCCCGACTTCAACACCTCAAGCGTAGTCTGGACTGCCAACTCTGTTTTGGTGGCGAGCAATAGTTGCTGTACCGTCGGCATAAAGCGTGAGGCAAAACTTTCCCTGATCACACGCATGGACTTCGCGTCGATCACCACATCATCCGGAATTTGAAGTGTCTTGCGAAGCTGGTCTTCGATGTCAATATTTTTCAAATATGGTTTGATAAACTTCACTTCAAAATCCTGCAAGTCCTGCACCACCTCAATGACGCGGTCGTAGGCCAAACGCATAGATGAGATTCTGATATCATCTTTCTCAAATCTCAATTCACGTTGAATGTCGCTCATATCTCTTTCACGTCGGATCATACTGCCAGACGCAACAAGTCCTTTCGACAACTCCTCCTGCAAAATGATGCCTCCTGACTCCACAATGTCAATAAGATCCTCTGCTCCGATCCTCGACTCTGCAATGGCTGTCTTCAACGCATAAAGAGGCATCGTCGAACAGTTTTTGGCGTAGGTGGCGCTGGCAAATGTGACGCCACAAGCATCATTGACTGCCTGACGGAAAAATCGTCCCTGATTACTATCTGTGCCGGTGGCGTTATGGCTCTCGTCGAGAATAAGATAACTATCCTTGACAACATCCAACACGCATGACATCTTCCAGTTCTTCGTCTCATTGATCGACATCTGGCTATAAGTGAGAGCCAAGAAATCATAGCCATCGGGAAGCTGATGGTTGACGCGGAAATACTCCATCTCAGATGCAGACGGAAGGTCGACGACGCAAACACCATCCGCATCTATCACTCGTGCCTCACGATCGCTGTTGAGGATAAATGGTCTCAACTGTCCGCAACCAATATCTTTAAGATCACGGTAGAGATCGCTGAACAATACACTCTTCTCCGTCACAAACACCGGCACCGAACACTGTAATAGTGCCCAATAGATAAGTGCTGCCAACTGTCGGCCTTTACCAATTCCCGTCGCATCGGAAAGGATGAAGCCCTGCCCCACTTGCATCTGACGTATTGCCATCGCCACTCCATCTATCTGTTCCGCAGCCAACACCTGCTGCACATGTTCCGGAGTGAATTGCAATTCGTAGGCAAGGAAATCAACCAAACTGCCCTCTTCGTGGACAATACGGTTCAAATTACGGTTGACGGGTATAGCCATATTGGCAGGAATCATTGTGCCGATGGATTCAGATTCAGCAGCCGGTTTATACTCGACAATCTGCTGGCCAAGCTTCACCTCTGGAGCCGACTGACTTTGTGTTGCTCCTTTGTCGGAATGGAAGACAGGCATTTCTCCCCAACCAGCAGCATAAGCGATTGAGTTGAGGACATAAGAAGCCATAGCATCGGTGATAGAGTTGTCCTTGGCAAAATCAGTCGACACGAAAGCAGAGACCAAGTTGGAGATTTCTTCCTTCTCATGCGATTCCATCTGCAATAGTTGGCAGACAGTTCCGTCGGCTATCATTCCCCTTAGCACCAATCGGTTAGGGCGTTCCTTCCAGTTGGAGAATGCCAGCATGTCATCGCACATGCCACATAGATAGGGGTTGGCAAGCACCTGCACTCCTTGATTATCGACGAGTTGTAAAAGTATTTCGTGAAGCATCTGTTAAATTTAGATTGTCGAATAAAAAATATGATCAGACGTTGACGACACAAGCGACGCTCATATCGTCGTGGCTGCCAACCTCTGAATAGTGGTTCAACACCTGTGGCATCTGTCGCTCAACCGTCTTAATGCCATCTGTGATGATGGAATCGATCACATGCATATAGAATCGTTCCAATCCCTCACCATCTCCGAAAGTGTCGTCGATGCCATCCGAACCGAGGAAGACAAACGACGGCATATCATTCTCAAAATAGTGGTAGCGGAAACGTTCAGCTGCTCTGTCGGAGCAGAGGCTTGTGGTGACGTTGGCAAAACAATCGTCATCCCAAGGCACAGGTTGACGCCATGAGAATTCTCCATCTTTATGGCATCTTACCAACAGTTTGCCATCTCCGATCTGGAAACCCAACGCATATTTGGGAGTCTGCAGATAGCCGATCAACGTGCAGCCATAGATTAGCAGATGGTCGTGAGTAAGCATGTCGACGGGGATGTTCAAATCGTAGGCGACACCCCTTTTCCACCCTTCCACGATGGAAGAAAAAAGTTGACGCAAACATTCACCACGTTTCTCCTCGTCTGTCTGGCTGTCAAAATTCTGAGCGAAAGCCAACAAATATATCTGGGCGACCTCTGTAGCGAGCCAGCTCCCCACGTCGCTACGGTAGCAACGCTTGTCGCCATGTCCGTCGCTGACAAGAGCAATAGAGATACCTCTTTGTGCATCATACGACGCAAAAGAGGCATCTTGGCAAGGCAATCCAGACTTGTAGTGGCTCGCACCACGTACTGATGTGCTGAATGTATAGGTCATAAAGTGATTCTCAGATTAATCAAACTCATCAGGATCGATAGTGACAGCCACGGCACGAGCAGCGACGTCGATACCAGACACATTATCAAGCTCATCGTGTAGAGCCTCAGCAGTCTGCTCTGCCTTTGTCTTCACCTCGTCTCCATTTGTCGACGTGGATGAACTCTGGCTGTTGATCATCGTAGAGGTTACGACCAAAGCCTTGATGCAAGTGCGTAGAGCCTCGACGTTGTGCACCTTGAACACCATCTCATCAGTGCCTGTAAAATCAGACAACACCTTAGTGTCGGCATCGTTACCGATAGCCAGAGCAATCCTTGTGGCATGTCGGAACCAATTGTTTTCCTTCAACTTTGCCAATCCACCAGCGAAATTATCTGTTGGGGCACCGTCGCTCAAAAGGATACACACGGGAGCAAAACAGGCACTCGCACTTTTCATGAAACCATGATGCAACGATAGTTTCTTTGACAACTCACAGCAAGCCTCACCCATAGGAGTCCAACCGTCGGCTGTCAAATCCTTCCACTCCATTGTGTTAGCGGCCACTGGCCCTTCATGCAACCACTTCACACAGTTGCCGAAACTCAACACTGCGAGCTTGATCTCAGCGTCGGCATTATTCTCACCAATCTCACGAATGATAGGAAGAGCATTACGCATACCATCATTAAGAGCAGCGATCTTCTCACCTGACATTGATGACGAGGTGTCACAAAGAAGGAATACAGTCAAATTGCGTCGTGCTGCTGGAGCAACTTCATAATCGGTTAAAGCCATATCTTTTATTTTATAAGTTTTTATTATTTTACTGAAACAATCTCCCAAACACCATTTGCATTCTGGATTTTCAACCCTGCCTTCACCGGCATATACTCATGTCGCTGCAAAGAGACCTCCTTGCCCGACGGAGTTGTGATCTGCCAAACAGATTCCTCATAATTGCAAAGCAACAACATTCCATCATTATTACTGATGTTGACCTGGACAAGACCAGAGGCTCTGAACGCATTGTCGAAATAGACAAACGAACCAGGCAAAAGCGGAATAGCGCGTGAGCCTTTCACCAAGTAGAATTTAATCTCAACAGGTTTCTTGCAACGTGGAGCGATACAACGCTCAGTCTTGCCACTCAACGAGTTCAAGTAGCTGTACTGATTTCGTCCGACGAAAGTCTCATTTGTGCAGCAAGGGCATAGGACGAGCTGGTCGCGCACCATCATAAACTGAAATATCCACTCAAGCTCCGTCAAACGAGTCTGAGGCGAACGAAGTTTCTTCGCAGAAAACTCCTGTTTGAACAACTGCTTTAGAGAGTCGGGCCACATCGGCCAGAAAAGCAATACATTATTATGGACACCCTCCACAGGAGGATTCTTCTTCGAATCGTCGAAGATAAAGCAGAGATCCTCGCCAAAGAGTTTGCGCTCGATCTCCTCCGTCAAGCAAGGATGATTCAAGACGTTAGCCCCCTCAAACGGATGGTCGATGAAGAGATACATAAAGAGGATGACCGACAAAGAGAAACGGTCGCTGTAAGTGTCCGGTCTGCTTGCGCCGCTCACCACCTCTGGAGCCATATAGCGAGCCTTACCAGCGACGCCGGAATTTTCCCCGTTAGGAAAGACATTATCGTTGTCGCAGATATAGACCTGTCCAGTCTTAGGGTTGATGAAGAAACCACCGTCGTTCAAATCCTGATAGGAAAGGCCTCTGGCATGAAGTTGACGGAATGCCTCACACGTCTCGATGCAGGCGCGCAAGATAGCAGAGAAACTCTGGAAGCGCACCTTAGCCAAACGGAAATCGCTCAGTTCGTGGAATCCACTCGGACGAAGCTTCATCAGGTAGCCAGCGCTGCCAATCTGACGTCGGCATACAGCCTCCGGCCAGATGAAATGAGCCGAAGGGGCGCCTTCGTCAGCATTCTTGGTAAGATTGTCAAGAAACTCCTGAGACGGAGATTTCTTATACCATTTCAACGCCATTTCAGTATAATTGCAATGGATATCATGTGGACGTTCGGGGCAATCGACAAGATACACCCATCCCTGGGCACCCTCTCCCAATAGTTCTTTTACCCTCACTCGACGACCGTCAGTGAGCATGATCATCATTCCTTTAGACAATTGTCTCATAATCTTTTATTTTTTTGACTGATCAAACAAATCCTCAATTTTTCAAACATTAAGGTTGAAACTCATCAAGGTCAGTTAAATCAAAATTGCGTGCAAAAGTATATGCAAGGTATGCAAAAACCGAGCACAGATTTCTAAAATTTATGTGAGATTGCTGAAATATTCATATTTTAAGGTCTGGTCAACAATACACAATAAATATAGCGCAAAAGTACAAAAAAGTAGAAACAAAGCAAAAAGACGCGGACAAAATTGCCCGCGTCTTCCACATTCATTAAGATACTAATTTTACTTATACAAACACAAATTCCTCTATATAGTCTACTGACAATCAGTAGCATTATGCAATTTATATCGTTACGTGCAACAAATGTGCAACACAATTGTACCTACTTAGGAATTTAACGTGTAATTTTCCTGGTGCAAAAATACAAAAACGCCACAATCATTCTGCAAAATTTGAACAAAAAAATAGGACTACCAAGTAGCCCTAAATAAAGTCATATCACTCAAATATCACCTCTTTATTATTCTGTATCCTGGTTGTCTTTTTATTTCTTTCTTTCCATCTTCAGTAATTAGCTCAAAAGAGTTATTGCCTTTAGCTCGAATTGACACATACTCAGCAGGAAATAAAATTCTCTGAAAATAAATCATGCCATATCTATCTCCTTTCTTAAATACTCCACCATAATCATCTATAATTTCTCCTTCAGTCATTCGATATCCCCAAGTGGATAAAACGTATTTTTTTCCATTAACTTCAGCATTAATTCCAAGCACACTAATTAACCTAGATCCATCCCAACATAAAGTATGGCCTAAAAAATTGCCATTTGAGTAAATGGTTATTGTCCCTCCATTTCCTTTTCGCAGATATTTCACATCCATATAGTCATAAGCAATTGTATCATATGAAACGCTATTATTTCTAAACAACACAACTCCATATTTGTTTCCTTTTTTCACAATAAAACTATATGGGAATATATACTCAGGAATGTAACATGAGCCCAAAGCTTCTGTATCAGGTGCGTGGCTATCTTGGATATAATATATCTGATCATATATAAACGGGGTTATCTTTTTCTCTTTAGATGTGATAATTCCATATTTTCCATTTTTCTTTGCAATAAAAAAAGAATCAACACAAAAACTTAAATTTTGATACTTTAAAGGTATCAGCATTCTACAGTCTTCATCCAACAAACCATATTTGTTTTTTCTCTCTATTACATAATGGGAACTATATCTTTTATAAAAAAAACAATTTCTAAGTTTTAGATCTTCTATGAAATGCCATGTGGTATCAAAAAAGCCTACAGCATCCCCCCTCTTTGCTAAAGCCCTGCCTGATTTGAATGGACAAATAGCATCGAACTTATCACTTATCGGTTCTCCTTTAGACGTTGACAAACAATACTTGATAGACGGATCAATCCTTTCACAATCAATACCCCAAAGTAGACGTTTGGGATCTTCAATGAATATTTTTAAGTTATACGGATTATGATTATTTATTAATTGGCATTTTGATACATTAAAATTGTTGATTATTCCACAAGTGTCTATTACGGTGATAATAGAATCCTCATCATCTATACGGATAAATTTATACTTAACCGGCAGCACTAAACGTCCTTTCCTATTTATCATTCCAAATAGAGAATCTTTTGCCACAAAAGTTCTTTCGATACGGCGATTTTTACAGTAAGAGGAATAATTGTCAAATTCAGCATCTAATACGATTTGGCCAAATTCGTCAGAAAATCCAATTTTATTATTTCTGCGAAAAACTTTCAGATAACCGATACTATCAATTATCTCACTTGGTACGACAGTATCCTTTATCAATGAATCTGTCGAAATTTTACGTAAATAATCATCTAAAGAACTATTGTCGTCCGGATCCATTCCTGTAAACTTGCATCGATCAAAAAGCATTTGAATATAATCTTCTTCTGTAATTTCTTGTGAGATAGGTTCTTCATTTTGTTCAGAATTACAAGAGACCAAAACCGCAATTGTTGCGATAAAATATATAATAAAAAGAACTACTTTTCTCATATTTTACTTTATCATTAACACTTCTATCACTTAAACGAGAATTTGATCCTTTGCTTATTAGGCATAGATTCCCCAAGTAATTAATACAATCTTCACAATTATTATCTTTGGCGAGATTGATAATTTTGAAGTATCTGACAGAATGAATTAGTAAACATCAGGACTATCATCTCGTAAAATTAAGTTTTTCAAAAGATTGTGCAAAATAAAGAAGCCGTTTTTCACACAAAAAAAGAGACGCCGCATTTGCGACGTCTCTACAATCGATTGTGTAATTTGTATTAATCCTAATCTGCCTTAAATGCAGGCTTATTTATACAAACACAAGTATGGTGTGTCCTCTGTTGCTCTGCAACGGAATTTTACTCCCTTCTCAACAACAAAAGTCTCAAACTTCTTGTATGTCTTCCACTCTGTCTCGCCTGGCATCATAACCTCCAACTTTCCAGATGTCACTGTCATGATCTCGATTGTTGATGTACCAAACTCATACTCTCCTGCTGCCATAACGCCGATTGTAGCGCGGCCTTCTGCACTTTCCAACGCAATGCTCTTTACATTACCGTCGAAATACTCATTCGTCTTAAACATGATTTATTTAGCTAATAAAATTTTCATACATTTTTCAAGCGACTCTGTCCAGTATGGCACTGCGGCGCCTGCCTCAGCAATCTTTCTCTTGCTCAACACGCTGTATGCTGGGCGCTCCGCTGGTGTAGGATACTCGTAGCTCTCGATAGCGTGAAGTCTTGCCTTGCATCCTGCCAACTTGAAGATATACTTTGTAAAGTCGAACCAGCTTGCCACTCCGTCGTTTGTGTAGTGGTAAACCTCGCAACCCTTGATGCCTTTGTTGACCAAGTGCATGATAGCCTCAGCCAAATCAGTGGCGTATGTTGGTGTGCCGACCTGATCGTAGACAACACTCACGGCTTCACGCTCGTTGCCCAAACGAATCATTGTCTTCACGAAATTGTTGCCAAACTCACTGTAAAGCCATGCTGTACGCACGATCGCAGCGTCGCAACCAACCTCACGGACAAGGTTCTCTCCGCTCAATTTTGTACGTCCGTATGCTCCAAGTGGCGACGTCGGATCACTCTCCTTCAACGGTGTGTTCATCTTGCCATTGAAAACGTAGTCTGTAGAGACGTGAACGAACTTAGCTCCCAACTCTTTGGCTACGACTGCCAAATTGCCTGGGCCGACGGCGTTGATCTTATGAGCGATATCCTCATTGCTCTCTGCCTTGTTCACATCTGTATATGCTGCGCAGTTGATGATAACCTCTGCCTTCGCATTCTTCAAAATTGTTCTTAGTGATTCCAAATCAGTGATATCCACCTCTGGCATATCAGTGAATGTGAAATTATGCTGAGGATAGTTGGCTGAAATCTTTCTGAAAGAGTTACCAAGCTGACCGTTTCCTCCTGTAACAAAAATATTCATATCTGACTATTAGAATACCTCAGCGTCCTTTAGCAAAGGATGCTTTGTGTCTTTTTCTGATAATAAAAACTCGCAATCCAACTTAGGCCACTCGATTCCGACCTGTGGATCATTATACATGATGCCAGCGTCTGCATGTGGAGCATACACATTATCTACCTTGTATGTGAACACAGCCTCATCGCTCAACACCAAGAATCCATGAGCAAAACCACGCGGGATGAAAAGCTGACGGTTGTTATCCTCAGTTAGTTCGACAGCAACATACTTTCCGAATGTAGGAGATGATTTTCTGATGTCGACAGCAACGTCAAGGACTGCACCTTTGACAACACGCACAAGTTTAGCCTGAGAAGCGTCGCCCTTCTGGTAATGAAGACCTCTAAGAACGCCCTTCGACGACTTTGACTGATTCTCCTGTACAAACTCTACATGATGGCCGATATGCTCGTCAAACTCTGCCTGTTTGAACGACTCATAGAAATAACCTCTACTATCACCAAACACCTTTGGCTCAATAACAAACACGCCTTCTACTGGCTGCTCTATATAATTCATAGTTTATTATTAATCAACGAAATAATATATTGTCCGTATTTAGTCTGTTTCAATGCAGTTCCCAAGTCGAGCAACTGCTGGTCTGAGATCCAACCGTTACGCCATGCGATCTCCTCGATACATGCCACGTAGAATCCCTGACGGTTTTGGATTGTCTCAACAAAGTTGGAAGCCTCAAGCAAAGAGTCGCAGTTTCCTGTGTCGAGCCAAGCGAAACCACGTCCGAAAAGTTCAACTTTTAGAGTACCCTCCTGCAAGTAAGTCTTGTTCAAATCTGTGATCTCATACTCACCTCTTGCGCTTGGTTTCAATTCATTAGCTCTTTTGCAGACGGTGCTATCGTAGAAATACAAACCTGGCACAGCGTAGTTGCTCTTAGGCTGAGCAGGCTTCTCCTCCAATGAAGTCACCTTACCAGTCTCGTCGAAACCAACCACACCGTATGCTCTTGGATCCTTAACATAATATCCGAACACAACAGCACCAGTCTTGATCTGTGCTGCCTTCTTAAGCATAGTGGAGAAGTTTGCGCCATAGAACATGTTGTCACCAAGGATCAAGCAAGCGTCGTCGCCAGCAAGGAACTCCTCGCCAAGCACAAAAGCCTGGGCCAAACCGTTTGGTTTTTCCTGTACCTTATATGCGAAACGCATTCCAAGGGAAGAACCGTCGCCAAGCAACTGCTCGAACATAGGCAAATCTCTTGGAGTAGAAATAATCAAAACTTCCTTGATTCCAGCCAACATCAAAGTCGACAATGGATAATAGATCATAGGCTTATCATAAACAGGCATAATCTGCTTGCTTATAGCCTTAGATAATGGGAAAAGGCGAGTAGCACTGCCACCCGCCAAAATTATACCTTTCATTACTTTTTCAACAAGACCGTTTTAATAGCGTTTTCCAACTCTGCCTCTGGCAATGCTCCTCGGTTTGCCTGAGGCTCACCGTTCACTGGAACAAAAATCAAAAGCGGAATGCTTGTAGCTCCAAAAGCCTGCGCCAACTCCTTGTTCTTATCGACGTCGATCTTGTAGACATCGATCTGATCCTTATACTTAACTGACAAGTTGTCCAAGAACGGAGAAATTGTACGGCAAGGTCCACACCATGTAGCATAAAAATCAATCACACATGGTTTCTTTCCTTTATACTGCCAAGTTGAACTATTGACGAAATCACAAATCTGAGCACGGAACTCATCCTGATTGATATGCTTTACCATTGAATTCTGTGCAGCCACAAACGAGCTTGTTGTGAACAACAAAGCAAGTGTAGCGAATATTTTAGCCATTGTTTTCATATCGTTAATTGTTTTTCAAAAAAACATCGATTTTTAATTCTTCGGGGTCAAAGATAGTGCTAAATGTTCAAAATGGAATTAAATATTTTGATTTTTCTACTTTCAAAAACAAATAAATGTTAACGCACAAACAAATCATATTGTATTTCAACGTCTTAACAAACACATGAATTTATATTAATTTCAAATTCCAACATTAATTAGTATATTTGCATAACAATATGTAAGTCTACATCATTTTAATTATGAGCATAAAATTTAACAAGGCAAGTATCATAGGGGCAGTCATAGGATTGTTATTTGGAGGGCCCATTGGGGCAGTCATTGGTTTTGTGACAGCAAACCTAGTATTTTCAGATACCGATTCTTCTGACGAATTTGAAAGAGGCGACGAAAGCAACGATTTAGACTTCAAATACTGCATCCTCGCTCTCCTTGGAGAAGTGATGAATGCAGACACCAAACAGATGAGCTGTGAATTGGACAGAGTCAAGGCTACAATCCGTCGTTACTATAAGACAGAAAGCGAGCAGAAAGAGGCTCTCAAGAAATTCCAAACCATCCTTAAAAACAGACACAACATTAATGCAGTCTGCAGTAAAATCAACAAACGCTTCAACTATATCGCGAAGTCGGAGCTTGTCATGGAGTTGCTTGCTGTGGCTTACGCCGACGACCAATTCGAGCAAAATGAGGAGGAGACAATCAAAAAAATCACCAAAGAGCTGAACATCACGCCTGGCGAGTACAAAAGTATCTATATGCTGTTTATGAAAAAATACAAGCAGGGATACTACAGCAGCGGCGGTCATTCTCAACAGTCTTCATATAATAATACAAACAATTCATCCCACTCAAATAGCAGTAACAACTCATCTTACTCTGGATACAACTCAAATTCATACTCCAACCAGAACAACAATAGAGGATATAATAGCAGCAACTCAAGTAATAGTAATAGCAATAGCAGCAACAATTACAGAAGATCAAGCGGAGTATCCGTCAGCGAAGCCTACGACATTCTTGGTGTGTCAGGAAATGCGTCGGATGCGGAGGTCAAGAAAGCTTACCGTGCGTTGGCTATGCAATACCATCCTGATAGAGTATCTGGTTTGGGCGACGAGGCTGTCCGCCAAGCTACCGAGTCTATGCGTCAAATCAACGCTGCATGGGATGTGTTGAAGGAAGCAAGAGGAATGAAATAAATTTTTATTTTCCTCCCATCAAATACCAACTTGATTTGTCGGCATGACATCGCTTATCTTTGAATTTATTTAACGCTTGTTTAAATTCCCTTTTATATTCCCAGACTTCCTTTAAAGACGATTTTTGACACACCTTTCTTATATATAGCCCTTTTACTAGTATTTGCAAATGGATCAATATAAGGACGTAAGCCAACGTCTTGATTGGGGAATAGCCATTTCATAATGGAAGCAAAGATTAATCCAAAATCATCTTTTGTCAGCAATTCAGGTGTATAGCTATAAGAATCTACAGAAAAAGGTTTTAATGATTTGTCATAGGCTTTCACTTTCGTTTTTAATTTGTTTTGTACTCTACCACCATTTCCTTCGAAAAATTTCGGGACATAAAATTCAATACTCAAATTGGCGAATTCTTCTTGTGATGGATTGGGAGTATTCTCTTTAATCATACGATACAAATCAGGACGATGATCACTAATTCTGAAGATCTGCATCGGCACACAACCTAGTCTATCCTTATAAATATAAAACGAGACAGTCTGCGTACTCTCAACAATACGACCATTCAATGCTCGGATATTTATCAGGTTTTCGAAAAAAGATTTGAATTCTGATAAAATTTGTTTAACATCTATCATAAAATTTGTTTGTTTATTGGTTAATGTGTAATTTTGCTTCCATAATAATTGAATGCAAGGCGGTTCGCTTACTTTCAATATTTAGGGATGTGTTGACACATCCCTCTTTTATTTTCCTCCCATCAAATACCAGCTTGATTTGTCGGCATGGCATCGTTTATCTTTGAATTTATACTCGAGGATGATCTCATGCGTGGAGAATGGCGACGCGAAATCTCCATGCACCACTAAATCAAAACTGTATCCGAGGTAGAGATGCTCACCAAGCCCTACTCCTGCATTGATAATCAGATCTGTAGATCCTCCACCCACCAGACTATGTCTGCAACTAATACCTCCAGCCCACGCGTCGGCTTCCTTATTCTTTGCTTTGATAAGTGCGACGTGGATTTCTCCCTGCAATCGGTCGGAGTCATACAACTGAGCCATTCCTCCAGCGTATAAATGGAGTCTTCTCAATGTGGGACGACGGTAGGATCCATAAAGGTAGAAGGCATTGACTGTGATTCGTCGATCCTGACGCGTCAACCAATCCTCCATATTTTTTGCCGCTATGCCGACGGTGGTCTCTCCATCCTCTGTTCCTACAATTCGTCGTTTATGAATCCACTCCACACCAAAACTGAAATTAGGATTCACCTCATTGCCATCATACAAAAACGCGTCATCCATGTCGTCGGCAGAAATCTTCGTCACATCCTTCTGCTGGACTACCGCACCACCCTCCAAACCAAGATTGACTCTGTCGTTGTCGGAGCCAAGACTGAATATATAATTGCCATCAATCTTTACCGTTGAGGTATAACCTGCCCTATCCACCTGCATCTTTCCACCAAACAACGATCTCAAATTTGGCTTATATCGGCTAAAACTACCCCAGAACGAGAGTGGTTGGCCCTCATAACCAATCTGCTGCATTCTGCCAAGCAGAGACGCATGCGTCATCGGCACAAGGTATGATGGAGAGAACGGAGACCTGTCGGTCCAGAAATGAAGGGCATTGGCATCCGTCTGAGCGGAAGCATTAACTGTGAATAGCGAATAAATAAAGATGACGAACCATCTCTTTCCGATTTTTTTGCAACTGTTAAATATCATATTTATATTTTTAAGTTTCATTTATTGAAAATAGCACTAATGCTGTGAACATCATGCTTAGATTTAGCACTGAAAGTGCGATATCTCACAGCCCAGGGCAAGCGAAGCGACACCCTGGGTCAGCAATAAGATTTAGAGATTCGCCCTGAAAGGGCAGAATCCTAATCTGAGAACAAATATCGTTCATCATATTGAATGCCATACGATTGAAGATATTTCAAATATTCCTCATTAAAAGATTGAGCCTTGTGATGATGTTGTTGACTCTCTATATATTTAATTGTTCTATCAACAACCGACTGACTTACAGAAAAAGCCCCATAACCACCTTGCCATGCAAAATTTGAATAACACAAATCAATTGTTTTTATCCAACGACTACTATTACTTTTTACTTTCTCAACAACTTTAGGAATTGATACATCTTTGGATAATAAAAATAGGATATAGATATGATTTCCAATACCACCTACACGTATCACACTACATTCTGTCTCGTTAATCATCTTTCCTATATAGGAAAATACATTCTCCAAATCATTGTCTCTAATCTCCGGACTTGTAGTTTTAATGTGGAAAATCAAATGAATGTAAATTTTACATAACGATTGTGCCATTTTTATATGATTTTGGGCTTTCAGCCCGTTATTAATAATAATTATTTACCCCAGGGTGTCGCTTCGCTTGCCCTGGGCTATGAGATAATGCACTTTCAGTGCAAGGCATCCTCACCCCGCTACCGTCACATATCCATAATGTTTTTGTCCAATTTTATCCGTCACAATATAATAATATGTGTCGGGAGTGATTTTACCATTAGGGAGTACACCATTCCAACCATCATTTCCCTGGTAGAGCATGATACCATGTCTATCTTTGATCTCCACATGATAGCCCTTCATAAAATGATCGTTGATCATGTCTCCGTTTGGAGTAAACGTATTAGGAATTTCAAATTCTGTCTCGACGGTTGCATGCAGACGCAATTTGCATCCGTCTTTGGTTTCAACTACTGCGATTGCTGAAAATACCATGGCCTCATCTGCATTGAATGTATGCGTAAATGATTGTTGCGACGACGTTTCTCCATCACTTGTCATCCAGATGTAGGTGCATTCACTCAAGTCGTCATCACTTCCCAATGCCAAACTGACATCCGAATCCCCACGTCTGATTTTGGCAGGTGTGGCTGAAACTATGACATTCGGCACTGGCAATTCCTCAATAGTAAAATCAATTCGTTTCTGACAACCGTAACCATCCTTGCCTATTACATATCCGTTGCCTGGCTCTGAAAATGTGCATTCATCTCCGTGAATTCCATTATCTGGGACAGACGCACGTCCGTGCGTCTCTACTCCACTCCATTCATATACATCTGCACCACTGACTCCTATCGTAATGCTCTCTCCTGGACAAATCTTAAAGTTCCCCGTCATCATCATATCCGGAATATCATTGAATATCAGTTGTGTAGACGTTTCTGCCGTGCAGCCATATTCATTTGTTGCGACGACAGTATATTCTCCACTCTGCATTGCTTTAATCTCACTTCCGGATTCAGCAGTGTTCCATTCGTAGGTGCATTTAGAATCGGAGATAGCAGTCAACTTTGCATACTGCATGCCACAAACGGGATTTTCAGCACCTGCAATCTCTACTGTTGGCAAACTTCTCTGATGAATCACAAACTGTTTTTGTCCGCCACATCCGTTTTTATTCACCACCGAAACCGAATATTTGCCTCCTTTTGCAAACTCACATTCGGTCAAAGTCGACAATGTATCTCCACTACTTTCTTCAATCCACACCGATTTAGCGACGTCGGTTTGATGTAAAACTACTCTTGCCACATCATCTGAATTATCACAGATGTCGAAATCTCCGTCAAGAAATATCTCCTCTGCTCCATACTTGTCAATCGATAATTCCACTCTATTGCTTACACAACCGTTCACATCTTTTGCCACAACCGACAATGTTTCTGCATCTCTTGTATATACCACAGGTTGCTTCATACCGTTACTCCAATCAAAATCAACAAGTTGAGATCCAGATTTCTGCAACGCCATCAACTCAGCCACTTCCCCGTCGCATATACGAGTGTTTCCAACCACATCAATCAAAGGTTTTGGCAACACTCTCACATTAAAGAATGTCTTGCTACATGCTCCGTTATTGAAGCAAACAGAGACGCTATACATACGGCTCTCCTTAGCATAAATCTGTGGATTTCTTCGTCCGTCGTCCCATATATAATAATCTCCACCCGACGCTATCATAAGCACACTATCTCCTTCACATATAGCTATTTCACCTCCCATATCGCCATTGATAAAGGGAACGGGGACATCCATCTCCACCACATCCTTGTACGCCACATTCTTGCAACCGACACTGTCTGTGCCTGTCACTTTGTAGCGTCCTCCAGCTGTGATCTCAATAGAAGGTACTGTACTTTCTCCCGTTCCCCACCAATAGGTTTTGCCTCCTGATGCTCTCAAAATTGCCGATTCTCCACGTCGCAACGTATCTGCTCCATCAATAACGATCTTTGGCAAATTGGTTTCTTTAACTATAATTGTATCTCTACCTTCGCATCCAAACTCACTTCTTGCCACCACCGAATATTCTCCTCCTGAATAAACTGTGATATTTTCGCCTGATTTTCCATTATTCCATTGTATATAACGGGCAGGTTTGAAACCTGCCCCTACGGACAAGAGGTCATCCATACCATAAACGGCAGTCAATTTAACGGAATCTCCTTCGCACATCTGTGTGTTTCCGGCAATCATCACACGAGGATTAGAATGCACATTTATCTTAAACCAAACAGTGTCTGAAGCTCCATTAGAAGATGTCGCAACAGCAAAATGCATTCCCGATTCCTTATAAATAGAAGTCTTTCCTTCGCTACCATTACTCCATACAATATTATATGACGACGGTGCCAAAAGAGCAATCTCAGTGGAATCACCTTCGCAAAACTCAAATTTTCCATCAACTGAGATTTCCACCTCCAATTTTGGATCCTCTGGCTCTACTACATCATCTTTGGTCTCCTCATCTTCCTCTGGATCCTCTGGTTCGGGTTCCTCAGTTACAGGACAACGTACCACCGAATGGTAAGACGTGTCAGATTGGCAACCCATCTCATCATAACCTACTGCCCAAAATTCACCGGAATCTTTAACCGACAAAGTTTTCCCGACACTACCGTCGCTCCAAACTATTTTTCGACACTCAACTCCATTAGCCACCAATTCAACCTCTCTATTCTCGCAAACGACAGTATCACCTGAGATAGATAAAAATGGAGACGGAGACGCTTTGGCAAACACCGAGTCAACCGACGTACAGCCTAAAGTGTCCGTCGCCTCCACTACATAAAAACCTTCCGCATTAACGTATAATGAATTGTTTAGTCTTTCATTTTTCCAATTAATCATGACATCATCTGCATGATTCACAACAAGTTTCACAGAGTCTCCCTTGCAGAACGACAACGTTTTCCCACCTTCAAAATCCAACTTCGGCAAAGAGACTCGTCTCACTTCAAATGTGGCAGTATCAGATACGCAACCACCATTATATCCCACAACTGTGTATTTTCCAGGACGATAAACCTCAATCTGTTTGGCAATATCACCCGTATTCCAATGCAAACGAGTGCAAAAAGCGACGTCGACAGCAAGACTTGCACTATCTTCCATTCCACACAAATGAGACTTTCCATCAATCTTCAATTCTGGCAAAGGAATCATCTCCACATTGACTTTTTTCGCTTCAGTCGGGCAACCTGCATCATCATAGCCAACAACAATGTGATCGCCTTCAATATCTGTAGAAACTGAATTTTCAGTCAACATAACTCCATCCCATTCAAAACGTACCGCATCACCAGAGTAGAAATCTACATCCACACTCTCTCGCTCGCAAAAAGAAACAGAGTCTGGAGCAATCAACGTCGGTCTTTTACGCTCAGTAATCAACATCTCGGCATACGCTTTGCAACCGAAACTATCAATTCCGACAACCTTCGCCAAACCAGCCGGAGCGTAAAAGAATGGTGTGTCAACAGCATTATTATCCCAATAAAACTGTTGACAATCCCCATTCACTGATAAATAGGATAAAGAGTCAACACAAACTTCGGGGTTTCCCGAAATTTGAATTTTAGGACTATTCAGTACAATATGTTTCGATTTCGACGCTACACAGCCATGATCATCCGTAACTGTGCATGTATATTCTCCCTCCATGTCGACGACGATGGATTTTCCAACGTTACCATTATTCCATTCATACGACAATGCTATTTCCGACTGAGCAGTAAGCGTAGCAGTGCTATCCTTGCAAACCACATCAGCGGATTGGATTTCAAAATGTGGCAGTTCGAGAAACTTCACCTCAGCCGACGCATAGCCGACGCAGCCAAAGGAATCGGTAGCAGTCACCTGGATGATTTCTGTTGGATGCGATACATCGTGTCCAACAGAAATCATAGACAGCGTATCATCTGAACAATTCCAAGAATATATAACATTACCATCTTGAGCAGAGAAAGATGCCTCAAGCGTCAAGCTATCACCAACACATGCCTCAAACTTATCCGCATTAATCGTTCCGACGGGAATCTCACGCACCACCGACTCAACCTTATGGTTAGCGCGGCAACCAGAGACACTATCCGTCACGACAACGGTAAATGCCTCAGCAGTAGAGAAAGAGAAAGTGGAATCGGCAGAACCGTCGGGCCATTTGAAAAAGCATTTTTTATCAGTCAACAGTGAAATCATACCTTCTGTCTCCGAACCACATGCGGGTTTGATCACATCAGTAATCACCGGTTTGACTGCCAATTCAACCTTCACTCTCGCGGTGTCGCTGCAACCGTTGGAATTAGTGCCAATGACAACAAACGTTCCTGAACTTGAAGCCTTATACTTATTACTATCCGATCCCAGCTTCTTGCCCTGCTTACTCCACTGATAATGGTCAGCACCTTCCATAGTAAGCGTCACCAACGAATTTTCACAAAGATGTTTCAACGTATCTCCTTTAAGTTTTGGAGCCGGATTCACTTGCACAGAAAAATCCTTACGAGTCTCACAATTATGAGAGTTTGACACAACAACCTGATAATCACCACTCTTTTTCAAAACAACTAAAGAATCCGAGTCAAGGACATTGCCATTAGCGTCTATCCAAGAATAGTTGTATTTAGTATTTGAGCGATTATCCACGTCGACCTGGATAACACCACCATCATTCTTACAAAATGCGAGATCCCCACTCAACGAAATCTCCGGATAAGGCAAAAACTCAACATCTGTGTAAGCCTCACTGATGCAGCCCGTCACAGGATCTTTCACCTGTGCACGGTACTGACCAGAATGGGAAATACTTATTGATTTAGACGTGATTCCATTGATAGAATCCGGGGAGATCCAAAAAAATTCAGAGCCCGAAGTAACAGTACAACTAATGGTCTCGACACTCCCTTCACAGGGAACAACCGATTCAAGAAAGATAGACGGGCTCTGAATTTCATCTATGTGGAATTTCAATTCCTTACTTTTACAACCGTTTGTGGTATAACCCACAACACTATAATTACCAGCCTTAGCCAAAGAATATTGACTGTCGCCTGAACCGAAACTTAATCCCGATCCAAACCATTCAAAACGAGTCAGATCCTGACCCTCAGCAGAAAAAGCAGTTTGGTGTCCACTACAAATCTCATTAACAAGGTTTGGAATCACCACGTCAGCCACAGTATCAACAGTTGTGATGACAACCTCACTGAACGACTTACATCCATCAATCGTCTTAACGAGAGCACGATATCGCCCCTCCTCCGTAACAGTAAGTCTTTTTTCTTTAGAAAGTGTCACACCTCCGCGGCTCCACTCGTATGACTCAATCTGCGACTCAGTCAAATAGTGGTCAGCGGAAATCTCCGTCTCCGTTGCACCCGGACAAAACGCAGTGACTCCACCAAACTTTATATTAGCACTCATTTTAGGGTGGATGGTAAAATGCAAAGTGTCTCGGCAAACAGTTTTGCCAATCATCTTCGTACCCACCACATAATAATTACCACTTGCGATAAACGTTGCCGAATTGGAAGTCTCGCCACCCTGCCACTCGTAAGAATCCATATCAGAAGCGATTAGAGTAAGCGACTCGCCAAGACAAAGGCCATCGTTGCCGGAAATAGAAGGTGTAGGCGACGGAATTACAGACGCATTCACTGATTTTGTGCAGCCGAAAGCAGTAGCATTCAACGTGTAAAGGCCAGAGACCTGAGTTGAGAAATTCTCATCCGTTGAGACCACCTCACCATCTTTCACCCATGAAAAATCAGCAGGAATCTTACGTGTGCCCTGTCGCACCACAGCCTTCAAAGTGGCATCGTTGCCATTACAAAGTTGAGATTTACCCTCGTCGACACGGAGAGTCCATTTCGGTTCATCCTTGATCTGAATAGATTCAGTCACGACGGATCCATCTTTAAGTGTGATAATAGCATCGATCGTCATGCCAGCGTAGATAGCCGAAATTGAATACGAGGAAGACGGGAGTTTATTCCCATTTTGTTGAAACTCAACACTCTTAACATCAGAATGATCTTCCATCTGAAGTTTAGACATCGCATCGTCACAGATATAAAAAATACCCTCGTCGACATTTTGCCATGTATAAGCAAATGTAGACTGCGAAATAATCAATAGAAAAAATACTATGAACCTAATCACCATTTTCCTGACTAAATTTACATTCAAAAAAATAATTAATACTGTTTGTAATCCGCTCCGAAACTTGCACTGTCATGTAATCCGGAACAAAAACGGTCGCAAAAGTAAACACTAAATTTGAAAATGCAAGAGGATTTTGAAAAAAAATTATTTTTTCATGGAATTATCCCATATCCCAATGCGAATAAGCAAGACGTACAATTACGAATTAGGAAGGAGATTATATAGCAGTTGTTCAAAATGAGGATTGCAAAGGGCGGAACGCCCTTGCCCCCTCCAACGCGAGCCCGCAGGGCGAGCGTATAAAGAAAAAGCGTGTGTTTGACAACTCGTATATAATCACCAAAATCTAAGTAAAACGGGAGGATGAAAAATCTTCTCGTTTTCTTATTTTGGAGATGATTTTGATAGTCTAAAAGCATAAAATCAAATAATCGACAAAAAAAAACACAACTTTCTTCAAAAAAATCTCAAAAAGATTTGCAGATACAAAAATAAGCACTACCTTTGCATCGCAATTGAGAAACAAAGACACTCATAAAGCAATCGAGATGTAGCGCAGTCCGGTTAGCGCATCTGGTTTGGGACCAGAGGGTCGGGGGTTCGAATCCCTTCATCTCGACTCAAGGAGAACAGAAATGTTCTCCTTTTTTTTTAGCCATATCACAAAGATCATAAGATGACTGACCCCATTATTATGTACAAATAACAAAGAAATCTATTTATCCATCACATAAAATCCAAGAGATTTAGCAAACCCAAACGTTTAACGCCCAACACTTATAAAGAGAATCACTTTTCAATTCAACAATGTTGTAAAACATTAATATCATCAAAAAGAATTAAAATTGTCATTAAACTGAAAAAAAAGTGAAAAAATGTATCAAGGGGAAAATAAAATTGTATTATTGCAAGGTCTAACAAAACAAACAATGTCAATACACACTTCCAAAAGAAGAGAAACAATGACATTTGGGAGAAAAGAATTAGACCTGCGAAAAGACAAAACGACATTTTGTAAATACCCGCGTTTCCTTTTTGTAGTTTATTTATAATACTCCCCAAAATTTAGACAACAACAAAGGTGCAATAAAAAGTGTATCTT
>JAKSKW010000024.1 GCA_024401495.1 Paludibacteraceae bacterium
CGGATTGAACGGATTTTTCGCTGTCGCTAGTTGGAGGTCCGACACCAAAATCCGACCTGCTCAATTCCGCATCACGCAATCCGACACCAAAATCCGACCTGCGGTCGCGTTTTGGAATCGGCTACCGTCGACTGCGTCGAAACTGGTCCGCTGGACCAGGCCGTGGAATCCGGCAATTATGAATTATGCATTACGAATTATGAATTGTGAATTAAAATAATCTCTTTTCCTACCTTAAAGAGATTGTGCATGGCTGTCTCAAAAATATCAGCTCCTTCTTCGTTGTCTTCTTCAAGCATGTTGTCTTCAAAACAGTTGTCGCTCCAGAGCTTTTCTGGTGTCGCTCCGTTCATATAGCAGTCCAGGTTAACTGATACTCGAATCGCAATTAATCTTTCTAATAATCCGAATCTTTCCAAAATTCTGGCTACTGCGATGTCTTCCATATCCGACACTAAATAGTCGTCCGGACAATTGTAGTATTTATTGATTTGTTTGGCGATTTTATGGCCTTCTTCGCCTTTCCAGTAGTTGTCTGAGGTAATGAATGTTCCTTTTAAAATAAGCGGGTAGACGCGTGTTTTTGCGTCTCCATTTTGCTTCATAAAACCGACTGTTTTCTCTGTGGTATCAAGTGAGATATTTTTGATTTGCGCATAAACGGAATTGATTCTATTCTGATCTGGCTTAACGCACCCGTATTCGCATAATCCGCTGTCTGGAAACCATGTTAGATTGCCATCTGAACCAATTACTTGATGGCCTAAATCGTAATCTGCAAATGCACTTGCCAATACGACGTCGCCCATAGTTGTGCATTCGTAGTTTGTACCTGCACATCCTACCGATAACGTATTCATCTCACTACAATCGAATCTCGGATCCGTGAGAATGGCCATCAGAGTGGCTGTAGTATTCACTTTGCCGGCATGTGTAAGAGTGAGTGCAATTCCGTCTTTTACATATAGTTTTTCGCCAGGAAATAACCCCTTCAACTCATATTCTTCGCCGTCTTCTACGTACTCTCTATAAAATAGTTCACCTTCTCCGCAAATGCCGTTGCCGAGTGGACCGATGTCGAATTTGGGAAGAATAAGAATTTTGATTTTCATAAGTAAATGGGATTATTTTAAATAAAATAGACGGAGCGTACCCCGTCTTTATGGTTATAATTTTTTAGGTGATTATATACAAGTTGTCCAAACACATTTATTTTTTTATACGCTCGCCCTACGGACTCGCGTTGGGAGGGCAGTTAGGGCGTTCCGCCCTTAACAATCCTCATAATGGACAAATTCTATATAATCTCTTCAATTATTAATTAGAATTAAGCGTCGTGGAATGCTTTTCCATTGACGTCTTGTCTTTCCAACATTTTATATTCGCAGCAGAATTCGTTTTTCAATCTGCCGATATAACGTTTAGCTTCCCACTTTGCCATTGGAAGGTCGTGAAGAAGGTAGTTTCCGCAAGCGTCTGGAGTTGTTCCAGGAACGACGTCGTTGAAATCGACAACAAACTGCATAGCGTCGATCATAAGCTGACGGATTTCCTGACAATCGTAAGCTCCCTTCACGATAAGATAATTACCAGTCAAGCAGCCCATTGGCCCCCAATAGATGATATTCTGCTTCCAGCCGTCAAGATTACGAAGATATGTGGCGACGAGGTGCTCGATAGTATGGATAGCCGCAGGTGCGATAGCAGGTTCCTGATTAGGTGCAGTCATGCGGATATCGTAAGTTGTGAAAACCACGTTGTCGGAGAAATCCTGACGTGAAATATATATACCTGGTTTTAGACCAGTGTGGTCTACCTGAAATGATGGTATTACTTCCATGTTTTTAGTCGTTTGTTAGAAATTCTGTGCAAAGATACAAAAAAAGAGGGCGTATCAAAAGATACGCCCTCAGCATTTTTTTACGGTTTTGTCGCAAAATTACTTGATCTCTGCGAAGTACTTGATTGTACGAACCATCTGAGAAGTGTATGAGTTCTCATTGTCGTACCAAGAAACTACCTGAACCTGGTATGTATCATCGCTGATCTTAGATACCATAGTCTGAGTTGCATCGAACAAAGAACCGAACTTCATACCGATGATGTCTGAAGAAACGATCTCATCCTCTGTGTAACCGAAAGACTCAGTAGAAGCAGCCTTCATAGCAGCGTTGATACCCTCCTTAGTGATATCCTTACCCTTAACAACAGCAACAAGGATAGTAGTTGAACCTGTTGGAGTTGGGATACGCTGTGCAGAACCGATCAACTTACCGTTCAACTCAGGAATTACAAGACCGATAGCCTTAGCAGCACCTGTTGAGTTAGGAACGATGTTCTGAGCACCAGCACGAGAACGACGAAGGTCACCCTTACGCTGAGGACCGTCAAGGATCATCTGATCACCTGTGTAAGCGTGGATTGTAGACATGATACCTGACTGGATTGCAGCGTACTTGTTAAGAGCGTCTGCCATTGGAGCAAGACAGTTAGTAGTACAAGAAGCAGCTGAGATAACCTTGTCAGCAGCTGTTAGAGTCTTGTGGTTAGTGTTGTAAACGATAGTAGGAAGATCGTTACCTGCAGGAGCAGAGATAACTACCTTCTTAGCACCAGCTGTAAGGTGAGCAGATGCCTTCTCCTTTGAAGTGTAGAAACCTGTACACTCAAGAACTACATCAACACCGTACTTAGCCCATGGGCACTCAGCAGCGTTAGCGCAAGCAGAGATCTTGATCTCCTTACCGTCAACGATGATAGAATCCTCAGTAGCAGATACTGTGTGCTTACCCTCACCGAACTTGCCAGCGAAACCACCCTGTGCAGTATCGTACTTCAAAAGGTGAGCCAACATCTTAGGAGAAGTCAAATCGTTGATTGCAACTACTTCGTAACCCTCTGCCTCAAACATCTGACGGAATGCAAGGCGTCCAATACGGCCAAAACCGTTAATAGCAACTTTTACCATTGTTTATTAAAATTAAAAAAATGTTTATTCTTGTTTTTATAAAACTCAACTTTTATGCCTTATCTGAAACCGATGTCTCCACCTGCTCGCCATAAGGATCCCCATGGCAACCACATCCAGACTTACATCCAGATAATGACGCTAAAGCCATCGCTGCCATGAATAACGCAATAATTGTTTTCTTCATCAGTTGAGGTTTTTCATGCAGGATGATTAAGCGTTCTGCTCGATTTCAGCGTTCTCTACTTCACCGTATCCTGGGCAAGTCTGTGTCTTGCAAGACTCGAAAAACAAAGCAACTGCGAATGCAGCCAAAATTAACTTAATAGCTTTCATATAATTAAAATTTATCATTCTCTATATAGCACTATTATGCTCTAAATCGAGACAAAGTTACTATTTTTCTAAATATAAAGACACAATTATACAAAAAAATGCGTCTAAGTTTTCAACATTTTTTCCTAATGTGATTTGCCAAACTTATGATTTCTTTAACAAAACATCATAAGCTTCTGTTATGGCTCGGAAACGGGCAACTGCGATCTCCCTCTCATCGTCATTGCATTTTGCAGGCAATGTGTCAGGGTGACATTCCTTTGCCATTCGTCGATAAGCATTCTTGACGTCGTCAATAGTAGCGTCGCTCTTTAATCCAAGCACTTCGTATGCTTTATTTAAAAGAATATTTGATGCTGGCGACGGTGCTGTTTGCCCTTCCGTCTTCTGCTCCTGTTTGCGACATTCGTACTTATATTCAAGGTTGATAAGATCCCATTCGTGAATTAGAAGATGACGGGCTATTATATAAAGATTTTTCAATTCTGCTTGATTCACGCCATTACTCATATATGCCAATGAGAAGAATAAATCAAATAAGGAAAGTCTCTCCTCGTATCTCATTTTGCCATTTATGAGTATCTGCCTTATTGGGTTGTGATATTGTTTTTTGTTGGAAGATATTAACGAATTAAAACGTTCCTCTACTTTTTTACGAAACTTTTCATTCCCCATAAAATAGTTGGAAAGAATGTAATCTGTCACCATCCCCTTTTCCTCGGTGTACGCATATTGTTCAGTATTGTCTTCTTTTAACAATTTTGCACATATACTTAGAATACAACAAACGTCAGAGTTGTAGCTCATATTGAAGTCGTCGTTGTCAATCACTTTCGTGCGGAATATGCTTCGGAAAAAACTGAATATGTTTTTATTTTCAATTTCTTTAGTGTCGAAACTAATAGTTGTGCCGTTTTGACTAAATATTTTTACTTTATGTTTGGAGACTGTGTCTATCACCTTTTTTGTCTTGACTTCTATTTTTGAAATGTCAGAATAAAGGATTTCTTTCTTCTTTAAGAAAGGAAACCAATGATATGAGATCCTATCTGGATACAATGACATTTTACTCCTCATTATGTGTGTTATCTTAACGATTAATGATATAGCAGCCACTCCTATTGCAAGCATGACTAAAAAATCAAGAGAAATAATGAGGAACTGAAATACGCGAGACAAATCTCGGAACCATTGATAATCTTCGATGACATAAAATGGCAATATGAGAAAAAATGCTGCTACGATGACAAGTATTGCTAAAATATAAGCGATAAGCTTTGTTGTACTCTCCGCTGTCAAAGCACCATTATTGTCCAATTTCTTTCTTTGGCTGTCAAAAAATAATCTTATATTTTCCTCTATTGTCATGACTTTTAACTTGTTTCTGCAAAGATACCAAAAAAGGGTTGCTTCCCAGCAACCCTTTTTGTGAACATTTTAGAAAAAGATTATTAGTTGTAAGCACTTTCTCCGTGCTCATATACGTCAAGTCCTTCCTCTTCAATTCTCTTCTCAACTCTCAATCCGTGGATCTTGTTCAAGCTGAAGAAGATGATGAAGCCCATTGTCGCAGCCCACAAACCGATTGTAACTGCTCCTGTCAACTGTACTAGGAACATGTCGATGCCACCACCGTAGCAAAGTCCTCCGTCGACTGCGAAGATACCTGTTAGCAATGTTCCTGTGAAACCACATACTCCGTGTACTGAGCTTGCACCTACTGGATCGTCGATCTTAAGTTTGTGCTCGATAAACTCTACAGAGAAGATCATCAATGTGCCACAGATCAATCCGATCAACGCTGCACCTACTGGTGAAACTGCGTCACATCCTGCTGTGATTCCGACCAATCCTGCCAATACACCGTTGAGTGTGAATGACAATGATGGTTTCTTATACTTGATCCATGTGATGAACAATGTTGCTAGACCTCCGATTGCTGCTGCAATGTTAGTGTTTACGAATACCAATGTAGAAGCTGTTGCATCCTCAACTGATGCGATTGCCAACTGTGAACATGGGTTGAATCCGAACCATCCCATCCATAGGATAAATACTCCAAGTGCTGCGATTGTCAAGTTGTGACCTGGAATGGCGCGTGCCTTACCGTCCTTACCGAACTTGCCTACACGTGGGCCAAGGATCCATGCTCCTACCAATGCCATCCAACCTCCGACTGAGTGTACGATTGTACTACCTGCGAAATCGTGGAATCCTCCGTCGTATGAACCGATTGAAAGTTCAGACAACCAGCCTCCACCCCATGTCCAGTGACCGCTGACAGGGTAAACCACAACTGAGATCAATACTGAGTAGATCATGTACATGTAAAACTTAGTACGCTCTGCCATTGCACCTGATACGATTGTTGCTGCTGTAGCACAGAACACTGTTTGGAAGATCAAGAATGCGTAGTTTGGAATTCCCATCTCGCTCATACAGTCCTTGAAATCGATATCGAAGAAGTTTGGTGCTCCTGCGAATCCACCTGTGCCGAACATGATTCCGTAACCTAAAGCCCAGAACAAGAATGTTCCTGCCATGAAGTCGAAGAAGTTCTTCATTAGGATGTTGGCTGTATTTTTGCTTCTAGTCAAACCTGCCTCAACAAGTGAGAAACCTGGCTGCATGAAGAATACCAACATGGCTCCCAATGCCACCCAAAGTGTATTCAATCCGACTACCACTGGATCAATAGGTGCTGACTCTTCTGCTGGTGCTGCTGCAACCTCAGCAACTTGAGCAACCTCGGCAACGGCTGCGCTTGCTGCCTCTGCAGCTGTGGAATCTTGTGCTGTTGCCGGCATGAAAAAGGCTCCAGCCAAAAATACAAGGAGTGCGACGAGGGCTTTCAAACCTTTCGTGCTATGTAATTTTCTTTTCATTTTCGTTTCGTTTTAGTATGTGATTATTGATTGATAGGCGGGATCCGTACCGTCGAAATCAATTATTTTGTAAGATGGCAGATGAATAATGTTTAATTTTCCTTCTCTGCGTTGTAAAGCGCGATGTCGCCTCTTTCTCCAGTACGGATTCGGATTGAGTCCTCCACTGGAATGATAAAAATACGACCATCTCCGATCTCTCCTGTCTGCGCTGCCTTCAACACAGCCTCTACAGTCTTCTCTACGTTCTTGTCTCTTACAATCACCGAAACCAAAATACGCTCGATGCAGCTTGTATCGTAAACGACACCACGGTAGATACGTCCCTGGCGGCTCTTACCAATACCTCTTACATCGTAGTATGAGAACCATTCGATTCCAGCGTCAAGCAAAGCGTCGCGAACATCGTCGAACTTTGTCTTTCTGATAATTGCTTCAATCTTTTTCATATTATATTCTCGTTTTATGTTCTTAATTTCTTTTTTGAAGGCGTGACAAATTGTGTCCCATTGACTATGGCAAGACGCAAAGTGTCACGACGCTTCAATTTTTGCTTATTAGAAAGATAGACCTACTACCAAGTGAGTCCTCTCTTCTCTTGGGTTTAGGATCATTTGTGCGAAAATAGGCAATTTGAATTTGTCTGTGATCTCGATGTCCTTGCTTGCCTTGACGCCGATGTTGATCACTCCGAATTTGTCAACTCCGTAGAATGCAGACTCGTTTACACAAGCTCCAAGTGTGAAGTCCCAGTTTACAAACTTGCTCTCTACAGGATAACCAAGCTCAATGTATGTTGAGAAGTTCTCCTTCTCTTCTCCATCCTCGTCGACTTTTTTGTCGTTCAAGAAATTGATGTTAGCAGATATTGTCAACGCGAATTTCTCGCAGCACTCAGCGAAATCCCAACCAAGGTTTGCCTCTAACACGTGTGAGTGATCAGCGAAGTAGCTGTGGTCTCCCCATGATGGAGTACAGAAATAATCTGTGATACCGATCGAGAATGCCTTAGCCTGTACTGATGCGTAGAAGTCCAACTCTCTTGTCTCTTCATCGTGGAATGAGGTTGAACCCCAAGAACCAAGAGTGAAGTTGCCTGCTGTCATCTCAATGCATGGCTGTACGGCAAAACTGCTCTGGTACATACCTCTCCACACGTATGAGCTCACTACGTCTGCATTAACGTTGAACTCAACTTTCTTTGCCTCTTTTACCTCTGCTGTTTCCTCTGCGAAACAAATGCTTGATGCCATTGTGCCCATCAAGGCTGCAGTCATAATCTTCAACACTTTCATAGTTCCTTTCGTTTTATGTGTTAATATCAGTTCGTTTTGTAATTGAAGGGAAGTAAAAAATTTCAGTTCGTTTTAATGCGTTGTATGTCGTTTTATAATCAGTTTCCCTTTCGATTACATTGCAAAGGTATGGTGATTTTCGACGCTGGGACATAAAAAGACTCATTTTGTATGCTGTTTTTTAAAGCAAGTTTCATTTTGTAAGCAGTAAAATGTCCAAAACTTACATTTTGCAAGCGTTTTGGCTTTCTGTACTTATAAAATGAAAGTGTGATGTTTTAAAGCATGTGGTGATACTTTTAGATACTATATTGTGTTAATTGGTTTCATTTGTGATGGTATTTAAAAGAGGAAGTAAGCAAAGTGTTTTAGATATTGACGTTTTTGTGACTTTTTGATATTGCGTCTTGCGGCGTCTGTTTTATATATTGTATTTAGTACTAAAGCGTTAATTGTTTCTTGATGGTGTTGATTATAATATAGGCGAAATCCCATTTTTTATAGACGAAATGCTATTTTTCTTTTATAAATGGCTAAAAATCTTCGTTAGAAACCCCCTTTTTGAATGTTTTCTTTTGCTCAATTCGCTATCATCATTATCTTTGCAACAAGTTAAATATGTGTGTTGACACATTTATTTGTCATATATTTACTATCGATTTACAACCGCTATATGAATTTTGTAAGATTATTGTTTTTATTTATAATAGGGTTATGTTCTGTTGATGTTTTTGGATCTTGTCCGTTTTCAAATTATACAGATGTTATCACGGCTTGCACGGGAGATAATGAACTTGGGTTTGCTTACAAGGCCGGAACCTTGGATGTTGAGGTCGAGTCGTTCCCTCTTCGTCCGAATAAGCGCACGGGAAAAGGATTTTCTCATGGTATAGGTTGTGTCGATGAAACTCCGTCTCCTGCATGGTACGCGATTAAGATCGACCAACCTGGTGATCTTCTTATGTATATTTCTCATTCCGAGAATATTGATATTGATTTTGTCTGCTGGGGACCGTTCACTGGTGACACTAAACAGGCAATGCTGGAAAATGTCTGCAATAATTCCAATACTTATTTTGCTGACTGTGAGGTACCTAACACCACTAACTCTTGTCGTATAGAGGCACTGGCTCAGTGTGAGACTAAGTTTGCGGTGGATCCCAAGGCGACGGATATAGAAAAGGTACTAAGCAAGGAAAAAATTTCGGCTTGTAAAGGAGAGGTTGAACGTAGGGCTAAGATCGATACTGAGTATGAATGCTTCTATGGTAATAACGATGCGTTTCCAATTGCCCACATGACGGATTGCAGTTTTTCCAAAAATGCAATGGAATCTTGTTTTATTGATAATGCCAAGAGTGGAGATTGGTATATCCTTCTTGTGACAAACTTTGGTGGTGTCGCCGGAGATATCAAGTTTACTCAGGTAGGAGGCAGTGCCTCTACGGATTGTAGTGTGACTGTAGATGCGAGCAGCAACTCCCCTGTGTGTGAAGGAAATGATTTGAACCTGTCTCTTAATAATATTCCTGCCTTCGCTACTTGTAAATGGACTGGTCCGAATGGATTCGAATCCACGTCTGTCTCTCCGGTAATCCCGAATGTCAAATTGTCTCATGCGGGAACATATTATGTGCAGATCACTACGCATGATGGTTTGATGTCGGATGAAGTGCCTGTTAACGTGAGAGTTGTCCCTAATCACCCCGTCGACACTACTATAAGAATAGTGGAGGGTAGTACGGTGAGATTCAAGAATGTCGACTTGTCGGCTGCTGGAACATATAAAGTGACAGAAACTCTAGAAAACTGTACAAGGACATTTAATGTGACGGTTGTGGTCGAACCGTTGCTTCCTGCTTTTATCGAACAGAACGGTCCTTTATGTGAAGGAGATTCTCTTGTTCTTTCCGTTGGTGACGCTCCGACGTCGGGTGTTGAAGGCTATGATTGGAGTGGACCGAATGGATTCCGTTCTAAAGAAAAGTGTCCGGTGGTGCCGAAAATGAACAAGTATAAGGCTGGCGACTATTCTCTTAAGATCAAGAAAGATGGTTTGATATATCCCGTCGCACCTGTAAATGTTGAGGTGATCTCTCCAATAAAGGAGAAAATTCAGGTGAAGATTCCATATGACGGTTCTTATGAGTTCGACGGACAAGTCTTGAATAAGCAGGGTGTCTATTCTGCTCAGTTTGAGTCTATATATGGATGCGATAGTCTTGTGGAGTTGACTCTTATTTGTGAGATGCCTGACCTTGAGCCTGCTATGGTAGTCACTCCGAATGGAGATGGCGACAACGACGTCTGGACTGTTAAGAATATCGATATTTATCCGGAGGCTTCGGTCAGAATCTTCGACAGATATGGCAAGGAGGTATACAGCGTGACTGGATACGATAATGGAAATGGATGGGAAGGAAGAAACCAGAATGGTCAGCCCCTTCCGTCGACAGATTATTGGTATACGATTGATGTTCAAACTATCGATAAGGTATTTTATGGCCATGTGACGCTGATTAGGTAGTTTTTGGGTTCAGGAGTTTGTTCATACTCAGTATTTTGTTTTCGTCTTCGTTATCGTTATCGTTTAATATTATTATCTTTGTCGCTTGTAATCAAAGCGTAAAGAATATATGATTTTAATTACAAACGACGACGGTATTTCTGCTAACGGAATTAAGGCTCTGACTGAGGTGGCTCGTGAGTTCGACGAGGTAATCGTCTTTGCTCCGGATGGCCCACGCTCTGGAATGAGCAATGCCATCACTTGCAACAAACCGTTGAAATTTGAACTTGTAGGCAAGTTGAGCAACGTCACTCTCTATACTTGCACTGGCACGCCTACCGACTGTGTCAAACTTGCTGTTCAGACGGTTTTCAAGAATGCAGAGCGTCCGCTTATTCTGTCGGGAATCAATCACGGCAGCAATGCGTCCGTCAATATTATCTACTCTGGCACTATGGGTGCGGCTTTGGAAGCCAACATCATAGGCATTCCTTCCATTGGTTTTTCCATCATCGACAATGATGTGAACGCAGATCTTGAGGCTGCAAAAGATGTCGCAAGATTTGTCCTTCAGAAATACTACGACGGAGAATACGACAGCTACTATGCCGACACTTTCTCCGACGTCCCCGTCTGCCTTAATGTGAATATTCCTGCTGGCGACGTGAAGGGTGTGATGCTATGCAATCAGGCGAGAGGCAAGTGGAGCGAGGATTTCGAACTACGTAAGAATGAAAAGGGAGAGGATGAGTATTGGCTTCTTGGCGAATTCCACAACCTTGATGCCGACCGTACTGACACTGATTTATACGCGTTGGCTAACAACTATGTTTCAGTTGTCCCCGTCACCACAGATATGACTTTGAGATTTTGTCCAGAAAGAAAAAAATAGAAGATTATATGTCAGAATACAATAAATTCTATATAGACGCCAACGGCAATATCGGCACAAAGAAAAGTGGCGATAATTTTATGTATGGATTCCTAATCGGAACCATCGTGCCCATCATTCTATTCATAGTTCTTATCAACGGAATGACAAACTATGAATTTTCAGAATTGTTGGCCTATTCATGGAAAGCGGCAGGAAACTCACTTTTCCTACCTGTCATGATCGGTTCCCTTATGCCTAACATGTTCGTCTTCTTCTGGATGTATAAGACAGAGAGATGGAATATGACACGAGGATTGGTGGTAGCAACTTTCTTCTTGCTAGGACTCTTTGCCGCAAGAGCTTACATAAAATTCTAAGGTAGATGAAATACTTCATAATTGCAGGAGAGGCTTCTGGTGATTTGCACGCGTCGGGACTTCTAAAAGCGTTGAAAAAGAGAGACTCAGAGGCTCAGTTTATGGGACTCGGTGGCGACATGATGCACGATGAAGGCTGCACTCTTGTCAAGCATTACCGTGACATGGCCTACATGGGTTTCGTTGCCGTTATCACTCATTTTGGCAAGATCATGCAGAACATGAAGGATTGCAAGAATGCGATTATGGAGTTTCGTCCGGACATCGTGATCTTGGTGGATTATCCAAGTTTCAACCTTCAGATTGCTGAGTTTGTAAAGAAGAATCTTCCTGGTGTTCCTGTCCATTATTATATAGCGCCGAAATTATGGGCGTGGAAGGAATATCGTCTAAAGAATATCAAGAAATATGTCGACAGAGTCTATTCGATTCTTCCGTTTGAGATAGAGTGGTTTGGAAAACGCGGATATCAGGTCGACTATGTGGGAAATCCATGTGCCGACGCGGTGTATAACCGTCCCGACCAAGATGAGACGTTTGATGAATTCATCGCGTCGCAACATCTTGACAACAAACCTATCATCGCTCTTTTGGCAGGAAGCCGTGTGCAGGAGATCAAGACGTCTTTGCCAAAGATGCTTAAGGCTACCAATAAGATTGATGGCTATCAGCTTGTGATTGCGGGAGCACCGTCGATCTATGATAAACTATACGACAAGATCATTGCTGAATCAGGAGCAAAGGCGACGGTGGTGCACGACGCTACTTATCGTCTGCTTTCACAATCGAAGGTGGCAGTAGTTTGTTCGGGTACCGCCACTTTGGAGACAGCGTTGGTCGGAACCCCTCAGACGGTAGTCTATCATATTGGAGGCGGAGCTTTTGTCCATAAATTCTTGAATCTCTTCATCCACGTCGACCAGGTATCGCTTGTGAACCTAATTGCCAACCGTAAGATGGTGAAGGAGTTGATCATCGAGAATTTCACACCGGAGAAGGTTGAGGCAGAGGTCAGACGTTTGCTTACTGACGAGGCACAGCAGAAGATGAAAGAAGATTATGCGGAGCTTCGTAAGATAGTGGGCGACGCGGGAGTTGGCGACAGAGCAGCTGAGAAAATTATAGAATCAATAAAGAAATAAAATAATAATTATCCCGTTAGGGGATTTTATATCGGTAAAAATGAGAGCATTATTAATTGCATTATTTGGCATTCTTGCCTTTACATCGTGTGAGGGATTGGTGGAGAACGATTGTGTCTGCACAACAAAGAGTGGAGAGCAGTACGAGGAGTACGATGTAGAAGGAGCATGTTTCCTATTAGGTGGTGACGATGCAAGTTGCAAAGCTAAGTAAATATATTCCGACATTTGCTGTCGGGGTATTGTTTATCATTTCTGCCATACTCAAGCTATTGGGTATGGCAGCTTTTGAGATGTACCTGTATGAATTTCAAGTGGTATCATTTGAAGTTGCTGCGGTATTCTCTCGCCTGATAATCGCTGCAGAGTTGGCAGTCGGCATAGCCTTGCTTGCGAATATCAAGTGGGCTGACTATGTGGCAGGAGGAATGTTGCTGGCGTTTTCCCTTTTCCTTATCATTTTGATAAAGGAAGGCAACACAGGAAATTGCCACTGTATGGGAGAGGTGTTTGATTTGAGTCCGGACAAATCGATATCTAAGAATCTTTTGATGCTGACTCTGTTGTTTTGGGGACATCGTATGGCATCCTATTTCAAGCAGAGCAAAAAGAGTTGGATTATCACAGTAGTGTCGATAGGATTGGTTTCGCTGATCTCCGTGTTTGCGCTCAACCGTCCGGATTTCATGCGATTAGTGAAAGAGAGAGAGTATAGTCAGGAGAAGTTGAAAGAGATGTTGGCGGAGAAATTCCCGTCGGCATTGGAAGGAGAAAAAGTAGTGTGCGTGTTGAGTACCCATTGTGGGCATTGCAAGATGGCGGCGCGCAGATTAGAGGGGATCTTTGCCCGTAATGGATGGAAAGACGACGAGATACTCACAGTCTTCAGTGATAATCCGGGAGATATGGAGCCGCTTGAAGCTAAACTTGATTCTTTCTTTGCAGAGACGAAAGTGAAGCGTAGAAATGTCATATCAATGTATCAAGACTCTTTGGCTGATGTCTCTCCACGTGTTCCGACCATCTTCCGTCTTAAAGATGGAGAGGTCCAAAAAATCCACGGCTACAGAGATATCAAAACTGCGGATTTTGAGAAATAACAAAAGGCTGTTGCATCGCAACAGCCTTTTATTTTGCATTTTCGTAGAGACGCGAGATCTCGCGTCTTTTCGAGATCTCGCGTCTTTACCTATTATTTACATCTCCGATTCCTTCAATCTCTCAGCGTTCTCAGCGATGATTAGCTGGTCGATGATTCCCTGGATGTCTCCACCTACGATTGCTGCCAAGTTGTATAGTGTCAATCCGATACGGTGGTCTGTCACACGGCCCTGTGGGTAGTTGTATGTACGGATCTTTGCTGAACGGTCGCCTGTGCTGACCATTGTCTTGCGTCGCGACGCAATATCATCCATATACTTCTGATGCTCCTGGTCGTAGATCTTTGTACGCAAACGAGACAATGCACGCTCCTTGTTCTTTGGCTGGTCTCGTGTCTCTGTACACTCGATCAAGATCTCCTCTGTGACTCCTGTGTTTGGATTTCTCCATGGATAACGCAAACGAACTCCAGACTCTACCTTGTTGACGTTCTGTCCACCGGCTCCACCGCTTCGGAATGTATCCCACTTGATCAAACCTTCCTGGATCTCCACGTCGAACTCATCTGCCTCTGGCAACACTGCCACTGTGGCTGCTGATGTGTGGACACGGCCCTGTGTCTCTGTCTCTGGAACTCGCTGCACACGGTGAACTCCACTCTCATATTTAAGGATTCCATACACACCGTCGCCAGACACATTGAAGATGATTTCCTTGAATCCTCCTGCTGTACCTTCTGTGAAAGATGATACGCTCACGCTCCAGCCTTTCGACTCGCAATACTTGCTGTACATCTTGAATAGGTCTCCGGCGAAGATAGCAGCCTCGTCGCCACCCGTACCTCCACGGATCTCCACGATTGCATTCTTGCCGTCTTCTGGATCCGACGGAATAAGCATAAGCTTGATAGCCTCCTCCATCTCAGGAATTTTGGGCTCAAGATCATCAAGTTCAGCCTTGGCCATCTCCTTCATGTCGGGATCGTCCTCTGTCTGAAGAATCTCCTTAGCCTCAGCGATATTTTTAAGAGCTGCCTCGTATTCCTTCTTAGTTTTCATGATTCTCTCAAGGTCGCTATACTCCTTGTTGAGCTTCACGAAACGTTTCATATCGGCAATCACTGCCGGGTCTGTGATAAGGGTGCTGATCTCCTCGAATTTGATTTCAAGACCCTCAAGTTTCTGTAGTAGTGTATTCTCTGCCATATTATATTATTCGTAGGGGCTGGTCTTGTGCCTGCCCTTATTATCCGAAAAGCGATTGCAAAATTAACAAAAAAAATTAAAAAAGGCGACGAGATTTCTCCCGTCGCCATTATTTATCATTCGGAATTCATAATTCCGCATTTATCATTTATCATTTAGCATTTATCATTTAGCATTTAGCATTTAGCATTTAGCATTTAGCATTTTTAGTCAGCTCCTCCACTTCTTCGATCCAGATTTTGCTGCAAGCGTCGCTCGGCATTCTCCAGTCGCCACGTGGTGATAGGTTGACGCTTCCGACCTTTGGTCCGTCTGGCATACAGCTTCTCTTAAACTGCTGAGCGAAGAATCTCCAGTAGAAGGTACGCATCCATTTTAGGATAGTGGCGTCGTCGTACTTGCCTTCAAACGCTTTGTGTGCCATGTAGAAAATCTTTCTTGGCGAGAATCCGAAACGGAGTGTGTAGTAGATGAAGAAGTCGTGAAGCTCGTATGGTCCGACCAAATCCTCTGTCTTCTGTGAAATCTCTCCCTTGTCGTCGGCAGGAAGAAGTTCTGGGCTGACAGGAGTGTCGCAGACGTCAAGCAATGTCTCTTTTGCTGCCTCGTCCATCTCATATAGGGCGGCGTACTTCACCAAGTATCTTACCAATGTCTTTGGAATAGATGTGTTGACGGCATACATACTCATGTGGTCGCCGTTGTAAGTGGCCCAACCAAGCACAAGTTCCGACAAGTCTCCTGTTCCGATTACCAAACCTCCGATCTTGTTGGAGTAGTCCATCAAGATCTGTGTTCTCTCGCGAGCCTGAGTGTTCTCATAACTGACGTCGAGGATGGATAGGTCGTGGTCAATATCTTTCAAGTGCTGCAAACAAGCTGGTTTGATGTCAACCTCTTTGATTGTCACTCCCAAACTCTTCATCATGTTGATGGAGTTGTTGTAGGTACGACCTGTTGTGCCGAAGCCTGGCATTGTGATGCCGACGATATTCTCACGTGGAATACCAAGTTTATCAAATGTCTTGACCATCACAAGTAGGGCAAGGGTAGAGTCGAGTCCACCACTGATGCCGACGACGGCTTTCTTGATTCCTGTGTGATACAAACGTGTGGCAAGACCACCCACCTGAATAGAGAAGATCTCGTTGCAACGTGTCTTCATCTCGTCCTCTGGCGGAACGAATGGATGAGGCGCAAAAGTACGAGTGATCTCTGTTGGCTCAGCGTAGATTTCGCCACCAAGTTTATTGATTTCTATATCGTTGACCTTGTTTGGATTCTGATTGCCGATGATGAACGCTGAATTGCGAAGACGGTCGGCCTGCAATCTCTGGATGTCGATATCGGTGATGATCAGTTGCTCCTGGAATGAGAATCGTTCCGACGTCGCAAGCATGCTGCCATTTTCTGCGATGATGGCTGTGCCTGAGAAGACAAGGTCGGTGCTGCTCTCTCCGAAACCAGACGCTGTGTAGACGTAAGCGCATGCGTTGGTTGCTGATTTCTGTCTTACAAGCTGACGACGGTAAGCCTCCTTGCCGATTAACTCGTCACTTGCTGAAAGGTTGAAGATGATTTCCGCTCCAGCCAAACATAATTCGTCGCTTGGCGAAGATGGCATCCACAAGTCTTCGCAGATCTCGATGCCGAACTTTATTCCGTCGACTTCAAAGAGCTGCTTTTTTTCTCCGAATCCTGGAGTGAACCAACGTTTCTCGTAAAACTCATTATTGCTTGGCAAATACTGTTTGTCCACCTCAGTAGTGAAGAATTTGGAACCAGTACCAGCCACGAAAGCCGCATTGTATAGTTTGCCATCACGATAATAAGGAGCACCGACAAGAGCATAGATGCCATTGTTGAAAGCGACGTCGTTGATGATGTCGAGTTGCTTTCTTGTCTCCTCGATTAAAGTACGCTGGAAAAACAGGTCGGCACAGGTGTAGCCAGTAAGGCAAAGCTCAGGAAAACAGACAATTTTCACATTCTCCTTAGCAGCCTTCTCTATTAGAGCGATGATTCTCTCTGCGTTTGCCTTTGGATTGGCAACTTCCACCACTGGAATTGCGCTGGCGACGCGGATAAATCCAATATCTTCTTTTTTCATATTAACAGATATTTCAGTTTCTGCAAAAGTACAATTTTTTTGAAGATTTGTGATTATTCCATCCTTCCGTATTTCATTTCATCTCCGTTTTTGTCATACTGTTTACGTTTTCCTGTTGGTGGCTCCGTCAACGTGATGCGCACCACTGCAGTACGGGCAAGACTACGGGTTATTGAAGTGTCGAATGCATCCATGTGTTTAGGCAGGAAGCGTTCGCAGATAATACGTAGAGCTTGGATTTTTTCTGCGTCGTCTTCGACGATTACTGCTTTTCCAAAGGCGATTGCCGACTTGTATTGCAAAGTGAATGAACCATCTTTGGGGCCGACGGTGGGAGCACAAGTTGTCACTGCTGACAGGCAAACTTCAGGATGTGCCTTGATTGCCTCAAGTTTTTTGCCTTCCAAGGCTCCGTGGAAATACCAATTCTCGTTGTCTTCACTTGCCAATGAAAGTGGCAAACCATAGGCAAGACCATCAGAATCTGTCATGCTGACGGTGATATAGGGAGCCTTGTGCATTATTTCCAAGGCCCACTCACTATCCATTGCTCTTGACTCTTTTCTTATTTTTTGTGTCATTTTTGTTTTTAAGAATGTTTAACAATAATGTTTTTTAACTCGTTCAAACTTCTTGCTCCGCTCTCCCTCCAAACGACTTCACCGTTTTTGAAGAGCATCAACGTCGGAACTGACTGAATATTGTATTCTGCTGAAATCTCTTCGTTGTTGTCGACGTCGATCTTGATGATGCGAACTGCGTCGCCTAACTCCTTTTTCAATTGTTCAAGCACAGGGTGCATCATTTTGCATGGTCCGCACCATGTTGCAAAGAAATCCACTAATGTTAGTTTCTCACTTTTGATAATGTCGTTGAATTTTTCCATGACTGCTAATAGTAAATGATTAATAACTTCTTGTCAATGCAAAAGTATTAATCAGGCAATAGATGAACGAACGATTTTATCTATGCGGTTATAGACGGAGTCTATGGCTGTCAACGTTAACGTACCTTCAACGTCTTTAAATACTCCTTTTGCTCAGGAGAGATACGATAACTCTCACATGCTTTTTGGATAGTCTTGTTGTGAGTCCACGGAGCAAGACAACGATTCAAAAGATATGGTATAGTGGCATCCCACTGTTTGGCTAACGCTGTGGCAAAGAACCACGCCACCATCATCTTGACGTAGTATTCTTCACTGCGCGCTGAGGCTGGGATCTCCAAATACTCGGCTTTGAAATCGTCGTCGAGGAAATGGCTCATGAGCATTTCTATGCCAAACCTGCATGTGTAGGTGTGGGGCGACACGCTCCATTCCTTGATTTTAGACATTATCTCAGTTTTGTGCTTGGCAAACACTTTGGGCGACATGATATCGCAAACAGCCCAGTTGTCCACGTATGGCAGGAATGCGTCAGTCAGTTGGACGCATTTATCATAATCTTTGTAGAGCGAGATGAGCAAACCATGAAGCATGTTCTCATCGTAATATTTGTGTGGTAATTCCTGCATAAACGCTTCGTGCTCTGGATTCTTGACGTACTCCTTGGCAAAAGCACGTAGAGCAGGGACTCTCACACCGATAAAAGATTCTTCCGGTATGCCAGGAGTCAGTTTCGCTTGAAACGCTGCGTATTCTTTATCTTGTAACTCAAAGAGTTTTTCTTGTAGTTGTGTATTCATATCTGTTGTTGATTTTAGACCTATCCCAACACTTTTTCCATAACTATCAATGTCATGAACCCAAGCAGTAAAGCATATGTGGCTTGTTTTTGGTAACCATGTGTATGTGTTTCAGGAATCATCTCATCGCTTGTTACATATAACATTGCTCCACCTGCGAAACCCAGCATTATCGGAAGGAATGCTGCTGATGCAACCCCTAGTCCAAATCCGATGAAGACGCCGATGATTTCAAGTAAACCGATGGCTAATGAAATAATGAATGTTCGCATTGTAGAGACTCCTGCCACCATAAGTGGAGCTATGATGACCATTCCTTCTGGAATATTTTGTAAGGCAATTCCAAATGACACGCTCCAATCTGTAACACCGTCGGCAGAACACATACTGACTCCTGCCGCCATACCTTCAGGAAGTTTATGAAGTGCAATTGCCATCACAAAAAGGAGAACGTGGTTCAACGTGGCATTCGTTTTATGCTCCTCAGGATCAAGACCTGTGATTGTATGAAGATGAGGTGTAATGTAGTCGAGGAGATTCAAGAATAATGCTCCGACCATAACACCGATAGCTACCCACCACCATTGTGTGGTTTGCTCAAATGCAGGGACAATTAGACCGATTGTTGAGGCTGCCAGCATGATTCCTGCACAGAATCCAAGCACAGTGTCATTCCACTTGTGAGGTAACTCCTTTATGAAATAACCAAGGATGGCTCCGATTATAGTCGCACCGCAAAGACCTACGGCGCTAATCCACACGTTTTCCATATTATTTATTATTCGTTTATTCCAAACATATCATCAAACATTTTCAAACCGCTTTTCGTGCGGAAGATGTTCTTGCGTACGGCTTTGATTGCGTTGGCTGACTCATTGTCCTCATATAGATTCACAAGAAAATCGGCTTCGATAAGAATCTGATAGTCAAGATCCTCGCAGACATGGTAGGTGTGGTGGTGAGCCACAAGCCAGCAGATGCGTTCGATTTGTTTGTCTGTGTAGCCTCCGAGTTGAGTCAGAAGTTCAGTTGCGACGGCGGGACCTTCCTGCTCCTGCATCTTACCGTTCTGATGACCATATTTCTTTTCACTGGCTCTGATGCCGACGTCGTGGACGAGGGCCGCGCTCTCAAGAATGAATTGAGTCTCCTCGTCCAAACCCTCTTCGAGTCCGATCATAGAGGCGTAGGCGTGGACTTTTGTTGTATGTTGTATTCTCTGAGGATCGCCGTAATTATATTTGATTAATGCACGGCTTAGTTCTTGAATTTTGTTCATAAATAATTATTTGATACGTTATTACTTATACCATGCTGGTTTTCGACATGGACAGCCCTCGAACATTTGGGACATATGCTTAACGTTTCTTACATCCCATTTTGATATATCTCCGTTGAACTGGCTGTGATTGAACAAGCTACTCATATTAGTGACGTTGCTTACGTCCCAATTTGAGATGTTTCCGTTAAACTTGCTGATATGGAACATCTTCGACATATTAGTAACGTTACTTACATTCCACTTTGATATGTCTCCGTTGAACTGACTACACCAGAACATGCTTTTCATATTGGTCACGTTGCTTACATTCCACTTTGAAATATTCCCGTTGAACTGGCTGTAAGCGAACATCCACGACATATTAGTAACGTTACTTACATCCCATTTCGAGATGTTTCCGTTAAACTTGCTGATATGGAACATGCTTTTCATATTGGTCACGTTACTTACATTCCACTTCGAGATGTTACCCTTGAACTGGCTGTTTGAGAACATAGATTCCATATCTGTAACGTTGCTTACATCCCATTTTGAGATGTTTCCGTTGAATGGGCTGTTATCGAACATGAATGCCATATCGGTAACGTTGCTTACATTCCACTTTGAAATATTCCCGTTGAACTGGCTGTCAGCGAACATCCACGACATATTAGTAACGTTACTTACATTCCACTTCGAGATGTTACCCTTGAACTGGCTGTTTGAGAACA
>JAKSKW010000025.1 GCA_024401495.1 Paludibacteraceae bacterium
TTTTTCACTGTCTCCGTCTGCTTCATTGCAAGACGTGTGAAGATGCTGCCGATGCCATCGTTGACAAGCAGGACTCGCAGATTGGTGTTGCCAGCGCTCCAAAGACTGCTGACGTCGTAGAAGAAACTCAAATCCCCTATCACCAGGTAGACGAGGGCATTCCCCACTCCACTCGCATATCCTATGGCTGCCGACATGCTTCCCTCGATTCCGTTCACTCCACGGTTGCAGAAGAATCGTGGGCGTTTGGCTTGAGCGTCGGGCATACACCAGTAGGCATAATCGATGGCTCGCACAGTTGTGGAGTTGGCAAGAAAGATATGTGACGACGGTGCTATATTTTTTAGGAATTCGCTGTATGCCGACGGATATTTGGTTGCATCATTCTCACATACTTCTTTGAAGACGCGGCACGCCACGTCTCTACGTTCTTTCCAACCATTATCTAAGACGGGGCATGCCACGTCTCTACGCATATCCACCAACAGATGCGTCATACACTTGAATGTGTCGGCAAACTCCATTGCTTTCGACACACGAACCACCGTCGTCGGCTTGATCTTTGTGATAGCCGCTTTGGCAATTTTGCTGACAATATGTCCGCCGATATAGATCACTAAATCAGGATTATAAGCCTCAATCTTGTCATCAGAAATTCGTTTATATCCACCAACATTTTCGTCTTCGTTTTCGTCTTCGTCTTCGTTTTCGTTTTCGTCTTCGTCAACGTTAGACAATACCTCCGTATATAATGGAGCACCTAAGCGGATAAAAGCATCAATATATGCTCGATTGATTCCGTCGTTCTGGCCAACCATCACCAATGGACGCTGAGACTGATTCCACAACTGCTTCATCGAGTCGCCGAAAAGAGCACCGTCTTCAATAAGGGAGATTTTTCTGAATTCAGGAAGGGTATCGACGGTGCAGTCGAAAAACGGCTCTTTAATCTGCATGTTGATCTGCACCGGACCATTCTGCCCTGAGTAGGCAATATTCAAGGCGGCATTGATCTCACGGTTGGCATACCACATTCCGTCGGCGCTCTCGTCGTCCTCCACATCGACACTATACTTCACAGACGAGGCCAACGCAGGCACCTGCCACATCGTCTGGCCCATAAGCTGGCCTATCATCTCCTTTGGGCGGTCGGCAGTGATCACAGCCATTCCAATACCTTGATACTGAGCCTCAACCAACGCCGGAAGAAGGTTTGCCACCGCACTTCCACTTGTGACACAAACAGCAACTCGTTTGCCGGTCTGCACAAGACCTAAAGCCATGAAGCCCGCGCTACGTTCATCAAGAGCTCTGTGAACTTTGAAATCCCCACAACACATCGACTCCACAATAGGCATATTGCGACTGCCAGGACAAACCACCACGTCGGAAAACGAATGAATTTTAAGCAAATAGATAAGCTGCTGAATATGTTTCTTTAACGAGTATGCCATTTCTTTACTGCCATTTCTTATTGATTACGAGAATGCAAAATTAGCACAAATCATAAAAAAATTAAAATTTCACCAAACATCAAAAAAAGAGAATTATAATAAGAAGAAAAATGCCTACTTTTGATAAAAATTTGACGACGATATGACAAAATCAAGTTCAATCTATATGGTAGAGGGTAAAATGGCTCTTTCCGGGAAATGGGGAAAAGCTTTACTCGCATGCTTTATCACAAACGGTATTACTTTTTTACCCACATTCATATATATTTTTTTAACTCTTAACAGCACGTTAGAGTTGCCCGACTCATACGAGGCAAACCTCATCGATAGACTTATCAACTTGGCATGGTCTATCTTTGTGACTCTTCCATTGACATATTCGTGTATTATTGGATTGAGACAGATGCATGTGGCCAATGAACAACCCAAGAATGTAATGTTTGATAAATTCAAACAAAACTGGATAAGATACATAAAATTAGGAGCCAAAGTGGCATTAAAGATACTTGCTATAATTGCAATTCCATTTGTTATTTACATGATTTCCATCTTTTCTGCTGGTATTAATTCCTCCATTATAGGTTTGTCTTTTTTATTCATACTTGCTTGTCTTGTAATTTACTATTACAAATTCTTTGAGTATATCTTTGTTCCGGTTGTGGCCAACGACAACCCAGAAATGACCGATAAGGAAATTCTGAACAAAAGTTCTGAACTTACAAACGGATACAAAGGGACAATATTCAAGATCTATTTGCAAGGAATAATACCAGCATTGCTAATATACATGCTTGTGGGCTTCGTTGCCATAATTGCTCTTATTATTGTGATTGGCGAAATTGCAGTGACTGGGGAATGGAACAACTTTGACTCATTCCAACCATACATTAATGATACTCTCACGGTTTTTATTTTCGCATATTTAATCACTACTATTCTACTGTTTTCATATGTATTTGTGAGAATTAGTCTTCCTTTGTCGGTTTTGTATTCTGAATTGACGGGATTCAACGATAAGAAAAACGAAGGACCTATAACTCCTGTCCTTCTTCCTGGAAACGGTTCTAATTCAACTACAGAAGAGTCTGCAAAAGAGGAGGAAAAGAAGGTTGAGCCGGAAATTCCTTATGAGCAGAGATACATGCCCAAAGGTATGATCCCTACTGAATCCAAAGAGACTCCGAAGAACGAAAACGTGGAGAAGAAGGATGACGACGATATCCCTTATGAGCAGAGATATATGCCAAGATAAAATTGAAAGGTCAATAATTAAAATTAACCATTATGATGACTCCAAAAAGAATGCTTTTTCGTGCCATAGTAAGAACCTTGGAAGCCTTTACTATGTGTTGTCCTCCCAAGAAAACTCTTAATTTGAAGGCAGGTATGGACAAGCCTAACAGAGTGGACGTCATCACTATCGCTTTCAACAACAGCGAACTTATCCAGATCCAGTATAAGTTTCTACAGAAGAATCTGAAGGACAACTACCATCAGATCATCATAGACAACTCCACCAACACGACCGTGCGCGACGAGATCTATGAGTTTTGCAAGGAAAAAGGTCTTACTTACGTCGGTCTGCCAAAGAATCAGCTCAACCGTATAGGAGGATCATACTCACACGCCATGGCTCTCAACTACACTTACCGCCGAGTCATACGTGAGAGACAGCCATACGCGTTTGGCCAGATCGACCATGATCTCTTCCCTATCGTACCGGTCTCAATAGTTGAGAAACTGAGCAACCAGCCCATCTACGGACCGTTGAGACACCGTGAGAAATGGTGGTACCTGTCAGCCATCATGTCGTTCTTCAAATACGACCACGTTAAAGACAAGAAGGTGGATTTCATGCCCGTCACGCCTGATAAAATCTATCTCGATTCCGGTGGCGGCAACTGGTATGATATCTACTCACACCTGGATATGAATCAGATCAAGTTCCCTACCGAATGCATCGAGCCACTACGTATGGGAGGCGACCGACACGGAGATTCATTGGAGTATTTCGATGATAAACAATGGCTTCACACCATCAATGGAAGCTGTTGGAAGAAGATTGATAAGGAAAACGAAAAAAACCAGCTTGTCAGAGAATATCTTGACTCTCTGTTGCAGGCATAAACATAACACCTAAATAAATTGGATTATGAGCGAGACAATTTACAAACAGATCAAGGAGATTGCAGAAGAGGCTAAAGGTGCAAAAATCATACGCGCAGACCTTGCTGCCGACCTGAAAAAAACAGATTCTATAGATGTCAGCCGTCTTGCATGGGAGGCTTACAACCATTATGGCAAGGACCAACAGATCAAGTCGACTTTCGTCAACAACGACAGCCAGACCTCCATCGTGGACGATTACGAATTGCGTCAGCTTATTGCAGCCGACAACAAAGATGGCTATTTCAACGCGGTATCCACTGATCTCAAGAACGGAGAGAATGCGTTGACTGTGCTCGACAATATGCTGAAGACGAAGGTGTCTGAAGCTGTGGCTTCAGAGATGAGCAGTCTGTTGAACGTCATTATGGGCACAAAAGGTATCGAGAGTGTCAAGAAAGAGGCAACTCAGGCAGTGGAGCTGTATGGCAAACTTATCAACGTCTACGATGAGGCTAAGGACGGAGTGAAAGAGGTGGCCCACGATTTCGTCGACCTCCGCACTGAAATCCTCCGCGTCTACGAGAAGTATGCCCAGATGCTTGTGGATTTCTACGGCGACTCCATCAAACGCGTCGCTCCATCTCTTTTCGATTTTGATGCAATCGAATATCTCGACACAGCAAAGATGTTTGAGAAGGTTCAGCTGCAATACGATATGCTTTCAGAGAACTGCACAGTGATGATGTCGGAGATCAGCGACGGATTCTCCAAATCAGTGCAGATAGCCTCACAAAGCAGCCAGGCTTTAGGCAAGAACGGAGCGATAGCTGTGGCGGCTGTTGAGGCTGTGAAACATTATCTCGACGCTTCAGAAAAAACCGTCAGAATGAAATCCGATCTTGAGGCTTTCAAGATGAATATCAAGAAAGACGTTACGAATATCAAGTCGGATTACACCCGTTTGGCGACGGTGTACAAGACCATCAACGACCTTTATATCCCTAAGGCAAACGCATATTTCAAGTTTAGCGGCAAACTTCTCGACGCTGAGTTCAATCAGATGGTAGCATCACTTTACAGCAAGGCTGGAGTGGCTGAACTTGTGAAGGAGCGCGACAAGGTGATGGATGAGATACGTGAGCTTTCCGACCAGATCAACGACCACAACAACAATATCATCTTCTGGAATGAAGATTTGGAGCGTTGTCAAGGTATCTTGACTAACAAGAAAAACGATTACGAGAATGCGAAAAGCCTACGCCCAGAAAAACCAAATGTGGTGGTCAACGCATTGACTTTCGGTTCGGCTGACAAGAAGTATAGCCAGAAGATGTTCAAGTGGAAAGGCGTCTATGGCAACTTGGTAAAGGAGTATGAGGATGCCATCGTCGACGAGGCAGTGGCAGAACAAGAGGCTAATTATCAAGAAGAAGCCAAGCGTAATGCAGAAAACAGACTTGCTCAGCTAAAGGCAAAGCAGAAAGAGCTTACAGACAAAATCTTAAAAAACATTTCCGTCGACGCGGAGATGAAGAAAACTCTTGCCACTCATCTTGAGGACATCATCAGAATGCTCCACGTCGGCAAGGATATTCTTGAGAGCGGACTCGACCAGAAGAGTATCAAGGCAATCAACCTCGACACCTATCACTCCAATGAACTTCCTGACGATCTCAAGAATGCCGTAGCAAAATTCAAGGATCTTGTGAAGGATGTGGCTCCGAACTTGAAAGAGGAGATTAAGAAAGATCTGGCTAAGGACTTCAATGAGGAAGAGCTTGCCGAGATGAAAAGAGTATATAACGAAAGCGTCAAGCTTACTGACGCACTTGTGTCGCTTGAAATGTTGAAAGAGCAGAACCAAGTGTCGGCAGAGATCTACGATCAGGAGTTGGAGAAGATCCAGACACAGTTCAACTCCCAGATGGCAGATATCGACGCCAAGGCAGACGTGCTTGGCAACGTGTTGAAGGATCTCAACACTGCTCCAGATGCAGAGACAAGAAAGAAAGCACTACTCAAACTTACAGAAAGAGGCAAGTTCTTCAACAATGAGGAAGACTTCAACAGATTCATCAACGGAGAATTCAGAATAAAGATTTGATTATAACGTAGAGACGTGGCGCGCCACGTCTCTACAGATGGATCATATAATTGGATATAATATGGCAGAATATACAAGCCGACGTCGCCAGCGGATGGGTGCTGACGTGTTTGACAAAGAGATGCAGGAAGCCGAAAGAGCAGCCGCTAAAGGAGCCGAGATCGAACGCCAAAAGCAAGAGAAACGTGAAAAGCTTGAGCAAGATCCCGTCTACGCCGCATGTGCCAAGATCAGCAAAGTGATGGACAAATACCACCTGGACCCTATCCTCGGATTCATTGCTCCAGAGGTGGGAGACTTTTTAGGAGGTTTCTTAGCATTACCGTTTGTATATGTCTCATTGACCAAAATCAAATCCATTCCGTTGACACTCGCCATAATCTTCAATACACTGATAGATTTGTTGGTGGGTGCTATACCTTTGCTTGGAGACGTGTTCGATTTCTTCCACCGAAGTCACAAGAAAAATTACAAATTGTTGACAGGATTTATTGAAGACGACAAAGAGATCAAGAAAGATGTGAATAAGAAAGCACTCTTTTGTAGTATAGGAATCGTAATGTTGATTGTGCCAATCTATTTTGAACTAAAATTGGCTGGAATGGTGGTCAGCATTATCTTGGAGCAATTCACAGCATTATTTTTACAATAAATGATACGGGCAGGCACAAGGCACTTCCCCTACTTTATCTTCTTCACCACACTCTTAATCGCTGCCTGTTCGTCCTTCAAATCCATCATCGACACGACAGCCTGCAACTCTTTCAATAGTTCAGGCTCACGTTTGCAAAGCTGGTAGGCAATCTTGATGCAGACAGCCCTCATTGCCACAGCCATACGCATATTGCAGATATTCTCAAGGGAAAAGTTGAGAAGGTCGACGTCGATATCCTTCGTCTCAGGAAGAAGCATAAGGGAGATGTTGAGCCATAAACGGAGTTCTCCAGTCTCAGTTTTCGTCTCGGTTTTCGTTTTCGTCTTCGTCTTCGTCTTCGTTTTCGTTTTCGTTATAATCTCCACCACCCTACGCTGATAAGGCACCAACCGTTTCCTATCCTTCTTGCACAATGCCTCCAGCACCCACACAGCGTGCCAAGCCAAACGTGGATTATCACTGCCGGTGAGCTCCCAAAGCAGAGCTATATCAGTATTGCCGACGAGAATGTCGTCAACAATCGCGTCGACAGCATTTTTATGCAAACGATTATCTGACAATATAGAAATGATATCCATTGAAAATGACGTGTCTTGATTTTGAAGTAAATATAGCAAGTATAAAATGATTCATTTGCTTATTTACCATTTTTTTGCTTATTTTGAATTCGTTAAACTCAAAATGAAGAACTTTATGAAGATGAGATATTTCTTTTTCAGCACATTGGTTTGCGCGGCGCTTACAGCCTGTTCAGGAAGCGGAGATGCTAAATCAAATTTACCAAGCAGCGCAGAAAGTTTTTTGAACAAACATTTCCCTGATTCACAGATGACCAGTGTGGAGACAGATGACGACAACGATGTTGAGGTGACTCTTGAGAACGGCATCCGTGTCAAATTCGACCGTCGTGGCACATGGGAGGAGATCAACACTAAGAAGAATGGTTTGTCGGAGTCGTTGAAGAAACTTCTTCCTAACCAGACACTTAACTATATCGCGAAAAACTATCCTGAACGCAGCATCAGAAAAGTGGAGAGAAAGAAATATGGTTATGAGGTGACACTCAACAAACCTAACGCTATCTCATTGAAATTCACAAAGGGCGGTGCCTTTATTCCTGAAGACGAAGAAGTCCAGTAAAAAGTGAACACCCATAAATTCATAATCTTAATCATATCCGTACTTTTGTTTATTCCCGTTAGCAAAAGTTGGTTTGAGTTCCTCGACCATAAATATAGTAAGTTGAATAGGGTTATCGTTGAAGATCACGAAGACGTTAATGCGAAACCCATTGACGACAATATATTTGAAGAAGAAGAGATAGAAATTGAATCGTCTGATGAGTTAGACGAAGTTTTTCCTCAAGGTAGAGACAGACAAACAGAGACACAAACACCTGTAACCCAGGAAAAAACTGTGGATAAAGGCAACCATGTGTCTCAAAACGACGTCGTATCTAAAAATGACGAAGAGAAGCAAAATGCTCCAAAAAAAGAGAAGTCTGCTAAAGGTGGTATAGTGGACGCCAATGATACTCCATTGAAGTTTCGTTTTACTGCATATAATAAGAGTGCAACTCTCGTGTATGACCCTTCATATGAGAATTTGACATCTTTAAATATTCCTCAGAAAGTACGATACAATGGTGAAGTATATACCGTTCATAGCATCGATTATAAAGTGTTCTACGAGTGTCAAAACATTGTCAGAATAGAAATTCCCTCAACTATTAGAATTACTTATTCTTCCTTTCGCAATTTTAAAAAATTGACTACCATCGTAGTAGCGCCGGATCATCCAACTCTATCATCTGAAAAAGGTATATTATATAATAAGGACAAGAGTGAGATTATACGTGTGCCTTTAGGTTTCAAAGGAACTTTTAAGTTTCTTTCCAGTGTCAAGAAAATTGGAAACGATGCTTTTCAAAATTGTAAAGAACTGACTAACATTGAATTTTCCTCTAATGTAACTGAAATTGGGAAATATGCATTTTATAAATGTACAGGATTAACCAATCTTGTTATACCTTCTAATATCAAAAGTATCGGCTACAGTGCGTTTTCCTATTGCCATAATTTGACAAACGTAGAGATTCAAGTCCCTACTGAAGTCAAATTTGAGTCTAATACATTTTCATTTTGTAGAAGACTAAAATCAATTAATATTCCTCCACACCTCACAATCTTGCCAGATGGATTCCTCTGTGGCTGTTCGGGCTTAGAAAATTTTGAAATTCCTTCACATATTACTTCTATCGGAAATTCTACTTTTTCAAGTTGCTCAGGATTGACGTATGTGACTATCCCCAAAAGCGTAACATACATTGGAAACAGTGCTTTTTCAAATTGCAATGGGTTGACTAACATAATTATCCCATCCAATGTCTCCAATATAGGATCTAGTGCCTTTGCTGGTTGCTCAAACCTCAACGTCTTGGTTGACAATTCAAAAAAGATCGTTAATTATGACGTCTCCACTTTCCAAGGTTGTAAATCATTAAAATGGGCTAAATAATTTTTACTATATTTGCCCAAACAACTTAATTATACATGGAATTCATAATAATCCTGCAAGCAATAATCATCATTTTTCTCACTAAAACGCTTTTATCAAAGAATAATAAGGTGAAGGAAATCACCTCTTTATTGAATGATTATGGCGACGGTAAAGAACGCATCACTTACAGTTGGAAACTCGACTCTGCACGCAAGACTAAACTCAAAGGCCATCTTGCGTTGAATTTCAATCCCAAGGAGATAGAGGAGCAGCGTCTTAACAATCCGTTTGCGGCAATCAATACCGCTGCCGGCTACCAGGGAATAGAGGTCAATTTGCGAAAGATGTATTTCTACATGATCAGCCATCCCCGCACATTGTTGCACTCCTCTGAGATTGTGAAGTATATCAACCGTGAATGCAGCAAAAACCGTGTCGACGAGCTTGATAAACTGCAGTTCGTTCTCGACTTTGTGCAGGAGCCAAACGTGAAATACAACTACGACCACGACTGCGCTGAGATCCAGTATCCAAAAGAGTATATCCGTTTCCCCGACGAAACTCTCTACGACAGACACGGCGACTGCGACTGCAAATCGTTCCTTGCCGCTACCCTCTTCCATTTGATGGGCTACAACGTGCTGTTTCTAATCTCCTACAGATTGGCTCACGCCGCTGTCTGTGTGGAATACGATGAACGTTGGAAAGCTTTGCTACAGAATAACATGAGCAGCGTCGTGACCGAATATGAAGGCCGCAAATACGTCTACTGCGAAACCACATCCGACAATTTCAGAATCGGGGGCATCTCACCTGAATTCAAAGTAAATGATTTTGAGATTAAGATTGAGCTTAGAGGATAATGATTACAAATCCATATATTTTACTATCTGCCATTTATCGCGTTCCAGTTGATGGAACAATATTCACAATAGCTGCTATTATCATCGCCTTGCTAATTATAGGATACACTTTTATAGCTAACAAGGGACTCAATAAAGCTAACGAATATTGTGAATCCATTCTTGCCATATTGATTCAGATGGGACCTAAATATAGCAAGAATCTATTGACAAAATTCTATACAAAACAATTCCCTACTAAAAAATCACAATGGGCCACAGAATTGGAGGCAGAATCTTTTGCAAACAAAATAATAACAAAATCCCAAACGATTGATCCAAACGTAGAGATTGACTACCTGCTTATTGTGAAAAATAAGGATCTCTCTTTCAGATGCAGTATGGTACGATTGATGTTCAGTCTTGCAGCCGATGGCGACGGAATTAAAAACGACGAATGGAATTTTATCCTGGATACTATGAGTCGTCTGAAAATAAACAAAAGGAGCTACGACTACTTCATCAAATATTACTCCCCACTACGAACTGAGTTTGACGACGACTCACAATACTACAATGAGGAGGCCAAAAAAGAGTATGCCGCGTCTACTCCGTCGAACATCATTCAACAATACTATGATATCCTTGGCATCTCAATAGGTGCATCAAAACAGGAGATCCAGAAAGCCTACCACGCTTTGGCACTTATACATCATCCTGATATGCAACAGAATGCGGATAGGAAAGAAGAATGTGAAGCTAAAATGGCACAGATTAATGATGCGTATGAAAAGGTAATAGCGAGTCTATAACCGTTTATAATAATCTCCATAATGTTATGATTATCTGTTAGAAATTTGCTTAGACTTTAGATTTCGACAATATTATTTCAATATAAATAAAAAAGGCGACGCAATTCATTTCTATCAACAAACTAAAAAGAGCTTGAAAGAGGTTGCTAATGTCATAAAATAAAGCATTAGCAACCTATTTCAATACTATTTTTTGGAAAAATTGAAGTTATTAGTTTACTTGACAGATTGAAAATCTATTATTTTCCAACATTTTGAAAATAAGTCGATAACACAGAAAAAAATTTTTTGGGGGGGGTAATTTTTGTCATTGAAAATTTTGTAATAATGTTCATTCCGTTTAATTTTGTGGCATCTTCACTATAGTTGTGATGATGCTTTTCTTTCGTTTTAATGGTTCGTGCGATTGAAAAGGACACAGTAACGAACCCCTAATTTATGGGACTTAAACAACTTTTATCTATCTGTCTGTTAGGAGGATCTATGCTTACTAATGCGGCTGTGACACACATGACAGTAGAACTCAATTCAGGAAGCAAGATAAATTTCTTGCTCGATGACAATCCCGTCATCACTTTCGAGAAAGGAAAGTATGACATTAAAGCTTCTAAAATGGTCGTCAATGGAAATGCGGAAACTACTTATGCTATCGACGACGTGAAAATCTATTATTTCACAAATGGAGATTCCACACCCGTAAAGTCTATTGAGGCTATAGATGAGATTTTAGTTTCTCTCTCAAAATCTGCCATCTGTATTCAAAACGCCAAGGCAGGTGAAAAAGTAACATTAGTCAGCATCAACGGATCTGTTGTGGCATCATCAATTGTAGATACTACCGGTCAGTCTACTTTGGATCTTCCAAAAACAAAAGGAGTTTACATTGTAGTTGTCGGCAACCAATCTTTTAAAATCATTCGTAACTAACAAATAAGAACAAAATGAAAAAAACTATACTTTGTGCTTTCGCACTTTTGAGTTTGAACGCTTCTGCAGCCACAAGAAACATGATCATCGAGCAGAAGGATGGAAACAAAATCACTGTTGATGTCGAGACTATCAAACAGATTTCCTACGCATACGAGTTGGACGGTGGTGTGTCTATGACAGGAGAAAAAGGAAGTATAAGTTACGTGGATCTTGGATTAAGCGTCAATTGGGCATGTTACAATCTAAATGCCTCTTCTCCAGAGGATAAGGGACAATTCAGAGGTTGGGGTGAAAAGCAAGGTGGAAAATCTACTTTCACAAAGGATAGCTACAACAAAGGATTGGGTGATGTAGTATTAGATGACAAAGGCTATCTTACTGGAGATAGCGACCCTTACCAGAAAATGAATGGTGATGGATGGCGTATGCCAACACGTGACGATTTCAGAGAATTATTCTCTAAAACAACTATAGAATTCGTCGCTGATTTCAACGGCACTGGCGTTGCAGGATTTTTGTTCACTTCCAAGGAAAACCAAAACACATTGTTCTTGCCATTCGGTTGGCCTAAAGACGATGAACCAAATGCTGACAACAACTATGACGAGTACTATGGTGCATACTGGACAGCAGACAACTGTTATAGTTTTGTCATAGCCCAATTGGGAACTGATAATATGATTTATGACTTCGATTATATGAAAGACTCCGAATATCAAGGAATGATGTTACGTGGTGTTTTCAACAAATAATTCTGTTGAATCAAAAAAATAATCAATATAAAAAGCCACAGAAGAGTTGAACTTCTGTGGCTTTTATTTTTCGTTATCAATCCATTTTACTTCACCATAATCCTATAGTCTGCATCCTTCACCTTGACATCGTAGATATCCGATGATAGCGGACTTAGATTCAAATAACCATTTGAGATTGTCTTCTCCATCACTACTCTACCATTTACATCGTAGACTGTGACATTTCCACTGTACATATTTCCAGCCTCATCTGTGATGAACAAATCTCCAGTTGTTGGGTTTGGATATGCCGACTTGCCAATAGCATTAATCTCTGACACATCAGTAGGATCCTTCACCTCGATATAGCCTGTATAAGTTGCCTCTGTATCAGCATCGCTGACAGTAGTGACAGTCCAATTGAATGTTCCCTCCTCAGCAGGTGTACCGCTGAAATAGATATTCTTTGTGGCCTGGTCAATCTTTGTCTCAATACCAGCTGGAGCCTTTGGTTCCCATGAAATCTTAACAGTTGAAGCGTCGCTCCAAGTTAGATAATAGTCTGTGATTGCATTATTGATATATACAGTCTGCTTGCTCGAACCACCACCATGCTTTGTAAGTGTAGGCTCAGCCATATTGCGAAGACTCTTATAATACTCCACAGGGCTGTAACCCAAGTGAGGTGGCTGGTTATATCCACAATGCTCCCAAGCCACAGCCATATCATACACATGGTCGTCACGTAGCCAAGGCAACTTATATGGGCTTGGCATTGTTGATGTGTAGATTGTCAAATAATACTGACCATTCTGTTGTGTCCAGAACACAGACTCCTCACGCCAGTCGCCCACAAGATCAGACTGTAGACATGGGTTGTACTTAGTATCGTTGTTAAGTTCAGCACCCCACTGCACCTTAGTGCCGTTGACCATGATATTGTAACCGAATGTGTATGTACGGCCCCAAGTCTTATTTACATTGTCCCACTTGTCGACGTGACCACGGTCTGTATACTCCTCCAACAAATCACCATCCCAGAAGATACGTCCGTTGATTGAACTGCTGTTTGTACTACCTGTGTGCCAATCAGCAAACTCATATCCTTTGCATGTGAAGATTTTTGCATTGCTCCACTCAAAAGCCTCAGCACCGTCGAATGTGCTGTCACAGTCGAGAATCAAACCACGACCTGTATCACCACCTGTCTGATTCTTATACATCAACACTTTTCCAGTTTTGGCGTCAAGCAAACAGCAGTCATATTTAGCAGTCTCCTCCTCTGTGATCATGAAATATTCCAATCCAGGGTTTGAAGGATCAAACTCACCCAAGTGAGTGGCGTCTCCATGACCAAGGCCAGTGCTCCATAGAGTATTGCCATTATGGTCGATACAAGCGGCACCAGTGATGATCTCATCAAAACCATCATTATCGACGTCGCCACAAGTGATACTGTGAGCTCCCTGTGCATAGACGCCCTGACCTTGCTTGTCGGAAGAGTGCTTCCAAAGATTAGTCAAATTCTTTCCATCCCAATTCCATGCAGCGGCATAAACGTATGTATAGATTCCACGAGTAGTCACGACGCATGGCTTAGCCTTGCCGTTGACATCAAGGAATGCCACACAACCCTTTAGCCAATTACCACGGTGACCGTAGGTATTGCCATCGCTCTTACCAGGGCGGTCGTCCCAGTTAGACTGGATATTAAAGTATGGCCAATAGTCGACGGTAGCCAACTCCTCACCTGTCCTACCGCTGAAGCAAGTCATCCACTCCGGACCACCATCAGTCACAAGACCATTCTTCAAACAGTTCTGATAAGGATTTGAACCAGCAGCCTTACCTTTGCTAAGGAAGTTGCCCTTACCATCTTTTGAACCTGGAGCAGTCTTAGTGATCAACTCACCGTAACCGTCGCCATCAAAGTCGTAGCAAAGGAAAGAAAGACGACATCCACTCAAGATGTTTGGTCCAAGATTAACCTTCCACAATGATCTACCGTCAAGTTTCAAACACTCCAAGATTGGAGGCGCAGTGGCAGCGGCAGTAGCACCCTCACCAGCCGACCAACACATGATGATCTCCTCCTCACCGTCGCCATCCATATCGTAGGCAGAACAGTCATAAGGATGATAAGTCACCACGTCGCCAGTAGGCAACTTGTATGTGCCGGGATGATTAAGTTTGATATGATGGTATGGATAAGCATCCACCTTGATTCCTGATTGCGAATCGATCACCTCACCAGCCTTGTTCAACACCTCAAGAGAGAAAGTTGAATTAGCATAATTAGATGTAAGAGTTGTGTTCGTGCGATCCTTAGAAGAGAACACAAGTTTGCCATCTGCATATAGATTATATGTAGTCGACTTGGGAGAATCTGTAGCGCGCATACGCCAACTGGCAAATATAGAGTTGCCATCCTGACAAGCCCAAAGACCACGGTTGGCACCAGCGTGGGCAGTACCCAAACCTAATGCACCACCAAGCATAAGGGCTGAAAAAAGTTTTGTAGCTGTATTTTTCATATCCAAGCAATTTTCTGTTTATGTGCTTGCTAATTTATCAAAGAATATCAAAAAGTGGTTCGACAAAACTTGTGTTTTTGGGCACTATTACAAATATCTATGATATTTGGGAAGAAATTCGCCTGTTTATAAATCTCTAAATAAATCCTTGAATTCTGCCAATGTAATGAATTTTGTACATTTGACAATCAAAAATTACTTTCACTCTCCTCTTCTATATGCTTTTATCTCCTCAATTATTTCTTCGTCAGACATAGTACACTTTGGCATTTTTTCCATAGCGGACTTCATTTCATTCCATAATTCATCTGTGGACATATTTTCGTATGACCTTTTGGTATTTTGTAACAAAACCTTCTTTGCTACTTCTACCGTTACTACTCTGTTTTTACTTTGTACTCCTAGCATAATCTTAATTTTTACTTCCGCAAAGTTACTGATTAAAGATCAAATAAAAAAGGCTCTATCCTAGATAATGACTGATAAATTTTGGCAGTCGAAATTGCGTATAAAAACCAAGCATGTTTGGACAACCCATATATAGTTACCAAATTTTTTTATCTTAATTGTAGCGTTTAATCTATAATTCGTACTTTTGCAAGTAAATAACATTTAATAAATATGGACACCTACATTTCTCCGTTTGAGTATCTTGGAATATTGGTTCAAGGCGGCAACATTTTTTATTTTCTGATTAATGCCTTGTTCTTGTTCCTGGTTCTCCCTAAGTTACAACCGAAAAGAAACGAGGCGACAGCCGCCATTCACAACTCATTGGGCTGGCTGCTGGTCATCTACCTTGCCAACTATACATTATGGATTGCTCCCGAATTGCTTCAGCCCACTTGCGGTTACTATCAGATAGCAAGAGTTTATCCTGACTACAACACCTTCATGGAATATATGGACCTTGCCATTTTGCCACTTTCCATGGTGTTTGGTTCCACTGTTCTTGTGGGTAGAATGCCCAAAAGATGGCTTGGCACCGCCATCATTGTGCCTTATGTATTATATGCCTTGAACGACGTGTTTGAAGTCCTACCTTTCAAATTGTACACCTTTGCCTACATTACCACATCTGTTATGGTTTTGGCACAGTTGTTATGGTATGGCCATTTCATCAAAAAATTCGATAAGAAACTGATGGAAAACTATTCCAATATTGACAGAAGAAGTACTCGCTGGGTGTTTTGGACTCTCGTTCCTCTGTTCTTCCTGTCAATACTTTATATACCGCTCAACATCCTTACCGATAATGATGAATATATGGTTCTTTACGACTTACTTACATTCATCTTCCTTTCAGGTATTGTAGGATGCGCTCTTTCATATAAAGTCGACGATATGACCATCGACTTGATTAAGGAGCAACTTCAGGAAATGAAACCTGAGGAGAACCAACTAATCGACCAATTTAAAGAGAATTTTGAAAAATCTGAGACTGTCACTGAGACTCCAGACACAACAGTTGACCCAGAGACTGTTACCGCAGATAGTCCAGCAAAGGATCAAAAAGAGTCTGAAAACAATACGTCGGCAACCTCCGCCAAATTCGCAAACTTCGCGGAGATCCTCAATAAGTTGGAGGAAGATAAATTCTACTTGGATACCGAGGTCAACATTGACTGGATTTCAAGCAAGCTTGGCACCAACCGACACTATGTGTCCGACTTTCTCAACCAGGTGAAACACGTTACTTTCTACGAATACGTTAACACACTGCGTCTAGTCCATGCGGAACAACTCTTAAAAGAGGGTAAGGAAAAGGTTTCCGACATCGCCTTCATCAGTGGATTCAACAGCGACCACACTTTCCGCAGACTTTTCAAGGAAAAATATGGCTGCACTCCGTTGCAGTATCTAAAATGTGCGTGACATAAGACTGTCCATAAAACATACAAAAGGCATTGCATCTTTGATGCGATGCTTTTTTTTGTATCGTCCTATATCAACGTCTTTTTAGGAAATTTTATAATAAAGAGATTATATAGCAGATGTCTAAAAATGAGGATTGCAAAGGGCGGAACGCCCTTGCCCCTCCCCCAACGCGAGGCCGTAGGCCGAGCGTATAAAGGAAAAGCGTGATTAGACAACTCATATATAATTTCTATAATAATACATATCTTCTTTATATACAACAATTTAACCTAATGTACAAATTGTGAAAACGTACAAATTGTGAAGTTCACAAACTGTCCGCACGCTTTTCCTTTTCTGTCCGACGCACCCCAGAATCTTGCCCTACTTTTGCAATGTCAACGGGAACAAACGACAACAACAAATCCTGAAGACAACACATTAAAAACAATAAAAAACAAAATTCATTAACAATTAAAAACTAAGCATTATGGCATCATTTATTCTCATGGTAATCGGAACAGCAGCGATCTTCTCATTCAGTTTCGCATACGTTACAATAACAGATAAGAAATAACAATTAAAAACTAAGCATTATGGCATCATTTATTCTCATGCTAATCGGAACAGCGGCGATCTTCTCATTCAGTTTCGCATACGTTACAATCTTCTCATTCAGTTTCGCATACGTTACAATAACAGATAAGAAATAACAATTAAAAACTAAGCATTATGGTTACAGCAATTCTATTGTTTCTAGGAGCAGCGGCATCAACAGGTCTAATACTACTAAATCATATTATGTAGGAAATGATCCATTAGACAGCAATCAATATTCAAAATATAATCTAAAAATTTAAGCATTATGAATACGAAATTCTTAAACATATCAGCAGTCATTTTCATAGTAGCGTCTTCTTTATTTGGTACTTCATGCACAGATTATGATGAAGGCGGTTATTATCCACTTCAGGATGAGCCAGAAAATATTCAGAAGACACTTGAAACAAGAGCTAAAATCTCAGAGGATGCAGCAGAATTCTATGATATTAAGGCAACATATAAGTATAATGGTGTGAATGTAGAGGAAAATCTTCAGGATTTGTTTATGGATGAAAAGACCAGATATGCCTCTCAGGATCCAGAAGAGGATCTGACGATCATTTCCTTCAAGAAATATGGTTTCTCAAAAACAGTGGATAGCGACAAGGTCGGTGTGACCATCACAGCGACACCTAAGTCTGATGCCATCGCCAGAGTGGAAGCCATGCCTGACGACTCAAAGTTCATATATTTCATCGACAGCGAGACACGTGTAAACGGCAAACTTAATAACTTTTACTACAATAAGCTTGTAAAGGGATGTAACACAATGAGCAAGGCTCAGTTCCTTCAGCATTTGAGAAACGGAGAAAAACTTATTGAGTCGCAGATTTTCTAATTCATAATTTTGATAGACATACAATATTAAACAATTAAAATATAAGCGTTATGAAAGCAAGGTTATACTCATTTCTATACTCCGTATTCATTTCCATGTTTGAAATGCCATCGGATACTTCATGTCACCCAAACAGAGACTCTGGAAAGGATGGACCCTCCAATCCACCAAAAGAAAAAAATAAAAATTCAGAATGAGGCTGTATGTTAGTCAGTAAACATCCAATATGTAAAAAAGCAACCTAATAAGGTTGCTTTTTTATGTGTTTTGTTTTTAACCAGTAAGCTTACAGTATGGACAATCATTTCATCCAACATGGTTAGAAAATTTGATATAGCTTTTATCTTATATTCTTTCATCATTCATTTGTTGAGAAATCACGTCTACAAAAATAACATAGAAACTCTGTAAAACAATAAAATCAGCCCGAAGGCTGATTCTAAATCTCATCGATTCTGTCTGGTGTAAGTTGTAGTAGTCACAACTGTCCGAGGTCAGGGTTTCTAATACCCTGACAAAATAGTCCCAGAAAGACACGTCGTTCAAATCCTAAATGGAATGATCAACATGTATACTAAATCCTGTCCAAATAAATACTCTTT
>JAKSKW010000026.1 GCA_024401495.1 Paludibacteraceae bacterium
TGACGGTTGATGGTTGACGGTTGATGGTTGACGGTTGATGGTTGACGGTTGATGGTTGACGGTTGATGATTGATGGTTGATGGTTGACGGTTGATACTAAAAAAGGTCAGGAGTTGCCTCCTGACCTTTTATGATTCAAATCAATAGTGTGATTACTTCAACTCATCTCTGTTCAATCTCACTGGAGACTCTGCAGTTGCCTGAAGTTCTCCTGTCAAAATCTTGACTACAGATTTCTGAGAGAATGTGTCGATGCTATATGCGTTGATCTTTGTAGGGACGATTCCTTCGTAGATCTCCAATGCGTATGGGTTAGCATACGAGATAGCGATTCTCTTCTTTGGATCCAACATGTTAGCTGTCCATACTGCAAACGACTCTTTGTCTTTTAGCAAGCATGTTCCAAGTGGGTGGAAATAACGGTTCTCGAAGCAAACAAGGATCTTGTCGTATGAGTTCAAAGAATCGATTCTCCATCCCCATGAGTAGAAGTGAGGGTTGTCAAGAATATCTACACTGAATCCACGGCTCTCCAACTCTCTCTTTGTAACTGCGAATTTCTCAACTGTCATCTGCTCACCTACCTCGATAAGTGCGATTCTCTTGCCATCCTCAGCCTTGATTGGAAGTAGATTGTCTCTATTCTCAGTAATTGTGATTGCCTTATCTGCTACAGCCGCACCTGTCTTCTTTACAAATGCTCTGTCTGCATCTGTCATTGGAGTAGCAATCTGCTGATTCTCCTTTGTGTTGTAACCAAAACGCTCACGCATAGCCCATACTCGCTCTACTGCGTCATCCAAACGAGACATTGGGATCTCTCCACGTAGGATTCTTGCCTCAACTGTATCCATGTATGCTACATCTGGCCATAGCACAACGTCGGCACCAGCCACGAAACACTGAACTGATACCTCAAGCTCATTCTTATAGTAACCAGCACAACCTCCCATGTTAAGAGCGTCTGTGATGATAACTCCCTTATAGTTGAACTTATTCTTTAGCATGTCCACCATAAGCTCCTTAGAAAGGGTTGCAGGTGGCAACTGGCCGTTGATCTTCTGAGTCTGGTAGGCAGGCAACTGGATGTGTCCAACCATGATTGATGCGGCTCCACCGTCGATCAATCCCTGGAACAATTTTCCAAACGACTTGTCCCAATCCTCTTTTGATAGAGAGTTTGCTGTAGTGACGATATGCTGGTTGCGCATTGTCACACCGTCGCCAGGGAAATGCTTGATTGTAGAGATGACTCCCTTTGAGTGAAGACCGTGCATCTGGCTTTTCAAGATAGGTAGGGCTTTATTCACGTCGTCGGAAACAGAACGCTCAACCACCAACTCCTGAATAGGGTTCATGTTAAGGTCTGACACTGGGTGTAGCAACCAGTTGAATCCCATCTCACGAGCCTCCATAGCGATAGCCTGCTCTGAATCGTAAGCAAGTGCGGTGTCGTTGGCAGCACCAAGCGACATGCCGACAGGAAGGTGTGTATATTTAGAATATGTTTCTCCGATTCCTCTCTCGAAATCCTCGCTGACAAGCAAAGGATACTTTGAATTGTCATTGTACTCCTTCAAAATCTCTGGCAACACTGCCAAAGGATCTTTAGGCTTATAATTCTCTTTGATATACCAGTCTGCGATGAAGATACTGCCGACAGGATATTTCTCCATGAATCCCTTGAGTGATCCTCCACCGATAGCAGCCTGATCCAATGGCTTTGCTATGATCTGCATTGTCTGTCCGATCTTTTCACGGAGTGTCAATGTCTTCCAAGTGGTGTCTTTTGCGATTGGGCCGTTGCATGCAGTTGACGCTGCCGAACCCTTGTCAGCGGTCTTTGTGCATGATGTGCCAAGCATCAATCCGCATAAAAGTGACAAATAAATTTTCTTCATAAATGAATATGTCTTGTTGTTTATTTTGATTTCTTTCGCCTAATATTGGAGACGTGGAAATTCGCGTCTCTGTATGTATTAAATTGGTGTAAATCACCATCAAACACAAACGTTACAAAAATAACAAAATAAATTAGAATTTTGAAATTCGGAATAAGGATTTAATTTGGAATTTGTTATCTTTGCAAAGTACAAAAAAATTGCTTATGACGACATTGGAATTAAAACGTAATATCAGGATGTCGACAGAATTGCTGGGAAATGATGAAACAGCATTAAATGATGTCTTGAATTACATTAAAAATCTTTTAAGAAATAAAGGTAAGTCTAAAGAGAATGCTTTTTCTGAATTGACCGGAGCATGGGAAAATGATGGGAAAAGCGTCGAAGAGGTTATGTTAGATATTAAAAATGCAAGAGTAAACGAGGAAACAAGACAAATTGAGAGTTTAGATTGAATATATTTATGGAACAGTACAGAGTTGCGGATAATAGCCTGGAAGGCTCAACTGAGCGAAGCGAGAGTAACCCGGGACACCGTCTCGGACTTAAAATGTAAACTAACTATTTGCCTGGAAGGCAACACAAATAAAATAAGCGGTACAAAATTATGAGTCATATTTGTTTAACATATCATATAGTATGGCGCACTAAGTGCAGCAAACGAACAATCAATGAAGCACACGAAAGAGATCTATTTGCATATATCTTTGGAATTTGCAAAGAAAAAAATGTACACTCTATCGTGTTAACGCAATGCAAGATCATGTGCATATGTGTATAGAGATACATTCAACGATAGCTCTAAGTGATTTCATGAAAGCTTTAAAACAATCGACTTCCTCATGGATGAAAGAACATAAAGAAATGTTCCCTTTTTTCGATTCGTGGGGTAATGGATATGCAGCTTTTACGTATGCAGTAAAAGACAGACCTAATGTAATAAACTATATCCGCAATCAAAAAGAGCATCATAAAACTTTTGATTTTCGAGAAGAATACGAAAGTTTATTAATTGAATTTGGATTAGATCCAAAAACTGACAAATTTTTAGAAGATTGATCTGGTACTGCCTTCCAGGCAGAGTTCAATGGCAGATCATATTGCCGAGACTTCGTCCCGGGTTACTCTCGCTTCGCTCGGTACAGCCTTCCAGGCAGTAAAAAAGGCTTGGAGTTTTCTCCAAGCCTAATTTATGAATTGTGCATTATGAATTATGCATTAATAAGAGCGAGCGAACAATACTCTGCACTTACTTGGCTTACCAGTCACCATACACTTGCCTGGTTCTTTGTCTCCAGCGATGTATGAGTCGAATGGCACGCAACGGATTGTTGCCTTTGTCTCTTCCTTGATAAGTGCCTCTGTCTCAGCAGTTCCATCCCAGTGAGCAAGGATGAATCCACCTTTCTCGATCTCTGTCTTGAACTCCTCGTATGTGTCAACACTCTTGATGCTTGCGTTGCGGAAATCCATTGCCTTCTTCAACATGTTTGTCTGGATGTCAGCAAGTAGATTCTCTACGTATGCAACTGTATCTGTCAAGTTGATGCTCTCCTTTGTCAAGTTGTCACGACGCGCTACCTCGATAGTGCCGTTCTCCAAGTCTCTTGCTCCCATACATAGTCTCACTGGAATTCCCTTCAACTCGTACTCTGCAAACTTGAATCCTGGACGCTTCTGTGAATCGTCGTCGTACTTAACTGAGATGCCCTTTGACTTCAACTCCTTCATGATTGGGTCAAGCTTCTCTGCGATGGCGTTCTTCTGATCGTCACCCTTGAAGATTGGAACGATAACCACCTGGATTGGAGCCAACTTTGGAGGTAGAACAAGTCCGTTGTCGTCTGAGTGTGTCATGATCAACGCTCCCATCAAACGAGTGGAAACACCCCATGATGTTGCCCATACGTAGTCCATTCCACCCTCACGGTTCTGGAACTGTGCGTCGAATGCCTTTGCAAAGTTCTGACCCAAGAAGTGTGATGTACCACTCTGAAGTGCCTTACCGTCCTGCATCAATGCCTCGATTGTGTATGTGTCGACAGCTCCTGCGAAACGCTCTGTCTCACTCTTGACTCCCTTGATGACTGGAACCGCCATTACGTTCTCTGCGAAATCACCGTAGACGTGAAGCATCTTCTGTGCCTCTGCCTCTGCCTCCTCACGTGTCTCGTGAGCTGTGTGTCCCTCCTGCCACAAAAACTCTGCTGTACGCAAGAATGGACGTGTACGCATCTCCCAACGCATTACGTTTGCCCACTGGTTGCAAAGGATAGGTAGGTCACGGTAACTGTGGATCCAACCTTTATATGTGTTCCAAATGATTGTCTCTGATGTTGGACGAACGATTAGCTCCTCCTCAAGTTTTGCCTCAGGATCGACAACAACGCCGTCGCCAGTCTCGTTTGTCTTCAAACGGTAGTGTGTTACAACTGCACACTCCTTAGCAAATCCCTCTACGTGCTCTGCCTCTCTTGAAAGGAAAGATTTTGGGATTAGAAGTGGAAAATATGCGTTGACGTGACCTGTCTCCTTGAAACGAGTGTCAAGCTCATGCTGCATCTTCTCCCAGATGGCGTAACCGTAAGGTTTGATCACCATACATCCTCTTACAGGCGACTGCTCTGCTAGGTCTGCCTTTACTACCAAATCATTGTACCACTGTGAGTAATTCTCAGCGCGTGGAGTCAATTCTTTTGCCATATATGTTTTTATCTATTTTTTCTTAGTTTAACACTGCCTTGAAACGCTTGATGAACTCGTCTGCGTCTGCCTTAGTCAAGCACAAAGGTGGAAGTAGACGCAATACATTTGTGCCGCTGCATCCTGTGAAGACGTGCTGCTCGAACACAAGTTTTGTACGGATCTCTTTGTATGGCTCGCTCAACTCGATTCCGATCATCAAACCTTCTCCACGAACCTCTACGATCTTTGGCGACTTGATTGCCTTCAACTGATCCATCAAGTATTTGCCGACCTCTGCTGCGTTGGCTACCAAGTTCTCTTTCTCCATGATGTTTAGCACGCTGATAGCAGCTGCACATCCAAGGTGGTTACCTCCGAATGTTGTACCAAGCTGTCCGTAGACTGGCTTGAACTTAGGTGAGATCAACACTCCTGCCATTGGGAATCCGTTAGCGATACCCTTAGCCACTGTGATCATATCTGGCTTAACACCAAGGTGCTGGTGTGCGAAGAACTTACCACTACGTCCGTATCCACACTGGATCTCGTCGCAGATTAGCACTGTCTCATATTTGTCGCAAAGCTCACGTAGACCGCTCAAGAACTCTTTAGTGACCATACGGATACCACCGACTCCCTGAATACACTCAAGAAGCACTGCACACACGTCGCCCTTAGAGATCTCCTTCTCCCAAGCCTCAAGATCATTGATTGGAAGGTAAGTGACGTGGTTGTTAGCGTTGATAGGTGCGATGATCTTTGGATTGTTTGTTGCCTCAACAGCAAGTGATGTACGGCCGTGGAAAGCCTTTTCCAAAGTCAAGACTCGTTTTCTGCCGTTAGTGAACGACGCAAGCTTCAACGCGTTCTCGTTAGCCTCAGCTCCTGAATTGATTAGGAATAGAGAGTAATCCTCGTAGCCGCAAGCCTTTCCAAGCTTTGCTGCCAACTCCTGCTGAAGCTTATTGATTACTGAATTGGAATAGAAACCAAGTGTAGCTACCTGGTCGCTGATCGCTTTTACATAATCAGGATGCGCGTGACCAACAGAGATTACTGCGTGACCACCATATAGATCAAGGTACTCCTGACCTTTCTCATCCCAAACCTTGCATCCTTTTCCCTTTACGATGTTGACATCTAAAAGAGGATATACGTCGAATAGATTCATTTTATAATGTATGAATTATTGTTCTTAAATTAGTAATGCCGATGCGACAGTGTCACGTCGCACGCAACAATTAGAATGCGACTGACTTCAAGTTCAATCCCATCTTCTCGTCAAGACCGAACATCAAGTTGAAGTTCTGGACTGCCTGACCTGACGCTCCCTTCAATAGGTTGTCGATCATAGAGATGATAAGTAGCTTGTTGCCGTGCTTCTCTACGTGTACAATTCCCTTGTTTGTGTTTACCACCTGCTTCAAATCCGGATTGGCATCCATCACGAATGTAAATGCTGAATCCTTATAGAAATCCTTGTAAAGCTTGATTGCTGCCTCTTCGTCAAGGTCGCACTCTGTGTACTGGCTTACGTAGATTCCACGTGCGAAGTCGCCACGTACTGGAAGGAAGTTGATATCCTTATCGAATGATGGCTGAAGATTTCTCATTGTCATGCCGATCTCGATAAGGTGCTGGTGCTTGAATGCCTTGTAGATAGAGATGTTGTTGTTTCTCCAGCTGAAGTGTGATGTTGCACCTGGCTTAACACCTGCACCTGTTGAACCAGTGATTCCGTTAGTGTGAACCTCACTCTTCAACAATCCTGCTGCTGCAAGAGGAAGTAGTCCGATCTGGATGGCTGTAGCGAAACAACCAGGGTTGGCAAGTTTTGTGGCTTTACGGATTCTCTCACGGTTAACCTCTGGCAAACCGTATACGAAACCGTTGCTCTCGTCTCTGTAGTCCTGTGAAAGGTCGATGATCTTTACGCTTGCTGGCACGTCGTGGCTCTCCAAGAATTTCTTGCTGTCGCCGTGACCTGAGCAGATGAACATTGCGTCGATAGAATCAAACGGCAATTCGTCTGTGAACTTCATCTCTGTCTCACCGAACAAACCTTCGTGAACCTCATATAAATAGTTGCCAGCATTACTTGTGCTGTTTACAAACTTGATCTCTACTTGTGGGTGGTTGACTAGGATTCTTAGCAACTCACCTGCGGTGTAACCTGCACCACCTATGATTCCAACTCTTACCATCTGAAATAATTTTTTGCAAAGTTACCAAAACTAATTTATAAATCATAATGCAACGGGATTAATTAAATCCAACCACTTCGTGGCATTTCGGTTTCGAACACGGATTTCTCTGATTGAACGGATAAGATTCTTTGAATCTTGAATTCATAATCTAATTCAGATGATATTTGAATTATCTGACTTTTCTTTCCCATTCTAATCTTTCGTAATTGCCGAAATTGTATAGTAATCCTAGTTTGTAGCCCGTTGATTTTAGATAATTGTATACTTGGCTTCTATGAGCATCATCCAATTTTGATACAGCCTTTAATTCTACGATTATATTTTCGTAACAAACGAAGTCTGCTCTATAAGTCTGCTTTAATTCTTGCCCATCATAAAAGATCTTTAATTCTTTTTCTCTCTCATAAGGAATCCCTCGTTTCCTAAATTCAATTTCAAGAGCTTCTTGGTATACTGCTTCTAAAAATCCGTGACCTAACGCATTATAAACATGCATTGCTGCACCATTAATGATGTAGCTTTGTTTTTCGTTATATAGCATATTCTATATTTTTTGTCTGTATTATCCTTTATTATAATCGTCAAAATTTCGCGAAGCGAATCATCTGTATTATCTGTTTTGTCGGAATTTATCGATAGTCGAAAATCCGTGATATTCGTATGATCCGTGTTCGTTCCAATTTAATTACTGTACTTCCTCTTTCTCACAAACAAATATACTCCGGCGAAGATTCCAAGCAATAGCACTGGTAGTAGGACGTTGAGAAGCTGCCAGAACTGGCGGGCTCCGATTGACGACGCTTTGTTAAGCAGACGTAGCTTCACCTCTCTGTTTCGTAGCTGCATCCATCCATCGTCGTCTGTTAGATAGTTGACGCAGTTGAGTAGGAAATCGCTGTTACCAAACTGCTGGTTCATATACTGGTCGTAGCCGAGCGGCAAAACCTGTGTGTTGGCTCCGAATCCCTGCACATCGTTGCGGATGACATCGGCGTCGGCCACTACGATCATCTTAGTCGGCTGGCTCTCTGTCTTGATTGGCGACGTTGCCTTTATTCCCTCTGGTGCCATACGGTTTTTGTAGATCGACGTGAACTGACCTTCAAGTAGGGCAGCGGTCATCATATTGCGGATGTTGAAGTAGTAGCCAGTCTTCTCCACGTTGATGATATCCATGCTCACGATTGACGGAATTGTTTGAACATGTGTGCTAGACGATGTTAGAAGCAACGGTGTCTTCATGATCTTTGTTGTGTCGCCGACAAAATCCAATGAGCTTACGAATTCAGTCTTGACGGGAGTCACATTCTTTGTGATAGTGTGGAATGGATAGGTGATCAACAATGGTGAATAATACCATGGTGCTGGTTTGAAATCAGGCTGGTCGCCCTCTCTTGCCATATTCACAGGTATCATCGAGCACTGCACATCCTGAAGCAACACTGGGTTGACACGCACTCCGTAGCGGAATAACTGGTCGTCGAGGTTAAGCTGGTTCACAACTCCGATTGTCTGCGACTCTTTGCTGAGGCTGTCCAATGAGATTTTCACCGCGTCGACAAGCCATAGCACTTTACCTCCGTTCATAATATATTGGTCGAGCACATACTTGTCTTTCTCTGGAAGTGCAGACGTCGGACCTGCCACAATCACTGCTGCATAGTTGTTAAGCACATCGTCACGGTTGTCGATGGCTCCGAAATCGATGCTGTAGTATTGGCTCAATGTCTTTGTGAAATCATAGACGAACTGCTCTGGCCACTCTCCATGTCCTTCAAGGAAGGCGACGCGAGTGTCACGTTTGTCGGTAAGCAGACGAAGAACATTAGTCAACTCATACTCTAGACTCTGCTCTGATAGGTTGAGATTCTCCTCTCCGCTCTTGCCCTGCACATTCTTAAGCAGACATACAGGTCGAGTGGATTTCTTTCCACTCTTCTCCTTATATGAGATCTCTGCCCACGGAAAAACGACTTTCATTGTCGGATTTCCCTCGGCATCCTTATCGTAGACGGGGATACGTCGCAAACCACGTTTCTCAAGCTCATCGTATTTCTTGTCGCGAGCCTTAGCGTTGTCAGCCTCAGAAGGATTGACAAACTTATATGAGAATCCTCCACCTGCGTAGACATTAAACTCGTCCAGCATCTCCTTTGTCGCTTTACGCAGACGCAAGAAACCGGCATTCAAGTCGCCATCAAGATAGACTGTGACGGAGATATCGCCGTCGGCATTCTTCAACATGTTCTTAGTGTTGTCGGATATACTGTAACGTTTCTCCTGAGTCAAATCCAATCTGAAGAATAGTTTGTCCGAGAAAACGCAGAAGGCGACTGCGGCAACTGCCACAATCGCAATAATGTATTTATGTATGTTTTTGATGCTCATATTGACATTTTGTTTCCCTTAAATGGGATTTTTTTTTATCATTACTTATTTTGACTTGCAATTTTGATTAAATCATTGACCGCGTTCAATAAAGGATCTAAGTCATTTTTTATAATGTCATCAATATATTCCACGTCAAGTTCAAAATAACCATGAGATATACGATCTCTCATACCCATCACCAATTTCCACGGAATCTCCGGCCTCATTGGGAGAAGTTGTCCTTCAGTTCTTTTATCTATTTGTTTGAAACCTTCTCCTATAGCTTGAATTAGCATACAATTCCCCGCAAGTTTTTGCATGCCTCCTGATGAATGTTGAAGATCATCTTGATTTTCAACATCTCTATTCCATTCTTGTAGATCAAGAATAGCTTGCTTTATTTGTTGTAAAGTGTGCAGTGTGATTTCACGCTGCTGGGAAGATTTGAATTCCATCGGACATTACTTGTTTGCGGAAGAAATCACTAATGTTTTTGCTGTCTCTTACAAGATCAACTTTGCATCCTAGTATTTCTTCCAAATAGTCTGCGGCAGCACACGCTTGAAAAAATTTTGGTGGCATATCTACAAAAACATCGACATCGCTTCCCTCATGGTGCTCGTTTCTAGCCACAGATCCAAATAGAATCAGTGAACGAACTCCGAATTTTTCTGCAAGTTCAGTGATGTGTTCTGACAATATTTTTATGTATTCTTGCCTTGTTTTCATAATCTATACACTTGTTGTTACAAATGTAGTAAAAGGTAGGGTGAAATGATATTCTATGTCAATTAATTTTTCACCCTTAGCCAGTCTATTTCCATCGCAAACTTTCCAGCAATCGGATGATATCTTCTCTGATATACTCTCTCACTGGTGCCACAGAATCCTGGTTAGGTGTGTTGTTGAAATACAACGCTCCACGGAAGAAATGCTTCACACTGTCGGTTGCCACAAACTGTATGGCTGAGGCTGTGTTGCCTTTAAGCTCGTAGAGTAGGGCATAGACCTTCGATGAATCATCCTGGTATGGCTGCTCTGTGATGTCGTCGGCTTTGATGGTATGCTTGTAGACGAAGGAGCGTGCGTCCTCGTTGACCTCACGGAAATTGCCGTTAACTTTCTTGTAGCTGCAATAGATTTTTGCATTCAGACGTGGATAAACGACATCTACCCAGTATGGCTCGTCTTTAGTGCCTCTTCTCTCGATAGTGGCGACGTCGGCATAATCAAACTTATATGGGAATGAGTCGTTGTCGAATTTGACATACTCCTTGTCTGGCAATGCGATACGGAAATAGCCGCGCGGACGAGGCACGTCGTTCGAGCAGCTTGTGATGACGGTGATGATTGCCGCCATTATTGTAATCACCAGTAGTTTACTTCTTTTCATCTGGCAAACGTAGTTTTATCTTTTTTATTCTTCTTTTATCCACAGATACTATTTTAAATATGTATCCTTCGTGAACTATCTCATCTCCGAGCGACGGAATGTCTCCTTTCAACGACAATATCAGTCCGGCGACAGTATCTGCGTCGACATCCAATGCTTCAAAAACACTCGCGTCGATCTTGTCTATCTTATAGAAATCGGTTAGAGACATCTTGCCTTCAAGCAGGATATTGTGTTTGTCGAGCTCTGTGTAGAGTTTCTGCTCCACGTCGTGCTCGTCGCTGATGTCTCCGAAAATGACCTCAAGAATATCCTCCATCGTCACGAGTCCGGATGTTCCTCCAAACTCATCCACTACGATCGCCATGTGCATACGCTTCACCTGAAACTCACGAAGCAGATCGTCAATCTTCTTCGATTCTGGCACGAAGAACGGCGCTCGAATAAGATGCTGCCAACTGAAATCATCTCCACGGTCGAGATAGTTTAGGAAATCCTTAACATAGAGAATTCCCTTCACATTATCCACCGAACCGTCGTAGACCGGCATACGGGAATATTCATTGTCACGGATCACCTTAAGCACATCCGTGTATTTGTCGCTATAGTTGACAGCCACCACGTCGACTCTCGGACGGATGATCTCGCTTACGGAGATGCTTCCGAAAGTGACGATGCTCTCCAAAATATCTTTCTCTTCCTTGTCTTTGATCGAGTCGGAATTCAATGTCTGTGATAGTTCATCCAGTGATATGTTCTTCTGACGCTTCACGCCCAAACGACACTCTATGAATTTCGAATGTTTGAGCAGCGCCGCAAACGGATATAATATGAATGACGCTAATCTTAATGGTTTCGACGAGTAGTAGAGCCAAGCCACACGGTTCTGCTTGCTGATCTTGTGAGGTATCACGTCGGCGCAGAATAGAATGCAGACGAAGGTGAAGATAAGAACCGTTGCTGTCGTAAGGATGGTGTATGCCTCGTCGCTACCGGGATTTATGCAGAAATCTACATATTTTATAATCACTAAAGCGACGGAAATGATTGCTGCGATTGAAATCCAATAGCCAAGCACCACTGTTGCCAAACCATGTTTCTCGTCGCTGAGCAGACTTTTCAATCCTGAGTAACCGGCAGAGTCATTTTTCGAAATCTTGGTTTTGTCGGAATCAGAGAGCGAAAAAAGGAAGTATTCGCAATAAGAGAATACAAAAATCGCCAATGAAGCAAGCACCCATATTGTGGCTGCTAAACCATACACGCACCATTCCGGCAAGGGGCCAGAATCAGCGGAACTATCAAACAGTACTGAAATGTCCAAATCAATAAAATTAGTTCAACATAAGATATTTGGTACAAAGATACAAAAAAATACGAAAACGATAACGAAAACGAAAACTGTCACGGTGTGTTTCGTATATATTTTATAAATGCCGCTATCTGTTTTTGGATATTTACTAGTTCTTTTATCAGATCATTATACATATCATCGTTGATATAACCTACCTCCTTTGATATTAAAAGTTGAGTTTCAACTTCATAGGCAGAACCAAGTGAAATGTCTAAAAATTTTGCAAAATCAGCATTTGATGGCTTTGCTGAACCTTCCGCGATGTTTGATGATATAGAGACGACTGCTCTTTGAAGTTGGTCACATAGTCCTTTTTTCTCGAACCATGGCATTCCATTTGTGACTTTATAGATTTTTGATGCGTAAGAAACGGAATCTTGCCAGACTTGATAATTTCTGAAATTCCTCGCAACATTTGCTGTCATAACATTCTTTTATTTATAACGAAGACGAAAACCAAAACGAAAAGTTTTCGTCTTCGTTTTCGTCAACTTTTTGGTTTTCGTTTTGGTTTTCGTTTTGGTTTTCGTTTAAAAAGGAGGAGCTGTCGGTGCAGGTGCTCCTTGATCACCTTGTACCTCATCATCCTTTGACTTGTACGCCATCATACCTTCGATGTTTACGACAACGACTTCTGTGGTGTAGCGAGTGATTCCTGATGCATCTACCCAGCTTCGAGTCGACAACTTGCCCTCGATGAACACTTTGTTGCCACACTTGATGTATTGCTCAACGAATTTTGCACTGTGGCCCCACGCTACCACTCTGTGCCACTCTGTCTGTGGCTGCACTACTGTGCCGTCGGGCGTTGTGAATCCTCTCTCTGTTGTCGCTACTGGAAATGTTGCCACAACCTTACTCTGATCCAAATACTTCACCTCTGGATCTCTTCCTACGTTACCTACCAAAAAAACTTTGTTCATGGATTGTTTTTTTTGACTGTTAGTACTTACTGTTATTTTTTTTGATTTAACTAAACATTTAATCGACTGCAAAAGTAGAGTTTATTTTTGAATTGATTGCAAAAATTGTGAATTAATTTGAAAATATTTGTGTAATGAGTTGAGTATTAACGAAAACGAAGACTCCGTCAACCATCAATCGTCAATCATCTAAATTTTGTATTTTTATATCAAAATTGTAACTTTGCATTATTAAATTAGCAATGTAGTGATTCGTAATCTTTCGGACATAAATCCAATATCTACCTCGCATGGCGTGGGTGAGAAGCGTGTGCTGCTCTCTTCTAATGAGTCGGGCTGCTCGCTTACTCAAATTGCTGTCACTGAATTGAAGGCTGGGGAAGTGGCTGTCGCTCATATCCATCCTGATATGCAGGAGGCTTTCTACGTGCTTGACGGTGAACTGGAGATCACCCTTGATGGAAAAAAGACTCTCTGTAAACGTGACGCTTTTGTATATGTCGAGAAGTGCACAAGCCATGAGGTGATGGCTATTACTGATTGTCGTATGATGACTATCGGTTGTGTGATCGAATCGTCGCGCAGCAAACTTTACCCGATGCTATTCAAAACAAAAAAGAAGACGTTGGTGTGGGGCACAGAGGACTGGACTGTCTCTGGTGTGCCTAACTCTGAATCGGAGGTGGAAAATGGCACTTGGGCTCGCTACAATCTTACTGAGGTGATATCTCGTATGCCTGTCGAGATTCTTGGCAAACAGACTGCGGAACGCTATAATAATCAATTGCCTCTGCTTACTAAAATTATCGAGGCTAACCAGGATCTTAGCATCCAGGTGCACCCTAATGATGAGATGGCTCGACGCGAGCATAACAAGTTTGGCAAGTCGGAGATGTGGTATATCCTCGACGCTAAACCTGGGGCTTATCTCTACGCTGGTTTCCGTCAGCAGATCTCTCCAGAGGAGTATAAGGAGCGTGTGGCTAATTGCACAATCACTGAGGTGCTTGCCAAACATGAGGTGCATAAGGGCGACGTCTTCTATCTCCCTGCCGGACGCGTGCATGCTATCTGTGGTGGTATCAAATTGGCAGAGGTTCAGCAGTCGTCCGACGTCACTTATCGCATCTATGATTATAATCGTCCGGGGTTAGATGGCAAACCTCGTGAACTCCATACTGAATTGGCTGCTAAAGCTATTGATTATCAAGTTTATCAGGAGTATAAGACTTCATACAAGAATGATCAAGAGTCGGCTAACGAACTGCTCAACACTCCATTCTTCAGTATCAAGGTTGTGGAGACGTCGCAGTCGTTCCATAGAAATATGGTGAAGTATGACTCTTTCATTATCATTACTAATATTGGTTCGGACTGTAGGATCAAGACTCGCGCAACAGGCGACGAGGTGGTGTTGCCTTCCGACTCCAGCTGTCTTATCCCTGCAGTCATCGCTGATTATGACATCATTCCTATGAATGGCAATGCCAAGGTGCTGGAGGCGTTTATCAATAATAAAAAATCAATCGGAAAAATCATTTCCGATTTCTTTCACATCTGATGGTTGATGATTGATGGTTGATGATTGATGGTTGATGGTTGATGATTGATGA
>JAKSKW010000027.1 GCA_024401495.1 Paludibacteraceae bacterium
CTGCGTAACATAGTGTCTTAACTGTGTAAAAGAAATTTGTCTTCATAATACTTAATTTTTAATTGTTATTGAATCTTGTTTTCTAACTCTTGTTTCTTGGATTGAATCATGCCTTACTTATTGTTACTGATAAGATCTGTTCGTGTTTCAAAGAACTTGTCCAAAGTATTTAGAGGCCAAGTGTTAGGTCTTGTAGTAAGACTATAATTTCCATTTTGGCCAGGTGCGGTACTAAGGAAGTTAACCTGTAGTCCGAAACCTGTAACCTCATCATTCTCATTGGCATTAGCGATCTTCTGTCTTCCTGCCTCGTTCAACTCAAATTTAGAGTAAAGATTTACAGGAGTATTGTGGTCAAATGTAGGGATTTCCAATACTCGGCAGTCGAACGAACCGCCCTGAACATTAAGGTCGTCATTCATTCTTGGCATCTCTGACATCTTGTACTCATGTTTGATACCGTCATACTCAAGAGTCACAATGAAGTCGCCATACTCAAAATGATCCTCAGTTAGCTTCACTGTCAAGAGAGACTGCTGCTTTGCTGTCTTCTCGTATACATAGTCATCGTCGTCATCGTTGTCCTTAGAACAAGAAGCGAATGAAACTGCTGACATCGCCATAGCTGCGTAACATAGTGTCTTAACTGTGTAAAAGAAATTTGTCTTCATAATACTTAATTTTTAATTGTTAATGAATCTTGTTTTTTATTGTTTTTAATGTGTTGTCTTCAGGATTTGTTGTTGTCGTTTGTTCCCGTTGACATTGCAAAAGTAGGACGAGATTCTGGGGTGGTGTGGACAGAAAAGGAAAAGTGCGCGGACAGTTTGTGAACTTCACATTTTGTACATTTTCACGATTTGTACATTTTTTAATATACTGAATATTAGAATGTTACTTTGTTTGCAGATATACAATAATCTCCAATAAAAAAAAGAGCATATCAAGATTTATTTCTTGATATGCTCTTATACAAGTTTATTTCAAGTACTATGAAAGAAATGAGCCCTATTCTATGGAACAAAGTGAAAAAACAGAATGATGTCACTCTGCTTTTTTCTGGAAAAATGCTCCAGTCAGGCTTTCTGTGTCGACGGTATTTATGAATGCGTCGGGAACCTGCTCCTTAATCGCCTTAACCACCGAAATATATTGGTCTTTTGCCACAACAGAATAGACAATATAAGATTCAGAGTGTGAATGTGACCCTTCACAGTTGATAATGGTAGCTCCGTGATGGCTCTTCTCATAAATAATTTTGCTCACCTTGTCTGGCTCGGAAGTGACAACAAACATGGTCTCCTTCTGGTAGTGCTTGAACAGCAGGTGTATCATCTGTGTAGACGCGTATTGGAAGATGATAGAGTAGAGAGCCTTGTCCCATCCGAAAAGCAGACCTGCGGAAATGAGGATGATGGAGTTGATGCCCAGAACAAGGTTCCACGAGTCGACTTGCTTCTTCTCAGACATGTAAATGGCGATGAAGTCGGTACCTCCGGCGGTAGCCTCTACCGAGAGGCAGATACTGATGGCAGCGCCGTTGATAATTCCACCAAAAATGGAGATCAGCAGGGTGTCGTTTGTAATGGTGTAGCTAGGCAGCAAGTCGGCAAAAAGACCTGTAAGGAAAATCATCAGGCAAGAGTAGATGGTAAACTTCTTGCCTATGAATTTGAACCCTATAAAAACAGGGATGGCGTTTATCAGAATGTTGATGTAGGAGAACGGAAGCTCTATATTGAAAAACACCTCAGCTATTCGCTGTAAGAGCAGTGTAAGTCCGTTTGCTCCGCCAGGCAACAGTCCTCCTGCCTGGATAAAAGTTTTGATGTTGGCAGCCATCAAAAGAGCCGCACCTGTGATGAATAGAATTCTTTTAGAATCTTTCTTTAAATTGAATAACTCAGTAGTCATTTTGTTGTGTTTTTGACGATGCAAAATTAATGTGTTTATCTGAATGTTAATGGGAATCGCTAATATTTAGGAGAGACAAAAGGCTGTATCATTTGATTTACGATACAGCCTTTCATCGTCATAGGCAAGTCAAACTGGGTTACTTCTTGACGAACTTATAGCCCTTGCCATTTATATCCAAGACATAGATGCCTTTCTTTAGGTGAGAAATCTCGATTGGGGCGGTAGTCGCATGCGCCACTACTTTTCCAGACACGTCGTAGACATTGAAAATAGCATTGTCATCGCAATTTTCTACGTAAAGCATGTTGCCGTCGTTGTATAGGATAGGCTGAACGTCAGCAGGGAGATTATCATCATCGTTGTCATTGAATACCTCATCTTCGAAATCACCTGCACGAGTAAGAGGCTCCTTCACCAGATCCTCCGTCTCATCAGCAATGTTCTCTTCAAGAACTTCCACATTATCCTCTGTACACTGGCTCCACTTTAACTCCAAACGAAGAACCTTTGCATCTTCAACTCCATCATTCAGATTGGCAACTCCTGTAATACGACACTCAGACTCGTTTTGTTTAACACAAACTTTTGCACATCTATCAATATCTGTATATTCGTCAAGGACAACCTTGATGCCAGACAAATATCTGTTTGGTGCTGTCGCTAGACGTTCTTTAGTATAGTACAATACCAATTCCTTTCCTCCCAAATCGGTATTATCAGTATTAAGGTCGCCGATCCAGTTGTCATTAATATCTTCCACTGATGCCGCACGCTTATAGGTGTGTCCGTCCACCTTAATAGTCTCTGGGAATGCTGTCTTAGGTTCAGATTTGTAGATAACTACATCTGTTACAGCCTCATTAATATCATTCGTATGCTTATATCCAATTACCGGATAACTTAATCTATTCTTGTCCCTTTGTCTAGAAAACAAGTACAGATACTTGATTTCTTCTGGAGCACCGTAATTAGCATGGCAAAAGTAGTATTTGTTGCCATCTTTCTCCAACATTTTTTTTGCGTTGTCCAAATTACGAGATCTTGCGACCGTGAAATCTTTAATAAAATGCGTACCGTCTACAAAAGGTATGTACGTGTTGTTAAGTAAAATTCTGTCAAGCAGTTTGTCTCCATAACAATCATAAAATTCATGAACCTTTTCTCCAATAAAGTCAAAACGGACAAAACCATATGGAAGATCATAATTCTTTAGCAAATTATAAGTATAGTGATTGCAACCTATAAAACGGTGTGGTGATTTGCCTCTTCCTCTTGATTCTTTACCATCAGCGCAAATATCCCCTCCGTTATCAATCATATCGTATGAACTAATCTGTGCCTTATGGAATACACATTCTTTATTCTCGTCACTTCTTTTTAAGAAGTTGAACCAGCCCTCAAATTTGCCAGTACCGTCACCTTCCAAACCAATTTTTATTGCTTTTTTCTTATCTATACGACTAGCATCAAAATTATTTTGTTCAAAAAATTGTGCTGTTGGTTCCCACAATGTAAAACCATTTTTATCATATCCAATTAATCGACCATCAGAATAGGTTTCTTTATACACTTTAGTTCCTGTCTTTTGCGTAGCTACAGGAACTTTATTGTGTGTCAACATATGAGGATTGTAATCATTACCTGTAGCAACCAATATGATTTTACCCCTAACGTCTTTAACCGTTAAATCTTTCCTAAATTGGATAAATGTTGTATCTCCGTACTTATCGACAAGATTATCGATGAATCGTTGGAAACCCAATACTTTATTTTCATCAGAAGCTTCTCTAATAGAGTTCTCGAATTGGAAGAAAAGCACCATAAATTCTCCTTTAAGATCTTCTTTGGAAGGGAAATGCTCATTGATTTCATCTTTGATTTGGCTTAATACTATTGGACCATGATTGAAACTTTCAACATTAAATCTCATATCAAAGGCTCTAACTCCCATACTAAACAGCGTCTTTTCGTCGAATTTTTGATCTTTATAATACCCTCCCAAAAGATTAAGTTCAGATACAGACCATGTAGCTGCGTCATGTGCCTCAGGAATAGACAAATCGCATAAACGGGTATTCTCATCTAGTGTAGATACCCAGTGTGCAGTGAAATCTTTTGGCAGGTTAGACTGTGCAAAAGTCACTGTTGGACAAAGAAGTGCGACTGTCATCAAAAATTTTCCTAATGTCTTAAAAATTGCTTTCATAATGCTAAAATTTTATTTGTTAATGAATCTTGTTTTTTTTACTGTTGTTTCAGGTAACCACCATTAAATCTGCTTCTGTGGAATATCATCCACGTCGTTTCTATTGCTGACTAAAAAGTCAGCCCTGTTTACGAATTGACACGTTGACATATAGTTGGCAAAAACTGCGAAACATAGTGTCTTAACTGTATAAAAGAAACTTGTCTTCATAATACTTAAATTTTAATTGTTAATGAATCTTGTTTTTTATTGTTTTTAATGTGTTGTCTTCAGGATTTGTTGTTGTCGTTTGTTCCCGTTGACATTGCAAAAGTAGGACGAGATTCCGGGGTGCGCCGGACAGAAAAGGAAAAGCGTGCGGACAGTTTGTGAACTTCACATTTTGTACATTTTCACGATTTGTACATTTGTTAAAAATGTTGAATATTAACGTGTTAAATTCAATGTCAAGCACTATATTATTATATTGCCGATAAAGAAAAGAGTATTTATTTGGACGGGATTTAGTATACATGTTGATCATTCCATTTAGGAGTAGCTCACATTCTATCCAGGATCATGATGGAGAGAGGGAATAGATACGACAGCTGGCTATTGAACCCTCATTTTTCTACTGGGAAACATCTTCTGATCATCATCTCAGAAGGGGAGGAGTAACCAGGAAAGACAGACGAAAAAGGGGAGGTTCTCGAAAGAACATCCCCTTTTCGTCAATTCTATTGACACAATAAAAAGTTTGTGACTGTGAGCCCTGAAGCTCGTTAATTTGGCTTTGTGTAATACCTCCGATTACCAAAACATTCTACAAATAGCAACGATTCCCATTACCATGAATGCACCTAATATTTCCATAATGCTTAATTTTTATTGTCTGTAAATTATAATCTATGCTTACACTCTGCGTTCAAGAGCTCTCTCTCTAGTGTCTACATCAACTCTGCGCTCAAATGCTCTCTCTCTAGCATCAACATCAGCTCTGTGCTCAAGAGCTGTCTCTCTAGTGTCTACATCAACTCTGCGCTCAAATGCTCTCTCTCTAGTGTCTACATCAACTC
>JAKSKW010000028.1 GCA_024401495.1 Paludibacteraceae bacterium
CGTGACAGTATCACCTTCGCTCTCGAACGCTTTATGCAACAGGAAGGCTGGATCAAAAACATCATCCGTGAAGGCCTGGCCGAGAGAGATACTTTCGTCTCGGAGTTTACGATCAGTCATATCAAGAATATGTCGCGCAGCGAGTACTCCATGGACAATCCGCGAGGATTCACTCATCGCCTGAAGTATAACATGAGTCGTATAGGTGCATTTTATGAAGTCGATTCCGAGCCCTACGAATGCAATGACTGTTCTGACAGCCTTTTCCAGCAGCAGTTAGATAACATCGTCAAGTTGCTCAATGATGGCGCTATCGGGGATAAGATGAGCATCTATGAAAATCCGCTCTATCCTCCATTGAAATACCGTTTGCTGTCTATCTACTATCCTCAAAGTCAATATATGCCATTCTGGTTGGATAGAGAAGTAGATCATTTCTTGTCTGTTCTCTTGCCAGATTCGGCAGTACGGGAGCAGTTGACTCCAGTAAATTGTATTGACCACCGTGAGATCTTATACAACTACAAGAGTGTTCATCCGATCATGAGTACGTGGGATAATTTCATGTTCATGGATTTTCTATTCATGTACTTCCCTAAGTATTCTGTTGCATATAATGAATCGCCATTAGGACGAAAGAAAAAACATTCGAAATATTGACATCATGTACACGATGTTAAGATTATTGCTCGTGGCATCCTAAAACGCGTACGCGTTTTAGGATGCCACGCTTTAAAATGTGCCGTCACGATTTCGTTTGGACCTATTTTTTAGCGTAGAATCTAACACTACGTCCGCGTTGTTAGATTTGCAGCTCGTGGCATCCTAAACAGCGTACGCGTTTTAGGATGCCACGGCCGTGAAATGTATTTCGTAAAACTATAATGCAATGAAGAGCAAGAAAAATGGAGTGTTTCTTGCTCTTTTAAAATATATGATGTATATTTGCAGCGCAAAATAGGATTGATTTCGTAGTATATACTATGTCGTTATGGTTACAAATCCGATAGAAATACGTCAGAAATTGGGACGAGTGGTCTCTGAAATGCGAAAGGCAAGAGGCATTTCGCAGCAGCAGATTTGTGACTATACGGGAATGTCACAGAAATATCTGTCTGACCTGGAGAACGGAAAGCGTAATATCGGACTAGATACAGTAGTTTGTCTGGCGAATTATTTTAATATTTCTGTCGGTGATTTCTTTTTGGAGGTCGAACATTATGAGATTTGAAATCTATGGAGCTGTCTAGGATTCATCTTGCCGAAGTGAAGTCAACTAATTCTTGGCTGTTGGAAGCTTTGGCTTCTTCTGAGAAGACTTTGCCAGAGGGAACTGTGGTTTATACCAAAAGACAGACCGCTGGTAGAGGTCAGGTCGGGAATAGTTGGGAATCTGAACAAGATAAGAATATTTCTTTCTCAATATTGCTTCGTCCGGTTTTCTTGCCGATTCCGCAGCAGTTCGTACTTAGTGAGCTCTGTAGTGTTGCAATTTTACTTGGCCTTGAAGAGCTTGGCGTAAAGAACTTGACCGTAAAATGGCCTAATGACATCTATGCGGGAGATGAAAAAATCTGTGGTATACTCATAGAAAACCGTTTGATGGGTGGCGCTCTGACAGAAAGCGTTTTGGGTGTTGGAATCAATGTCAATCAGGAGAAATGGATTGGTAATGCTCCTAATCCTACATCCTTGATTTTGCAGGGAGTGTCCTCTACACCAGAAATCGTTCTCGATGTCGTTTGCCGTTATATCGCAAAGCTATATGATGTTTTAAAGAATGAGAACGAAGGTGCTTCTTCTATTCATCAGGCATTTGTAGAGCATCTTTATAGACGCCGTGGTTTCTACTCGTATGTCGATGCCCAGTCAGGAGAGCCATTTGAAGCTGAGATCATTAATATAGATTCTCAGGGACCTATGTCTCTCAGATTGCTGGACGGTTCGGAACGGAAGTACTGGTTTAAGGAAGTGAAATTTGTCCTGCCATGTGGCGTAGTTAAAGAATAAATCGGAAATACACATTATATATAATATATAGGTGATATGGATAAAATGGATTTGATCAAGTCGTGTGTCGAACAAGAGATGCTCAAATTCGAGGATAGTTTTGAGCGTGCTCTTTCCACTCATGTGCCATTAGCTGATAATGTCATTCATTATTTCTTGGATCGTCGTGGCAAACAATTGCGCCCTGTTGTGACATTGCTCGCAGCAAAGATGGTTGGGGGAGAAGTGAGTGATATGGCAATACAGGGTGCTGTCGCATTAGAGCTTCTTCATAATGCTTCTTTGATGCATGATGATGTCATCGATAAGAGTGATGAACGACGAGGAATGAGTTCTATCAATAAGGTTTGGGATAATAAGGTCGCTGTGTTGATGGGAGATTTCTTCCTCTCGAAGTGTCTTGTCGCAAGTAATAGCACAGGATCTCTCGTTATTTCAAATATCTTGGCCAATATGGTAATTCGCCTTTCGGAGGGTGAATTGGAACAATTATCTAATGTCCGTAGTCATCTTTTGAGCGAATCTGCTTATTTTTCGGTGATAAGTGGTAAGACGGCCTCTCTCTTTTCTGCATGTATGAAGATAGGTGCTTTGAGTGCAGGTTCTTCTGAGGAAATAGTTGACCGGATGGGGCAGATTGGCGAACTGATGGGACTCGTGTTCCAGATCCGTGATGATATTTTTGATTATTATCCATCTGTCGATATTGGAAAGCCTTCCGGCCATGATATCATGGAGGGAAAGGTAACACTTCCTTTGCTCTATGCTCTGCAACATGGTCCTGCTGAAGAATCTGAGAAGATGCGTGCATTACTGGAAGGAAGCCGAGAGCTGAATCATGATCAGGTAGAACAGCTGGTCGAATTCGCTAAGGCTGTTGGAGGAATTGAGTATGCACAGGCTAAAATGAAAAATATCGCTTTTGATGCGAAGAAACTCCTCGATATGCAGTCTCCTTCTCCTGCAAGAGACGCTTTGAAGGCCTTGATTGATTATTTTATTGATCGAAATCACTAGTCAGTACCTTGAAATAGGTAAAAAATGAGGCTTTTGCCGTTTGGAAGTGTCAATAATCCAGTTTTTGGAAGCGTTTTTTGCGAAAAATGGCCTTTTTTGAAAAAAAGTTCCTTTTAAATTTGGATTGAGAAGAAAAAAGTCCTATCTTTGCACCCGCTAAATGAGAACAGCAACTTCTTAAACTAAGATTTGCACTCATGAAGCAGTTCTCTTCGGGGTGTAGCGCAGTCCGGTTAGCGCACCTGCTTTGGGAGCAGG
>JAKSKW010000029.1 GCA_024401495.1 Paludibacteraceae bacterium
GGAGACGGGGCATGCCCCCGTCTTGACGGATAAACAAGAGAAGGTGCGGACCAAGAGGCTCGCACCTTTTTTTGTGTCTACACTAAGGATGGAGATTAAATAGAGGTTGTCCTAATCTGAGGATTGTTGATGGTAAGTTAAAATAAGCATGTTTAGTTTTACTCGTATATAATCACATTTAGGATTTTTGCGTCAAAAGATGTAAAAGTTGATTCAAAGCGAAATTTAGTCAGTGTTAGTCAATGATAATGTGCTTCAAATAACCGATATTTGTTACGTATTTCAACCATGAAAATAAAATTTATTCGTTACTTTTGACATAGTAAAACAATAAAAGCGACGGATATTCCGTTATATTAGTGAAGAACTTAAAATAACAAACATGATATACCGTAGTAAAGCACCGTTGAGACTTGGGCTTGCGGGTGGTGGTACTGATGTTTCACCATTCTCTGACCTTTATGGAGGTGCCATTCTCAACGCAACAATTAACATGTATGCATATGCCACTATCGAACCCCTGGATAATGGTAAGGTAGAATTTGTTGGTCCTGATTGTGATGAGTTTGAGGTTTGTGATGCCACTGAAAGATTGTCTACTGACGGATTTTTCGTATTGGCACGCGGAGCCTATAATAGAATTGTATCTGACTTTACTCATTCTCCACTTTCATTCCGAATCACATTACACGTTGATGCTCCTGCAGGTTCTGGACTTGGTACGTCGTCTACTCTTATGGTGGCGATAGTTGGAGCTTTTGCCGAGTGGCTCAAACTTCCTCTAGGCGAATATGATATTGCTCAGCTTGCATATAAGATCGAGCGTGAGGATTTGCAAATGGCTGGAGGAAAGCAAGACCAATACGCGGCTACATTTGGCGGCGTCAACTTTATGGAGTTCTACGCAGACAATAAGGTTATTGTTAACCCTCTTCGTGTGCGTTGTCAATTCCAGAACGAACTTGCCCACAACCTTCTTCTTTGCTATACTCAGACTAGTCGTGAGTCTGCTAAGATTATCGAGGGACAGGTGAAGAATGTGAAGGGAAAGAATCAGACTTCAATCGAAGCAATGCATAAATTGAAGGAGCAGGCTGTTCAGATGAAAGAGCATCTTCTTAAGGGTGATATCGATGCGATGGGTGAGCTTCTTAATTTCGGCTGGGAATACAAGAAAAAGATGACGGAGGGAATCTCTAATCCTTTTATCGATAAACTATATGAAACTGCCCTTAAGGCAGGAGCGACGGGTGGAAAAATCTCAGGTGCAGGTGGTGGAGGATTCATGTTCTTCTACTGCCCTAACTGCACTCGTTTCGCTGTTGAGAGAGCGTTGGCTGAACTTGGCGTCGCTGCTAAGAGATATGAGTTTACTTCCAACGGATTAAAGACTTGGACAATATGATTACTGAAGCGATTATATTGGCAGGAGGGTTCGGCACACGTCTGAAACATGTGCTTGGAAATATTCCGAAACCTATGGCTCCTGTCGACGGTAGACCTTTCTTGGCTTACTTGTTCGCTCGTCTGCGTGGAATTGGTATCAACCACGTTATCCTATCCACTGGCTACATGCACGAGAAAGTGCAGGAATATTTTGGGGATAGCTACCGTGGAATCAAAATCAGTTACGCTCAGGAAACTACTCCGCTTTTCACTGGTGGAGCGATTGCCCTTGCGTCGACTTATGCTAAGAGCAACGATATCCTTGTGCTTAATGGAGACACTCTTTTTGACATTGATTTCAAGGTTTTTGAAAAGTTCCATTTTGATAAGGGAAACAACATCTCTATTGCTCTACGCAAAGTGGAAAATGTCGAGAGATATGGAGCTGTTAAGGTGGATGCCGACGGTAATTTGCAGGACTTCGTTGAGAAGGGCAAATTGAGTGGAGAGGGATACATCAACGGTGGAATCTATATCGTGAAGAAGGGTTGGCTACATGCTCAAGGAATGCCTGCTAAATTCTCTTTTGAGAAGGAGATTCTTGAAATGCCGTCTTTCCGCAAAAACATTGTGGCATATCCGTTTGGTGGTTATTTCATTGACATCGGTGTCCCTGAGGATTACTATAAGGCTCAACGTGAGTTTGGTGGTCTTTTCCCAAAGGCAAAATATCTTTTCCTTGATAGAGACGGTACTATTAATAAGAGGGTAGTCGACGGATATGTGACGAAGCCAGAGGAGTTTCAGTTTCTCAACGGTGTGAGGGACGCGTTGGCAGTCTTTGCAAAGAAGTTTGATAGAATCTTTATTGTCACAAACCAACGAGGCATCGGCAAAGGTCTTTTCTCTGAACAAGATCTTGAAGAGGTACACGCTTCAATGATTAAGGATGTCGTAGACGCGGGTGGAAGAATTGATAAAATTTACCACTGTATCGACAAAACATGTGAAGAGACGGGTAGACGCAAGCCTGCCATAGGTATGGCTAAAGATGCCAAACGAGATTTTCCAGAGGTAAACTTTGCCGAGTCTACAATGGTGGGTGATTCTGTTTCTGATTTGCAGTTTGGCTATAAGGCAGGTATGCAGACTGTCTATCTTTTGACTGATGGAGATGCTCCAGAGGAGACAAAGGATTATACAGATAAATTCTATAAGGATTTGAAATCGTTCGCTGATACATTATAGAATCTATTATCCTCCAATTATATAGACGGGGTATATCCCCGTCTTTTTTTGTTTCGTGTGTCAAGTTATAACTTGACACACGAAACAAAAAAAGGAGCTCATTTCTGAACTCCTTTTGGCGGTATGGACGGGACTGTAATCATATAACGTAATGATATAGACGTATATA
>JAKSKW010000003.1 GCA_024401495.1 Paludibacteraceae bacterium
GAAGAGAAGCAACAGGCAATCAATGAAATGATTGTTACAAATTTTCTCATATTGTAAAATTTTAATTATTTCTTTATTCTCTTCGCCACTGTTGCCGTCGATTCCGTCAACGGAACTTCCGGGCAGGTTTGAAACCTGCCCCTACGCCCAAAAAAATTCGTCCATAGCATTGATTCAAAATAATTAAATTCGCAAATAATCAAATGAATCAAATAATCCGACTCGGGCGTTCGCCCGGCACTTTATTTGGTGACAGGACGGACAGGGCGCCCTAGGGAGCGAGAGCCGGGTATCGCCTCTATGGAATTAAAGTAGTAAGCTTGGTAATTATGATACTCCACAGAAGAACTCCAGTATTGCCAGTAAGAGTTTTCTTCAATATTAGTTTTATAGCGGTAGCCAGTGGCAGGAAGGAAAATTGATTTGCCATTTACCTTACTTGCCACCTCGTATCCATCCACACCTTTATACTCTAACCTTGTCCAAGTGCAATTATTCCGCAACTCAATAAATTCAGCTATTGTTGGCATTCTCCATTTACCTCCCCAATTCCGTGAAGCTGCATCATATTTTGCAGTTAACCTGCCATTTTTATCTATTATTGAGTCTGACTCTAATTGTGATATTGTTTTTGAGGAATTTAAGCTAGTAGCATAATAATCTTTTGATTTTACTTCGCTCCATGCAAAATAGTCTCCATACTCTTCTGGCTTTGTAGCACCTACATTCATAGTTGCCCACTTCAAACCACTTGGCAAGCCAAGATCGACATAATCGTGGCCATCACCACTATTAGACTTCAACACCTCTATCTCCTTCTTCAACTTCTCTATCTCAGACATCAAATCATTGAACCCTTTTGCATTGGCAATCTGTGGGTCGTCAAACGTAATACTGTCTACTTTCTCAGAAGGAACACTTTCTTCTGAACCGTTCTTCATTATGACATAAAACTGATCTGATGCAATGGCTGAAATAGCGGAAATCACCACTGCCACAAATAGAAATAATTTCTTCATAGTATCTTATTTTTTAATAAATTTAACAGATTGATTTTTAACTGATAGAATGTAATTGCCAGCAGACAAGCCATTGACTTCGACTCTGGTTCCTCTTCCCTGCAAAACAATCGTACCTTCCATATTTATAACTTTTACCTCATCACTTTCTTCTATTCCAGAAATTGTGATATAGTCAGTCACAGGATTCGGATATGACATAATCGCTACTGGCGACGATACAGATTCCGCACTTGATGAACTCTGGTTGAACACAATTGTCCGATACCCTTTGTCCCCAGTCTTCTGCGGGGATAATTTGAGACTTCGCACATTGCCTATCTGAAACTCATCCTTGCTTCCGTCGGCAGATATGCCAATAAACGAAGAAGCAAATGAAGAGAAGCAACAGGCAATCAATGAAATGATTGTTACAAATTTTCTCATATTGTAAAATTTTAATTATTTCTTTATTCTCTTCGCCACTGTTGCCGTCGATTCCGTCAACGGAACTTCCGGGCAGGTTTGAAACCTGCCCCTACGCCCAAAAATTCGTCCATAGCATTGATTCAAAATAATTAAATTTGCAAATAACCAAATGAATCAAATAATCCAAGGCAGGCGTTCGCCCGGCATTTTATTCTGAGACAGGACGGACAGGGCGCCCGGAGCTGCGGCTGGAGTAGCTACTATTAAAACTTTCTGAATCGAAGGAGAAGTAGTAAGAGCTGCTTAAAAGGAGCGTGTACATATTAGAACACCAGTAGTAGCCACGTTCACCCTCATAGTAGTTCGAAGTACGATCGAAGCTGCCAGCGGCAGGAAGGAAAATCGATTTGCCATTTCGACTACTTGACACCTTGTATCCATAGACACCTTCATACTCTGACCATGTCCAAGTGCAATAAATTCGCAACTCTTGAAATTCAGCTGTTGTTGGCATTCTCCATTTACCTCCCCAATTCTGTGATGCTGCATCATATTTTGCAGTTAACCTGCAATTTTTACCTATTATTGAGGCTGACAGTAATTGTGATTCTGTTTTTTCTTTAGTGGTGCAATTATCCCAATCATAACTATCTTTTGTTTTTACTTCGCCCCATGCAAAATAGTCTCCATACTCTTCTGGCTTTGTAGCACCTACATTCATAGTTGCCCACTTCAAACCACTTGGCAAGTCAAGATCGACATAATCGTGGCCATTCAAAGAGCCTAAATCTGGCGACGTAATGTTGCTACCACCTCCATTAGACTTCAACACCTCTATCTCTTTCTTCAACTTATCTATCTCTGCCATCAAAACACTGAATCCCTTTGTATTGGCAATCTGAGGGGCGTCAAACGTGATGCTGTCTACTTTGTCGGAAGGAAAACTTTTTGCTGAACCGTCCTTCATAATGACATAAAACTGGTCTGATGCAATGGCTGAAATAGCTGAAATCACCACTGCCACAAAAAGAAATAATTTCTTCATAGTATCTTATTTTTTTATAAATTTAACAGATTGATTTTTAACTGATAGAATGTAATTGCCAGCAGACAAGCCATTGACTTCGACTCTGGTTCCTCTTCCCTGCAAAACAATCGTACCTTCCATATTTATAACTTTTACCTCATCACTTTCTTCTATTCCAGAAATTGTGATATAGTCAGTCACAGGATTCGGATATGACATAATCGCTACTGGCGACGATACAGATTCCGCACTTGATGAACTCTGGTTGAACACAATTGTCCGATACCCTTTGTCCCCAGTCTTCTGCGGGGATAATTTGAGACTTCGCACATTGCCTATCTGAAACTCATCCTTGCTTCCGTCGGCAGATATGCCAATAAACGAAGAAGCAAATGAAGAGAAGCAACAGGCAATCAATGAAATGATTGTTACAAATTTTCTCATATTGTTAAATTTTAATTATTTCTCAATTCTATTGAACGTAAAATTTCCGTAAATGATTCGTAAAATTCAATTCGCTTGGGCGATTTCATTTGAACACGAATTAACATAAATTACCCACGAATTTTTCAAAAATTGCAACGCTTCGCCATTTTCGTTTTCGTCTTCGTTTTCGTTAAATCGCACACAAAAAAGGAGATTGCTGGCTTTCGCCAACAACCTCCGTATTATCATATTTCGTAGAGACGGGGCATGCCCCGTCTTTATGGTGTTTAAAATTACGCAAGACGCGAGATCTCGCGTCTCTACGGCATTTAAATATTGTATTGTATTGTATTGTATTGTATTGTATTGTATTGTATTGTATTGTATTGTATACAAATAAATTGTCAATCATCAAAAATTTTGACGATCCTCCACAGGCAATATTCATACAATAAAATCCTCTCATTTGTAATTCCTAATATATCCTTTTATACAATGTCCGCAAAATTAAAGTTTTTTAGGAAAACTCTAAATAAAACTGTGATTTTTTCTAACACACGCTTTTTTTACACGCACGTCCGTGCGTCTCTACGAGATGTAATCCAAAATCGGAAAGAATACCATCGTTGGCATGTACCGACAATTATGAATTATGAATTATGAATTGTGAATTGTGAATTCCCAAATAAAAAAAGGCGACGAGAACATTCCCGTCGCCCATAATATTTTCATTTGCTATTTCTTACTGCATAATCGCAATAGTGCGTGAGTAGACACCGATCTGCTGCTTAGAGTCAGCCTTGATGTTAGACATCTTCAAGAACTTGTTCACCTGACGAAGATCGTAAGGCACCTCTGAAGCCACCAACACAAGATTGTCTGTACCAAGTGGGTAAGTCAACTCGATTGGATAATCCTCAAGGTCGATCACACAGTTTGCTGGGATCAACAAGTGAGACAATGTCTGAGCGTCGTCGATTGGCAAACACTCTGCCATCTCGCCGTTTGATGCGACGTCGATCACATTTACATAAAGGATCTTAGAACTGTTGTTCTTAACTCTGAAGTAAACCTCCTTACCTGCCTTTGCAGCCACTACAAGCTCGCCTGTCTTAGTGTCGACAAGGTCGAATGAGATACCGAAGTCGCTCTTCTCATTGCTGACATTAAACTGAGTCTCGCTGTTCTTCTTTGCCAAGATAGCCTTTGCGATATCGCTCTCAATGATATCTCCACGATAAGTACATCCGGCTGCGGCATGGCTGATATTGTCAGTGCCATTACCGTTGAACAAAGACTTAACTGCGTGGCCTACGAACTCAGCTGAAGCCGACGACGCATTTCCCTGCTCCTTCATGATTGTGCCGATAGTCTTACCGTCCACAGCACCTGTGGCATATATCTTCTGAGCAGACTTATCGATAATTGATAGGCTTGCACCATCTTTCACACGGACTACGTCAGACTCCTGAAGCTCAGCACGCTTTGTAAGCGCCTGCCAAGTGTTTCCAGCCTTCTTCTCCACACTTCCCGTTACAGCGTAAACGAAAAGATTTCCTGCGTATGTTGCCACTGCCATAATAAGCATGCAGGCAACTGATAACATTCTCTTCATAACTTTGCCCTCCTATTGGTTAATTAGTTTCTTTTTGGGAACAATATATAGTTTCCTTGTTTATTTTCAAAGATTGGCATCTGCTTGCCGTTTGTAGAAGTACGTACCTGCTGACGGATGTATTTCTCCAAACCATCGATTGTGATGTTTCCTTCCTCGTCGACAGCCTTACCGTTGATACCCTCGATCAAAGCCTTTGTGAAGATACCGTTCTTCCACTCCTCGCTCTCGTTCGACTTCTGGCTTGCTGTGCTTGAGTAGAATCCGATGATGCCTGGATCAGCAAGTGAGAATGGCTCTGCCACCGACTTCTGTCCGTACATTGCGCCAGAGTGGCAAGCATCCATAAAGATGATGATCTTACATCTCTTATCCTTCAAACGCTTTGTAGCGCTTCTGATAACGTCGAAATTAACGGCTGTAGAGAACAAATCCTCGCTCTCTGCGTTAGCCGACAAGAAGTAAGTATCGTCGCCTTCCTTAGCACCGTGTCCAGAGAAGTATAGCATAACGACGTCGCCCTGCTCTACCTTGTTGACAAGCTGCGACATCTGCTTCTTGATTGCGCGGTCGTTAGCATTCTTATCTGTGACAAGAGATGCAGTAGCCAAATTCTTATAGTAGCTCAAGTTGCTGTTCTGGATAGCGCTCAAGAAATCAGCGGCATCCTTAGAAGCGTGCTGAAGCTTCAAATCAGCCTGATCGTAATCACTTACACCGACAGAGACAACATGCAAAGCTGGTTTGTTGGAATCTGCCTTGTAGTACAATCTTACGACTGCAGGATCACTGCTCAAGCCCTTGCTATCCTTAGCGATTAGCTGCACTCTGCAGACGTCCTCCTTACGTGGAAGAGTAAGAGTGATCTGATCAGAAAGCTGCTTCACACCCTTTGTAGTTGGCTGAAGCTCACCATTGATATATGCTATGATAGATGGTTTGCTGCCATCAGCAGTCTTAGCCTGGTAAACGAATGTCATCTCTGGATTAGTGTACTGAGCACCATCCTTAGGTGAGACGATTGTGATTGTAGGAGCACCTGAAGCAACTGGAGTTGTCGGTGTCTGCGGATTCACAACTGGAGTCGACGGAGTCTGAGGTTTTGTTGGAGTTGATGGAGTTGCGCTTGCCAACAACGAGCCCTTAAACTTACCATCGTCTACATTATGAGCCTCCGACGGACGTGTGCCAGCCTTAGGATTCTTCTGTTGCCATGCGAAACCAGCCTTTTTAGCCTCAGCAGCTGAAGCGTAAGCAGGTTGAGCGATCCATTTCTCACCACGGTCGACACATCCCCATTTGCCACCACGTTTAACTACAGCGAAGTTACGGTCTGGAGTGAACATACATGTCTTGTCGTAGTCGTCAAGGAAAGGCTTAATGATCCAGTTTCCAAGATAGTTGGCAAAACCCTTCTTTCTTGTCTGAGAATCCATAGCCTCGTAAGCAGTCTGGCCAAGAGGAGCATACTCGCCCCACTCCTTTGCAGCCTGAAGGATGCTCTCCTTATTGACCATTACTGGTTTGATGATATACTTAGCGTCCTTGTCGATTGCACCCCAAAGACCTTTATGCTTTACAATCGCATATTCCGAAGTGCCGGACAATGTGTAAACATCATCAATCTCATCAAACACTGGAGAAATCACAAAGTCACCATAGTAGTTGGCGTAACCGAACTTACCATTACCGTCGGCTGCATCATATAGGTAATCCTCGACGCGAGCCTTTCTCCACTGAGCGTGAGCAGCCTTGAAAGCGATATTCTTATTTTTGAACACCATCTTTGCAATGACATCTCCCTCTGTGTTGATCACACCCCAGAATTTACCCTGGCGCACAACAGCATAATCCTTCGAACCAACAAAAGCGTGAGCAGGATCAACCTCATCGTAAGCGTGCTTGATCACAGTACGAAGAGTCTTAGGATCTTGGAATCCCCACTTGTTTGTAGTCTGGTTCTTCACTGCTTTAAGAGCCGCAAATGTAGGCAAGCAAAGCAGCAATGTCAAAATAGCTAAACCTATTCGTTTCATATTATATTTCATCTCTATATCAAATTTATATCATTTCATCACATATTTAACCATGGCCACTTCTTAGCCAACCACTGGTAAGGGCCGAGAGACTCAAGCCACAACCAAAGTTCACTACTGAATCCACCTAATCCCACACCGATCATAGCATAGGTATAGTTGAGATTATATCTGAAGTTGATGAATGTCAAACCTCCCAACAGCATCATTCCAAGAAGGAAGCCAAGCTGAGTGAAGTTGATAATCATACCGTTTGTCTTTTCGTAAGCCTCGTAAGCCCAACAACAGAAATAGTTGAAGGCAAGAGTGATAATCAATCCCCAGATTATTGCCCAAGAATCAGACATATTCGTAATAAGACGGTTATCTTTAGTCGCAGTGGCTATACTATAGGCATGAATCAACGTTCCATTGATACGACGCATACCATAAAGTTCAGTTGCGATAGTGTGATAATCTCTCAAGTCGTCCATATCACCTACAAGGATAACTCTGTCCTGAATATCGAAAGCATCAAGGAAGAGCTCCATATCAAGCATCTTACGCATATCGTACACGTCGACCTGCATCTTCTTGTAATTGATAAGTTCCTCATCATTTCCTCGCTCCTGAAGCATCTTATACTTATCAGGGAAACCAAGACGAAGGATCTCACCCACAAAAGAAGGAAGCGTCAATCCACCGACAGTGACCGAGTCGGGATAGAAGTATCTCACAATTCCCTCATCGATATTCACACTCGCGTTATAGCAGACATCATGGTAGAAAGATTCTTCCACGGCAACAGAATCACCCATCTTCACAATACGCTGAGCAGAAATAAAATTTGGAATTCTTGAGATGACGTTGCGAAGACTGTCGTTCTCTAATGAATCCGACGAGATATTGTGGCTAAAAATACAATCCATCGCCACAACTTTAGGACCAAGCTTAGAAATATAATCAAGACCTTCCGCGATTTCCAATCTTGAATGGACACCCGACATGTTGACAAATGCGACATCCATGCAGTAATCCAAATCACCTTCCCTTAAGTTCTCCGTGTATAAATAATTATCAGTAAACGCAATAGCATCAAGCGCACGAGCGATTGGGTTCAAAAATGCCCACGAGAAAGCGAGTATAGCGACCAATACGCACACTCCAATTGTCACCAACAGCGTGCCGACGCTCTGCCTCATATAGCGGCAAAATTTCACCATTTTATCACTCATACTTTTAAATTCTTCGTAAGGAAAATCTAAATTTTTCGCAATTTAGTAAAAAAAATTGCAAACTGATGAAATTAGATGGAATTTTATGAGAATAAATATTTATGAATCAGAAATGAATAGTTATTTCCAAAGTGGTTCCATCTCCCAACCTTCTGGAAAACCTAATGCCCTGAGATCAATTTCAGGAAAATCGACAAAGAAAAGCCATCGTAATTTTGAAAGCATATCATTATTGGGAGATATAACATCAAGAAAATACTTAATGATACAAATGTCAAAATATATTCTGCGCATATCTACCTGCTGACTTATCCAAGGACGGTTTATACGACGAGGCATTACAGGAAGTATAAAATTAATTTTATTCCAAACTCTAGAATGATGGCAACATGAATTTCGAACAAGAGTTAATGTTGTAAGCCAAGATTCAAAAACTTTTGGTTGAAGGTCAAAATGATGTGATATTTTTTTTCGTATTCTATCCTCCTTCAAATTTCGATAAACAATATTTATAGATCCCATTGTAAGAAGTCCTCCCATAATCCATGCTGGCGGATAAGTATCAACGTAAGTGTTCTTAAAATGCTGAATAAAGTCCTCTTTTGACTTCCGATATTCTCTGTTTATCAAATTAAATGTTTCATTAAATGATTGGTGATTAGCAAAATGAACAGGATTTGTCAACCAAAAATCGTCTTTTGTTTGTTCTGCTGTGATATTTATTATTGTTTCTCTAACTGCAACTTCTATCTTCTCGATCTCATTAAAAAGCAACATACGAAGTTTCTTATCAAACTTATAAAGCATAATTACCTTATTAAACGATGAACCTTGCTTAAACAGATGTTGCGTTTTAGGAATCAATAAAAAAGGATACATATAAGCAGACAATCTATAATAGCCAATATTTTTTAAATAACATTCCGTTTCTTGTTCGTTACGGATCTCCAATCCACGAGATTTCAACAATGTTACTAAACTAGACGGAGATGAATAAGTTTTTGTGAAATTTCTTTTTGCCATATTACTAATCTAATTAAAATAATAAAAAAAGCCCCGCGCATTTGAGCATTATAAAGAGGCTTGGCGGGAACTGACACTGCAAAAGTACAAAAAAATATTTACATATTATAAACCTGACAAAAAAAGGAGACGCAATTTCTCGCGTCTCCAATATTTAGATTTTGATAACTCTCTTATTTGTAAGCGTTGACAATCTGTGAGATCAACGAAACAAGCGGAGCGTTCCAGTTAAGGGCGATCTCATTTGTAGAGTAGCTACATGACATGTCAAGGTATGTCTTTGCCGCATACTTAACTGTTGGATATGCGCTGTTGCCACAGTCTGATGTCTGGTCAAGTGATGGTCCACCTACCAAATATCCTGGGATTGGTGTGCTGATTCCGTCGGCGATACTTCTACGGTCGTGGATATTAATTGGCGACTTTGTACCGAATCCAGTCACGAAACAGTAACCTATAGCATTTGCGCCAAGTATATAGTCAAGACAGTACTGAGCTGCAGCCAAATACTTCTCTGAGTTCAATCTCTTGCAAGCCATCGCAAGCACCATACCTGAGTTTGCCACCTGACCATTAGATCCCCAGAAATATTCTCTCAATGGAACACGTCCTACACTCTCGTTGTAGATTGAAAGAAGGTCGTCGGCAAGCTCCTTGAACTTTCTCTCTACCATTTTCACGTCTACCTTCTCCTGCAACGCATCCTCATTAAGCATCATTGATATCAAACCTAGTGTGCTGACCTCTCCCCAGAATGGAACTGAGAAATACTGATTCAACTTTAGTACAGAAGCATACTTGGCATCACCTGTTGAGATCAACATCTCTGATGCTGCCCAGAACTGCTCATCCTTCATTTCACTTGATGCGTATGATCCTGTATTACAATCATTAGGATTCTGGAACATTACATAATGACGCTGTGCTGCAGCCCAATCGTAAGCTCTTTTTGCCGCAGACATGGCCTTCTCTGAAAAATCAGGATAATCAGTGTTGCCTTTATAGATGCGAGACGCCAAAGCCATAGTCGCAGCGAAATCGTATGCGCAATCCATTGACTTACCGACCAAGAAACGCTCTTTCTTATCGTCGACTGGCATAATCATATCAGGGAACTGAAGTGTAGTGACCTTATTGTAGACGCTGCCGTCAGCCTCATCCTGCATTAAAAGCATCCATTTCAACTCATACATACACTCGTCAAGGATATCAGCTGTATGGTTGCCACTTTCAGGAATATTCAAATCAAGATTATCGAAATACGATGGATTCAACTGGTATGCTGTAAGCAAAGTGTGAAGTGTGATAGCCGCATTCACAGTGTATTTACCATAATCTCCTGCGTCATACCATCCTCCATGAGCGTCACGATGCATCTTTGCTCCCTTACCATTTGTGTAGATGGCGACTTTATCATCTGGGTGTCCAGCCTTACGCGAATAATCAACACCTTTAAATTTAGAGAACTTGCTTTCGATCGGTGTACTGCAACGCCAGAAATAGAATCCCTTCATTGCCTGAGACAACACTTCGTCGTAAACATGACCGTTCTTCTGCACCTTGAATGGAGCAGACTCCTTATCACCAATTGTCAACTTGTACTCACCTGGAATGGAGAATTTAGTGAAATCAGCCCAAGTGACGTTATCACCTGATGCTCTCCACGATTTCGACTTTGGAAGTGAATCTTTATAGACCACTGTTCCACTCTTGGCATCAACAATAGCATATTCAGAAACGTTAGGATTGCAGACCATAGCCTGCTTTACTGACTGAGCAGGATATCCAATCTGATTTGTCTGCAACGACATGTCGGCTGCCATTGTGCACATAGGCACTGCCAACGCAGCTACTAAAACATCTTTCTTAAAGTCCATAATATATATAATCCTTTTGGTTCACACATACACTCGCATCAATTTGGGGAACCATTTAACCAATTCATGCACCTACAAAATAAATTTATATACAACAATTATCAAAATAAAAGCAAGAAAAAATCATTTAATCAAATCATTTTGAGCATATATCCATTGATTCTTAATAAAATCATATTCATAAATTGATGTAATTGACTAATTTTGCAGATAATTTCAACATCTCACAAATTAATGATGAAAAATAGATTCTTAGGAGTCCTTGTCCTATTATTTGCATTCTGCACACAAGTTTTTGCCGTTCTCAACGAGCAAAACCTAGATATGACAGTGAGCGTGCTAAAAGCAGAACTGGAGAAAACATATAAGGAAGAGCTCGACATAATGAAGAGTTACGACAGCTTGAATGTGAAACAGCATAAAGAAGCATTAGAGACAATACAAGAGAGTGAGAAAATAGCTTTGATGCTCTATAGCCAAAAACAAGATTATATTTTTGATATGGCATACGCCTGCCATGAGGCGACTACTCAGTATCGCAACTTCAAAAGCAGGAGAATGCCTTTCGACGCAAACATAAAGAAACTCGACAATGAGATCAAGCGCTATACTCTTTTGATTGAGGCGTTGGAGAATATCCCTCCAAGAAAGAAAAGATTCAATTTCGACAGCTTGAGAGTTGTCAAAATGAAAGAAGACTCTATAAATAAAGCAGTTGCAAGAGCTACTGCCGCATACGAAGCTGAGAAATACGGTAAATCGTTGTCCGACTCAACATCTAAAGGCACAGGCATCAATATCTTTGGCAAACATCTCGGTGGCGACACAACTTCGACATCGGCAGAGGAGAACATGAAGATCATGGAAGCCAAGCAAGACAGTTTTATGCTTGCCAAAGCGAGAGAGATCACCAAAGAGATGAATGAGCAGGGAAAGATTGCCGGCGACTCACTAAAGGTACCGTCGGCACCAAAATCAGCAAAACTTTTCATGGCCAGCCTGAAAGATTTCATGCTCTCTGAGACAAGTCAGGTGGAGCGTGACTCATGTGTGGCTTTGTCAAAGAAGATTCTTGCCGACTATATCTCTATACGTGACCATATCATTAAGGACAAAGCTCTTTACGAGCGCGTTGAGTCTCGATTGAAATCAGTCAACGACTACGCTCTTGGCAAATACGAGTCAATCCAGCAGAGTATTTTCACCAACGGTGGCAACAATTACGTCTCTGTACTTAAAAATTTTCCGTCTTACTATTACAATGCATGCAACGATATCAAAGATAAGTATGTAAGCAACAATACCAACATCCACTCCGATTGGGGAGGCACAACCATCATTGTCCTTATCTTGTCGATTTTCGTCGTCTTGCTAATGGCTGCTGCTATCGCATGGTTCTGTCTAAAGAAATTCGGTAAGAAAAAGTTCAAAGAGGAATTTATCCCTTACTATGCTCTCTCTCTAACATGCCTTCTATTTACAATATTGTGCACTTTACCACAAATATTTACGAGTCAGAACTTTTTGGCAATGGCATGCTCCCGACTAATTGAGTATATGCTTTTGATTGCCGCGATCACCCTATCTTTGGTTTACCGCACAAACAAATACCAGATCAAAAGTGCATTCTCATGCTACTTCCCTATTTTGATAATGGGACTTGTGATCATCATCTTCCGTATTTTGTTTGTACCTAACAATCTTGTGGTGATTCTATTCCCTCCTATGCTTATCATCTTCACGATATGGGGATTCCATTCTGTAAAGAAACACCACGCCAATATTCCTAAATACGATGAGATCTATGCATGGATTTCACTTTCAATCATGACGGTGGCATGTGTAATGGCATGGCTCGGATATGCACTTTTGGCTGTGGAAGTGTTTATCTGGTGGTTGGTTCAGCTCACTTGTGTCCAGGCGTTGACATTCGCTTCGGAATACATGAAGGAGTTTGAAAAGAACAAAGTGGCTAAACATATTCTTAAAAAGAATGGTATAATAGAGACAGAGACTCCTAACAAGGAGTACGACAAGGCACTCAACAAAAAGATTATCGAACTACAGACTAACCAGGGCGACAACATCACCTACACATGGTTCTTGGATCTTGTGACAATGTGTTTGATTCCTGTGGCTGCGGTGTTATCATTCCTTCTTTGTATCTACATCGCCACAGATATCTTCGACTTGACAGCCATGTGCAAGGATATCTTTTTCACTAACTTCCTTGATATCGAGGATTTGTGTCAGTTGTCGTTGTTCAAATTGGTAGTGGTGTTGGAATTCTACTTCATTTTCAAATTTCTATCATACATTCTCCGCTCCATCTACAAGCATTTGAAGCTAAAGCACAGAGAGGCTCATGAGATTGAGAGAGCCAACATCTCTCTTGCCAACAATTTGATTTCCATCATTGTGTGGGGAATCTACTTCATTTTCATCTTGTTTTTGCTACAGGTGCCAAAGAGCGGTATTTCAATCGTAACTGCTGGTCTTGCCACCGGTCTCGGATTCGCCATGCGAGATATGCTCAACAACTTCTTCTATGGCATCTCTCTGATGACAGGCCGACGCGTGAGAGTTGGTGATTTCATTGAGTGCGACGGTGTGAGAGGAAAGGTAGAGTCCATCACATATCAGAGCACACAGCTCATCACTTTGGACGGATGCGTCATCGCATTCCTCAACTCTACGCTTTTCACAAAGACATTCAAAAACCTTACCCGCAACCACGGTTACGAGCTTGTGAAGCTACCGGTCGGTGTGGCTTACGGCACAAACATTGAAGATGTCAGAAAGGCACTTGTGGAAAAACTTGACTGTATGCACTACGAGAAGACCGGATCTAAAGCCAACGTCGATCCAGACAAGAAAATCAGTATCCTTTTCAATGATTTTGGCGACAGTTCAGTTGATCTTTATGTTGTGATGTGGATATTGGTGGAAAACAAATTGGTTATTGTCTCAAGAGCAAAAGAGATTATCTACAATACCTTAAATGAAAAGGGTATTCAGATTCCTTTCCCTCAGCGCGACATTCATATCATCAATAAGTAAATGCGTCTCTACCGTCTGCTTGCCATAATTGCTATGATAGCCGTTCCATTTTTCGGAATGGCGCAGGCTGTGGTTGACGAAAACCAAAACGAAAACCAAAACGAAGACGAAAACGAAAACGAAAACGAAAACGGGAATTGGAAATATATAGAGTCTCCGATTTATTCTGATTCTGTTTCAGAACGATTCTCTGTCGAATACGAAAGGGAAAACGACAGTTACATCTATATAGACAGTCTGCATCCAGGAGAAGAGTATATCTACGTCACAGAATACGAGGAGGAAAAGCATATCTGGGATAGAGTGATCTCCCGTTTGTTGAAGACGTCGGTGGATACCAACTACATTACCACCAACGACTATGGTCTGCAGGTCAAGCTGAATTTCAACATGATTGATGGGCAAACGATGTTCAGATGGGATCCCATTTCAGATACTTTGTCGAATTATTGCACCATCACATCCGATCCAATCTTCAAAATCGGATTTTGGCTTGGCTACCGTAATTTCGGGCTCGGTTATAGTTTCGACCTACGATCTTTCTCAAAAAACAAGACTCAATACAACTCTGAGTTCAGTTTCAGTTATTATGGCGACGCGTGGGGAGCCGACCTAAGTTTTTCAGCGTCACGTGGAAACAAAATATCATTCAACAGATTAGAAGATATCCCGACCACAACCTTCTCTATCTACCGTGCTCAAATCAACAGTTACTATGCCTTGCGTTATCGTAAATTTTCATACAACGCCGCCTTTTCACATAGTATGAGGCAGGAAAAAAGTGCAGGAAGTCCTCTCTTCGGCCTGTCATTTACCGGATACTATCACTATTCCCCGTCGAACGACCTTCCACGTATAGTTTCAAACGAAGATTTGGTATTCCCGACGTCGATAATATACCTAAGTATGAACTTAAACGCAGGATACGCTCACAACTTCGTGACAAAGAAGCATACATTGCTACATATATCAGCAATGCCCTACATAACATTATTGAAAAAAGAGTTCGCCGGAGTCAATGAAAATGAGAACCTGGTAGACGAAGATCTAGATCCGATTTTCCAAAATGGAGTTGTGGCCAGAGCCAGCTGGATATGGCAACGTGAGAACCATCTGATCAGTATATACGGATCCGTCAACTATAACAACCTCCTCGACTCCCCCATCGAGACCAGCGACTTGGCTTACCGCGTCGGCACATGTTATGGTTTCAGAGCCTACAAGCATCATAAGCCACATAAGAAAAGAAGAATATTAAGAAGAAGAGCTTCGACAATGAAAACATAAATGAGATCATATAGCAGTTGACCAAAACGAGAATTGTCAAGGGCCAGCGTTTGATTTTGATTGGTTCTAACACTTCACCAACGCAAACCCGGAAGACGAGTGTATTAAAAAAAAGTGTGTTTGGACAACTTGTATATAAATACCTGCATAAATACTATTATACATGAAAATCAAAACTATAAAAATAAAAATGAGAAATTTTATCAACCTGTTGATCTCATCAGCGGTAATCATCACTACCCTATGCAGCGGTACGAGCAACAAGAATAAAGAAATAGAAGTGTTTTCTAAAAATGAATCTTACACAAAAGAGAACAGACGTATCGACACAAACGAACCAGCTGTTCCATCCTCAATAACAGATATAATCAAACTATACCCAAAAAGTGACCGCTATTCTTTGGAAAAGGTATTTTTGATTTCATTTTTAGAAGATAAAGTTTTTAATGAAACACATTGGATGAAACCCGACTATAAAGTTGACATAAATATAAAGTTAGATGATTTTAGATCATTTGGATTTTCCGATTTTAGTGAAGTAAAATACAAAGACAAAAAATCTCAAAATGAGATATTATTTAACATTATCAGGCAAGGGAGAAGAATTGATCAGAAAGAGTCAGAAGAGTTCATTAGCCGTAACAAAAATTACAAGCAAACATTCACTCAATTTACCGGATACAAATACAAAGCCAATCCGAAAAGAGACGTTATGGTCATGTTGTGTAATTTGGTTTCAAAAAAATTAATCGAAGATTCTAAAATCCCCCAAAAACTCCTATCTGTAGAACTAGACAACGGCAGATTCATCGGCTACAAAGTGACCGGCCATCAACAAGGAGGACAGAATATAGAACACTACTTATTAACAGACAAAGATGGCCAATATATATTTATGTTCAGGGCTTTGGGAAAAGAGGATCGGAAGCTATTAGATTTAATTCACGAAATAGGAAAGTCTGAAGGACTGCTACACAACGATGATTTTTACAACTCATTCTATAGGATACCAGACCATACAGTCTCTAATGAAAAGATGATAGCTTATAGTCTTAGAAGAATAGATGATTCTGATTTTAACAAAGAGCAAGTCAAAACAGAATCAGATAAGAGATTAATCGGCAATTGGACTACCGATGTAAGGTTCGCCAATCCATCAACAGATTATTATTGGTCATATTCCATAATGGATTTAAGGACAAAAGAAGATAGTCAAGAAAGATTCTCAGTTTTTAGAAACAATGAAAGACTTACCATAACAGATAAAACGGTATACGGAAAGACAGGGTTTATAGCATCCGATAATATGGGATTCGAGAATATAGTATTTTCATACGAAAATCTTTTAATAATATCCTATGACAATAAAAACATATCTAATTCCGAACTTATAAAACGATTGGAAAATATACAATTACAAAAGGGAGGCTATAAAATAAAATAAAGAAATCATATAACGGACTTATATTTGTGTCGACGATTCTACGCTGCTGGTGATAGGAATAGAAGAAAAATCAGTTCTTATTTTTAGGTATTTTGCCCCTATTTTATTTGGGATAACAACAATTTTGATATATTTGCATTATCATAATAGCATTTATATGAAGAAGAAAATACTAACACTGATAACTGCATCCCTGTTTTGCTGTGCAGGTTTCTCGCAGACAGATGGCGATGTGGCATCACAAAACGAGCGATACAACCTTACTCTTGAGCAGTGTATTGAATATGCGTTTGGCAACAGTCTGGAGCGACAGAACATGAAACTCTCTGAAAAGGTCAGCGAATATTCTTACGAGCAGGCTAAGAACAACCGTAAACCACAAGTGAGCGGTTCGATATCCGAGTCGGTTTCCCACTCCGGACGTGAAAGCGACGTCAACATCGGAGGAAACATTGGTGTCAATGCTGGAATTACTCTTTATCAGGGTGGAGCGATTAAGAACAATATTGAGAAGAGTCGTCTTGAGGCGGAGAACGCGGTAGTGCGTACAGACCAGTACGACCACAACCTTATCATCAAGATTCTTCAGTATTTTCTAAACGCTCTCTCATCAGAAGAGATGCTTCGCTACCAGAAGGTCATCATCGAGACAAGTGAGGAGCAGCTTCGCCAGGGAGAGGAGAAATACAAAGTCGGTACAATCTTGGAGAGCGACTACCTAATTCTTCAGGCTCAGCACGCCAACGACGAGTGTAATCTACAGAGCAGCCAGATCAACCGTAATAATGCGTTGCTAAACCTAAAACTTGCACTTTCAATGGATCCCAATGCCGAACTAACCCTCGTCTACCCAGACACAACAGATATGGAGGCTTTGGCTGAAATGCCAAGTGTAGAGACTGCTATCCAGCGTACACTCGACACTTATCCTGATATCATCTTGGCGAAGTCGAATATCGAAGTCGCAAGAATAAATGAGGAGATCACACGTGCCGGCAGACGCCCTACTATCTCAGCAAGCGCCGGTATGAGCACAGGCCATAGCAAGTTCAACGACTTCGGCAACCAACTCGCCGACCGTTTCAGCCAGAATTTGGGAGTGTCAATGTCTATTCCTATCTACGACAAGGGAAAAACTAAAACATCTTTGAAGATGAACGAGATCCAGACAAAGATGGCAGAAGTGGATTTGCAGGAGGCAGAATTGAAACTACGTCAGACTGTGGCTGTGGAGCATGCAAACGTAGAGCTTGCATACCGTCAGTTCAAGGTAAACGAGAAACGAACAAAAGCATACAAGGCTGTGTACGACGCATATAATATGAAGTTCAAATACGGAACTATCACAAGTGTGGATCTATTGCAGCAGCAAAACAATTATATCAACTATCTTACTGATTACGTGAGATCTAAGTATTCATTCATCCTTGAACGTAAGATTTTGGATGTCTACATGGATTATCCAATCAAGTATGAAGCTGTACGTATCAACAAGTAAAAAAATAAAACAAAATACAATGGCAAAGAAAATTGGCATAGGCATAGCGATAGCGGTAGTCGTAGGATTATTGCTATACTTCTTGTGGCCGTCGAAGAAAGAGGTCACTTTCAAGACCCAAGTGATCGAGGAAGGTTCGATTTCCAAATCGGTATCAGCCACTGGTTATTTGCAGCCCGCAGATAAAGTGGAAGTCGGTACACAAGTGTCAGGTAAGGTGGAGAAACTTTACGTGACTTACAATTCAAAGGTGAAAAAAGGTCAGGTATTGGCTGAATTGGACAAGTCGACATTGCTTGAGCGTCTGTCGCAGGCCAAATCACAAAAGTCGAGCGCAGAGAGCACATTGAACCTTGCCACTCAGAACTACAACCGTACAAAGGCATTGTTCGAGGCAGGTGCAGCCACTCAGCAGTCGTACGACGAGGCAACTAACACTTACATCCAGGCTCAGAACACATTGAACAACGCCAACACAAATGTGCGTGAGGCTCAGGTGAACCTTGGATACGCAGTCATCACGTCGCCAATCGACGGTGTGATTCTTGCTAAGCAGGTAGAGCAGGGACAGACAGTAGCGTCTTCATTCTCAACTCCAACATTGTTCGTCATCGCAAAAGACCTTAAGAGCATGACAGTGGAGGCTAATATCGACGAGGCAGACATAGGCCAGGTCAAGGTTGGCCAGAAGGTTGAGTTTACAGTAGACTCTTACATGGGTGAGACATTCTACGGTGAGGTTAAGGAGATCCGTCTAGAGCCAAAGGTGACAAGCAACGTCGTTACTTATACAGTTGTAGTAAAGGCAGAGAATCCAGAGGAGAAACTATTCCCTGGTATGACAGCCAGCGTCACTATCTTCACAGATTTGCAGCAGGGCAAACTTGTACCTGTGGCAGCTATGGCATTCAACCCATCAGAGGAGGTGCTTGCCTCACTTGACAAGCCAGAGCGTCCATCAAAAGATGGCATGAGAGAAGGTAGAGAAGGCAGACACTCAGAAGGTGTCGACGGTGAGAAGGGCGAGCGTCCAAGCCGTGAGAAGAGAGAGGCAATGCGTCAGAACGGACAGAAAGTCTGGATCAAGAACGGCAACTCAATCAGACCACGTTTCATCGAGACAGGTGTGAACGACGGAGTTAACGCAATCGTAAAAGAGGGACTTGCAGTGGGAGATACAGTTGTGATCTCAGCACAGGTAGGTGAGAAAGTGAAGAAGGCAAAGGGTGGTCCATCCAACAACCCATTGGCTCCTCAGCCTCCACGCGGTAGTAGAAAAATGATGAAATAGTATGGCAGATTCCATAATCAGAATAAACGACTTAAAGCGTAATTTCATCGTCGGAAGTGAGACGGTGCGAGCTTTGCGTGGAGTGTCGTTCGACATCAAAGCAGGTGAGTTTGTGGCAATCATGGGAACCAGCGGTAGCGGAAAGAGTACGATGCTGAATATCCTTGGTTGCTTGGACAAACCTACGTCGGGAGAATACTATATCGACGACATCGAAGTGTCGAAGTTCTCCAACGACAAATTGTCGGAGATCCGCAACAAGAAGATTGGCTTCGTTTTCCAGAGCTACAATCTTCTTCCACGTACCGCAGCCATCGAGCAGGTGGAGCTACCATTGCTCTACAACCCCGACGTCAACGCCAAAGAACGCAGGGAGAGAGCAGAAGAGGCTCTCCGACTTGTAGGTTTGGAGGAGAGAATGTATCATCTTCCCAACCAGATGTCAGGTGGACAGCAGCAACGCGTGGCAATCGCGCGAGCTATCGTCAACGATCCCGTGATTATTCTTGCCGACGAGGCGACTGGAAACCTTGACACCCGTACATCCTACGAAATCATGAGTCTTTTCCAGCGACTTAACGAAGCAGGAAAGACCATCGCATTCGTAACCCACGAACCAGACATTGCTGCATTCACATCAAGAGTGGTGATGCTTCGCGACGGTAGAGTGACTAAGGATGAACCAGTGAATACACAGAGTGCTCAGGCAGCCCTTGACGCACTTCCTGCAAGCGACGACTATTAATATTTAGACGACACTATGAATTTCTCGAATCTAATAAAAATCGCATACACGGCTTTGCTCCGCAACACAACGAGAGCCTTGCTCACAATGCTCGGAATCATCATCGGTATCGCCTCAGTGATCGCCATGGTCAACATGGGACAGAGTTCACAGGCGCAGATCGAGGAGAATATCTCGTCGATGGGAACAAACCTTATCATGGTGATGCGTGCTCATCAGCGTGGAGGCGGTGTGAACCTTGGAAATGCAAACTCACAGTCGCTTAAAATAGCCGACGTCGAGGCGATAAAATCACAGGCAATCTATGTAGAGGCAGTGTCTCCATCGGTGAACGCTTCCGCACAGCTCGTAAATGGCTCAAAAAACTGGCCAGGACAGATGCAAGGAGGCAGTCCGGAGTATCTTGCCATCAAGAAGTATGAGATCGCTTACGGAACGAATTTCACACAGCAAGACATAGCCTCATACGCAAAAGTCTGCTTGATTGGAAAAACCATCGTCGACAATCTATTTGATGAGGGAGAAAATCCGATAGGCAAAGAGATCCGATTTGGAAAGACACCGATGAAAGTAATCGGAGTGCTTGAAGAGAAAGGACAGAACAGTATGGGCCAGGACCAGGATGATATCCTTATCGCTCCGTATACGACGGTACAGAAACGAATCTTGGCGCAGACCCATCTTAATATGATCTATGCCTCGGCAAAGAATGAAGATGTGTGCCAGCTTGCGACAGAAGAGATTGAGAAAATCCTACGCACAACACACGGACTTGCTCCAAGCGCCAACAACGACTTTGAGGTACGTACACAGGCAGAGATGTTGGAAATGATGTCAAACGTAGTCGGCACAATCGCGTCGCTACTAACAGCCACAGCCATCATCTCCCTTATCGTAGGAGGTATCGGAATCATGAACATCATGTATGTGACTGTCACTGAGCGTACAAAAGAGATTGGATTGCGAATGGCAATCGGAGCCAAGGCCAAAGACGTGCTATGGCAATTCCTTATCGAGAGCGGTATGTTGAGTGTGATTGGAGGAATCATCGGAATCTTCGTTGGCATCATAGCCTCCTACGTCATAGCCCAAGTGATGGGAGCACCGTTTGTGGTGAGTGTAGGAGCGGTGTTTATGGCATTCTTCGTGAGTGCTTTCATCGGAATCTTCTTCGGTTGGCTACCAGCAAAGAAAGCAGCCAAATTGGATCCGATCACAGCGTTGAGATACGAGTAATAAAATGCTGAATTATAAATGCGAAATTAAGAGGGATGCTGGTGCATCCCTCTTTTATTGTGATCATGTGTTTCTCCACTACGGCTTTCCTACAATATGAAAAGCAATGATGAAGGATACCACTATAAGCAGAATAATTTGTATAAAAAAACATACCTTTTTGTTCATGACACTACTTTTAATCTATACAAAACTAAAAATATCACGTAAACAAACCATGCAAATACCAAACAATAAACAATGACACTATAAATTTTGTACAAGAAAATTTCAAAAAAGGAATCTGGCAATGGCTTTTTGTTAGAAGCTATAGCAGAATACTCATCAAATTCTGCTTCTGACAAATTCTTTATCTCAGGTTTCTGCTTAAATTCTTTAAGTTTTTTATCTACTCTATATATAATCGCAGAGACATATACACAGACAGGTCCAAAAACATACGCAACATATTTAAATACTCTATATAAGGTTTCCCCATCATAGCAAGTTTCAATATCAAGAAGGATTGTGATTCCCAAAGCCACAAGTAATATTGGAATACAACGTACAATCTCTAAAAATTGATCGGCATGTAAATTATTAAACAACGGAGTCAGACAAGAGATTCTTTCGTCTAAAAGACGGGCATCCTCAGCCTTAACATCACCATCATCGACCAATTTCTGTATGTATTCGTGTCTTACGACATCTGTTTTCTCTCCAATATCACGTCTACTCCAATACTCCACCGCTGATGAAATCTCATTAACTTTGTAGACATAACCACTAAGTTCATACTGAACATGATTTATCTCTCCTTCGGCATCTTTATATATAACATGTAAAAATTCCAATTGCTCTTTTTTGCTAGTTTTGGAGTCATTCTTACTTATCTTTGATAAACCTGATAAAATAGTTACAGTGGCCTTTGATATAGTCCCTAACATCTGCTGTTCTTTTGAGATTTCGGTCTCATCAAATCCATAATAAGCATACTCTATATCATGCCACTTATAAAGAGTACCATCATGAATCATTATTCCACTTTCGCCAATGGTTATTGGATTATCTTTTGGGAAATAAGACGAGTAGATCATTTGGGCTATAATATAATCCAAACAACCCATTATAGCCAATGGAATAATAATAACATACACATTGTCCGTAGTGGAGTTGTTTTTAAAGTAATAGAGAATGAAAACAAGACCAACAACAGAATTTAAAATAAAACCTATGCTTCCACTGAGGTTTGTACGAATTCTATCAGACGTAGCAATAGTGCTACTGTGTAAAACCAATTCTTTTCCTCTTTTCCACATAACAGTTTAAACCATTATTTTGGGATTTTATCTCATAAAATGTCTGAACCAAATCTCAGGCACTTCTCGTTTTGCCATAGCTTCGTAATCCGACTCTTTACATGAGACTATTCTACTTGCATCACGACCAGGTATCTCCACCCACCATCTTCCATTCAACGGATTATTGTAGAATTTGACCTCGGTATTGGTGCGTGTATCGAAAAGTATGGATTTACGATAGTTCCTGATATCGTTTGTTGGATAATCGTTGTAACGGTGATCTATCCCATGCAGATAATGCCAAACTATCTGCGCAGAAAGGGCAAGTGACGACTCATTTTGGGCGTATACATCGGAGATATAGAACACAGACGATCTGTCGCTCAAACCAGCAAGTTTGGCTAAATGGCACGCTTCCTCGCCATATAATCCATTTGGCATGGCGACGCAAGAGGGCATATCTGAGTTGCGAACTGCACGGGCTGAAATAGAGAAGAAATCATTGTCGCGAAGCAACGGCTCAATATTTTGCACATTGTCCTGCACCTGTGCCAAACGAGTAAAGCAAATTTTCTGGTCGTCGGCTCTGGCGATTCTATCATCTGAACAGAGATACGTCTGGTAGCCCAACACATCTATACAATCAACCTGCTTTATCTTTTCAATCTCGTCGAAATTCGAGAGTAATCCCCCACTCGTCTCAATTTCATTCATTCCGCTTAATGTAAGCAGTGAATCAATCTTGACCATGTTGATTTTCCCGATGGATTGGCTCATTCCTTTCACAATAGGTAAATTGCAGGAATCTCCGCCACCAATGATCACCACTTTCTTTCCTGCCTCCACAAGTATTGAAACGACGTCGGCAATCGGAGTAGCAGGTGACTGACCATTTTGAACATTGATATTTCCAAAATCAACAATCTTTACGTTGTGGAAATCTCCACACAAACGATAGAGATACTTTCTCACAGCATCCGGAGCATCGGCTGTAGATGGATTATATTTCTGTGAGCCCCAAGCCGACGGTATTCCTATGATGGCCACGTCAAAATCATCGGTGGAATCGCCAGAATGAGAAGAAATAAACGACGAAAGATCACTCGCGTCGTCTATATAATGAAGAGGAAGATCTTCAACTTCTGGATTCCTAAAATATGCCTTTATATCCTCCATTTCCTTACTTCATTACAGTGTAGAAAATTCGAGGGACAGGCGATTCGAATGTAATAATCTTACCATTCATCGGGTTTTTGATTGCCAAGTATGTGGCGTGAAGGCAAAGACGTTTAACACTTGTGATTGGAGCTCCATACTTCACGTCGCCAACAATAGGATGGCCGATCGACTGCATATGGACACGGATCTGATTCTTTCTACCTGTAGGAATCTCACACTTCAAAAGTGTACGTCCGTTTCCTCTTTGAATCACCTTATATTTAGTGACAGCGTACATTCCTCCATTATCATAATTGCAAGAGTGTACGATGAATGTCTTAGGATCTTCCTTTAGCCAGCTCTCCACTGTATCCTCTTCCTTCTCAACATTTCCTTCTACCAAAGCGTAGTACACTTTTCTATGGTCGGCGTCGTGCCAATGTGCCTTCACTGCCTGCTGCACCTCTGGTGTCTTAGTGAACATAAGCACACCGCTTGTGTCACGGTCGATTCTATGGACAGTGTAAAGAGCATTCTGACGGTTCTGCTTCTTAACGTAGCCAACCATCACCTTCAATACTGTATCCTCAGCAGCATGGTTGGGTGCTGGAACAGAAAGAATTCCCTCCTTCTTGTCTACAACAAGGAAAGCCTCGTCTTCGTATATGATAGAGATTTTCGGATGAGCGAATGTATTCTTCTTTCCGGTGAAGCTTACACTTACTTTCTGGTTCTTCTTCAACTCATAATCGTAACGTGTCTCAACTGCACCGTCGACTGATACCAATCTCTTAGCCAAAAGGCCTTTAATATTATTGCGGCTTGAACCAATCTTCTGCTGCAAAAAGTCAAACAATTTCGCAGGCTCAGCAACTGTGAAATCAGTCGAACGCTCACGAATAAAGTTTTTTCTACTAGTCGGTTTTATCATTGTAAAATAAGTTTTATCAAGTTAATCAAATAATGTGAGTTGGGCTCCATCACGTCTTCTTCCAAGATGGCTGTATGCCAACTCTGTCGCCTCTCTACCTCGTGGCGTACGCTTCAAGAATCCCTCTTTGATTAGGAATGGTTCGTACACCTCTTCGACGGTGCCGGCATCCTCTCCGATAGCGGTGGCGATAGTGGAAAGTCCTACTGGTCCACCTTTAAATTTGTCGATCAATACGGCCAAAATCTTAGTATCTGTCTCATCCAAACCATACTGATCTATATTCAACGCCTTCAATGCCTCACTTGCGATTTTAGTGTTGATAGTACCGTTGCCTTTCACCTGAGCAAAGTCGCGCACACGTCGCAAAATAGCATTAGCGATACGAGGGGTTCCACGGCTTCGGCTTGCAATCTCACCTGCAGCCTCAACGTCACAAGGCGTATAAAGTTTCGACGCGGAACGGCATATAATCTTAGTCAAGACATCCTTGTCGTAGTATTCCAAATGGCAGTTGATTCCAAAACGAGCTCTCAACGGACTTGTTAGCAATCCGCTACGTGTTGTGGCTCCGACGAGAGTAAAAGGATTCAAAGGTATCTGTAAAGCTCTTGCATTTGGACCTTTATCAATCATAAGGTCGATACGGAAGTCTTCCATGGCGGAATACAAGAACTCCTCAATCACTGGCTTCAAACGATGGATTTCATCGATGAAAAGGACCTGATTTGGCTCCAATCCAGTCAAAAGTCCAGCCAAATCCAACGGTTTGTCAAGCACCGGAGCAGAGATTAGTTTGAACCCTACTCCAAGCTCATTGGCAAGGATATTGGCAAGCGTCGTCTTACCCAATCCTGGAGGGCCATAAAGCAAGGTATGGTCAAGAGGTTCACCACGCATTTTAGCCGCCGCCACAAACACCTTCAGATTCTCAAGGATTTTCTGCTGACCAGTAAAATCATCGAAAGAAAGGGGGCGTAACGCTATTTCGTAGTCCTGCTCTCGCTCCTCTGCCGCGTTGTGTATGTCAAGTTCTTCGATATCTTCCATGCTTAAATAGACGGTACAATTTTTCTTAAAATCTCGACTACCTTATTGGCAGCCTTACCCTTACCAGCAATAGTCTGGATTCTCGACTTCACATACTCGAATCTCCATTTGTATCTCATCATGAAATTGAATGAGACAGGAAGAGAAAGCAACCAGCATACAGTAAACACCACAAACATCATTGTATCCGCAAAATACTGAGGAACATAGACAGCATACAATATTATATATAGCAGATAAATGAACGGTAGAACCAAATATACGAATCCAAGAAGCAAACTTGCCTCAAATCCTGTCTTGTGAGCCAATTTGTAAGCCACACCCTTAAACAACAAGTAAGGGAATCCATTGCAAACAAATGCATAAAGAGCAAGTGGAGAGGTCCCAATCAAATATAGGATTGACGTGATCAACTTGGCATCTGCCTTATGAGGCTCCTCAAATGCACGTGCATATAGCTCAACCTTGTCGCTATTTCCAAGCCAATCCTCCACAGCCTTTTTAAGTTCAGGTAATAGTGGATTATTATCGACGACTGCCTGGTCCAATTGAGTGGAGATTCTCTGACGCACCTCAAGACGATTAGTCTCATTGTCATCCCAATCTTTCGACTCAAGCATTTCTTGCGCGTATGCGTAAGACGACGCATAAATAGTATCATAATAGTCAGTAGACACAATATGATGCATCAAAGGCTTCATACGGTTGTACAGCTCGTCTTTGATCCTATTCTGAGTCACAGCCTCATTTGCAAGGAAATCCTCATAATAATCTGCGACACGGATTGGTTTACCAAAGTTAAGCACCAAATGGTAGCCGCTATGATCATAATGTCCATAGTCGATTCCTGTAGGAATGATAAGAACAGATTCTCCTGCCGGTTTTTGTTTTTGAGCGGCGAATGCAATACGGAACATACCTTTCACCAGTGGGCGCAGACGTCGGAATTCATCCTGTCCACCCTCCGGCATCAAGCAGAAATACTGGTTGTGAGCAAGCACTTTAACCGCCTCTTCAAAACTCTCCTCATTCTTTTTCAGATTGCTGAAACCGTCTCGCATACGGTAGGCCGGCATAATCTTAAAAAAATTCAAAGCCTTTGCGACCAACGGATTCTTGAAGATAGCAGCTTTTGCCAAAAACATAATAGGAGCAGGTGACGCCCATAACAAAGCCATCGCGTCAATAAATGCGTTCTGATGATTAGGAGCAAAAATCACCGACGTATTCTCAGGAATAACCTTTTCATTATTCACTTCAGTCGATGAAAACCATCTGCTGTATATTGTGTTACTGTAGACTCTCAAAAATTTGTAGAAAAAGGGAGTCTTATACATTTCTGCCATAATCTCTTTTCTATATTAAGATATTTCCTTATCCGCAGGCGACGAGAACTGCTCCGGATAAAGTATGATAAAACTATTATCTGCAAAGTATTTGCCCAACTGCTGCGGAAGCTTCTCAAACGCAGGCAAGTAGGAATCGTTGTTCTTTCTCGACGACACGATCACCAAAAGATCGTCCGTCTGCAGCTCACGAGTGAGAATCAGGAATTCATCCCAGTCGTCGAGCAACTCATACTGTGTAGGCACTCCAAACTTGTTCCTGCTTGCGAGTTCCTTGATTTGTTCAAGTGTGTCAGATGACGCAAAAAACTTCGCCGAAGCACCAATCTGCTTGCATATATTCTTCACTCTATCGTACCACTTAACAAATCCAATCTCAAACTCCGCTTTCGGTGGAACAGCTACCACCACTCTACGAATTGTGTTCAATGGTTGCACTGCCTTGATGACCATCACCATCTGGTTGGTTAGCTGAAGCAACGTCTCCGTCTTCTCTCCAAAGAACGAGTCAGTAAATGTATTCTTATAATGAAGCCCGAGTACGATATCGGTAATATTGTTCTCTTTAATAGTGTGGATGATACCCATTGCGACGTTGGCGTCGTATCTGGAGATCATCTTCACAGAATTATCTGTAGCCGACGCAATTCGTGCCGCTCTCTCAAGCAGTTTACGACCATGATCCATTCCATTATTTGGAGCATCGTTGGCGACATGAAGGGCATAAAGAGGCTCTTTCGACTTCTTTGCCTTCAAGATGACAGCTAATTCCATCAGTCTTGCCAAATTATCAGGATGATAAAGTGGCACCAAGATTCTGTCGGCTTGTTGCGCTTTTGCTATCTTCTCGTCAATAGATTCCGACTCAGTAGAAATCTTCTTTGCCATACGTTCAGTCACAGTAGATGAAACAATACAAGTGACAAGAATCATAATGACAGTACCATTAAGAATATCACTACTGAAGATTCGGATTAGTGAACCGTCGTCAGCAAACTTGATAATGGTATCATAACCGATCTTTACGGCTGCCAACGTAGCTGCTGCCTGAGCTGTACTTAATCCGAAAATCAGATTGCCTTCCACTTTCTTAAGTTTGAAAGTGCGCTGCGTAATCACCGCCGCCAAATACTTTGACAAGTTTGAAACGATACACATCACCACCGCCACAATCAAAGTATTAGGGCCGGCAAACACTGCCCTTACGTCGATCAACATTCCCACTCCAATAAGGAAAAACGGGATGAAGATAGCGTTACCAACAAACTCCAATCTATTCATCAACGGAGAGATTCGAGGGATAAGTGAGCTGATCGCAATTCCCACCAAGAAGGCTCCGATGATAGCCTCAAGTCCGGCAAGCTGGGCGATGTAGCCTCCTAAGAAGACAAGCGCCAATACAAAAATGTATTGACCTACGCTATCGCTTACTCGTTTGAAAAACAGACTCGCAAGACGAGGGAAAATAAATCCAATAATAAATAGGAATATGCAGATGGCTATTCCCATACGCACCCAGAAGAAACTGTTGATCTGGCCTTTTGCCATACCTACAATCACCGCCAACACCAACAATGACAATGTTGTGGCAATCATGGTTCCTCCAATGGTGATACTGATACTACGGCTCTTATTGACACCGTATTTGCTGACTATCGGATAAGATATCAGCGTATGCGACGCATACATACTGGCAAGCAAAAGTGACGCCACCAACAAATAGTATTGCGACGTCATCTCTGATGCACTGACAACATTGGCGTCGTGCGGCAATTCGTGATGCGGAAGATATTGAAGCAAGAAATAACTGCTTAACGTACCAATTACCATAGGCAGAATGAAGGTTATCCCTCCAAAAAACACTCCCGCCCTACGATTTTTCTTAAAGTCAGTCACATCCATTTCAATTCCAGCCAAGAACATAATATACACCATGCCGACGGTGCCATAAAGTTCAAAACTGGCATCTCGAGTCAACACTCCTATTCCATGCTCACCCAAGATTATTCCTGCCAAAATCATGACTATGATATTTGGCAGCTTCAACTTCTCCGACACAAACGGAGCAAGCAAAATCACGAAGAGTACGAGCGAAAATATGAGTACCGGATTGGTTACCGGCAAACTCATACCTATGTTACTGAATATTGCATTCATCGCTCGACCTTCCTAATTATTATTTATTCTGACTATATCCGTAAACAGTAATGTCTGTCACAGCAAAACCCAATTTTCTTGGATCTTCGTTCTCAGGATTGTACTTGCTTGGTTTTGCAGCATTTTTGAATATGAAAATCAAACGTGCAGAACCGTCGGCACCAAGGTTCTCCTTTGGCACATTCACATATACTGATGAATGTCCGTTGATAGAGTAATGAGACAAACGATCTCCATTAACCTCAACGTCAAACTCAAATGGCTCAGAGTCTGGACAGATAACTCTATCTATATACAATTTGACTGTGATCTCCGCCATAGGAGCCGCCATCAAATCTATAATGGCAGTATCTCCGCTTGACCAACGTCCGAAATCATTGTTGCCTGAGAATCCCGAAAACTCACATCCAGGTTCCTCCTGACGAAAATCATAGTATTTATACAGATGATTAACTCCAGAATCAGCCTTTGATTCTTCAGACGAAGTTGACTTTTCTTCTTTTGTGGAACAGCAGCACATAGCTAACACCATTCCCAAAACATACATGATGTGCTTCATTGTCGTTTCTTTTTTTGGGGAAGTTAATCTTCCTCGTCCTCCATCTCTGCCTCTTCAAATGAGATGCCTGATAGAGTAATAGATGAAATACCCATTCCTAAAAGGCGTGAATCATACTTGTTAGGATTCACATCAATAGGTCTCTTTGGATTCAAAATTTTGATTGTCAATTCAAGCTTGTCATTATCACCAACCACACTACTTGGGATATTGACGAACACCTCTCCTGGCCATGTCTCGCCATAACCAACCTTAGTATTTCCAACGTAAGCCTCATACTGTGTTGGATCATCTCCTCCAGGTATAGACATAGTCACTACGATCTTAGCTGTCAAATCTGAATTAGGTGTAATATTGTCAAACAAGATATTACATGATTCCTCTCTTGTCCATCTTCCAAATCCCTCAGCATCAGAGAAACCAGATATTTTACATCCAGGATCTTCTTCCTTGAAGTCGTAATAAGAAACTGTTGTTGTCACATTTCCTAATCCGCCAACAAATCCAGTGGCGATCATCTTATTTTCTTGTTCTTCGACTGTACTTGAATCACAACTGCATAGAAGCGATGCCATTCCAAGTGCAAATAAAAATAGCTTTTTCATTTTATCTTATTGTTTTTTATTTTTTCATTTCTTTTGCCCAACTGTCCTTCAAGCCGACGGTACGGTTGAATACCAAGTGGTCTGCTGACGATGTCTTGTCCACAGTGAAGTAGCCTACACGCTGGAACTGCAAGTAGTCAAGTGGCTTACACTCTGCCAAATACTTCTCTACGTAGCAGTTAGTCAACACCTTCAATGAGTCTGGGTTAAGGATCTCACGCATTGCGTCGATAGCCTCACACTGCTTCTCTTCCTTGATGCGGGCCAACTCGTCGCGTGGATTCTCCACCTTCCATAGTCTGTCGTATAGACGAACCTCTGCTTTAAGCGCGTGTGCGCAGCTTACCCAGTGGATTGTCTTACCCTTGATCTTCATGTTGCAGTTTGCCTCTCCTGTCTTTGTCTCAGGAATAAACTCTGCGTGAACCTCTACGATATTTCCGTTGGCATCCTTCACACAGCACTCTGCTGGATTGTCACTACACTTGATGATATATGCGTTCTTTAGGCGGACCTCCTTGCCTGGGCCAAGACGGAAGAACTTAGCTGGAGCATCCTCCATGAAGTCGTCACGCTCAATCCACAACTCACGGCTGAACTCAACCTTGTGTGTAGCGGAATTCTCATCCTCAGGATTGTTGATAGCGTCAAGCTCCTCAACCTTTCCCTCTGGATAGTTAGTGATAACCAGTTTGATTGGATCAAGCACCGCAGCCACACGTGTAGCTCGCTTGTTCAAATCATCACGCACTGCACTCTCAAGCAATGAGAACTCGTTAAGCGCGTCGTAAGTAGTGTAACCAATCTTATTGATGAAACTGTGAATACTCTCTGGTGAATATCCGCGTCTTCTGAATCCACAGATAGTAGGCATACGAGGGTCATCCCAATCCTCTACCACATGCTCCTTAACCAATGTCAAAAGATTACGCTTCGACATTAGAGTGTAGTTAAGGTTAAGTTTGTTGAACTCATACTGGCGAGGACGGTTGTCGTCAAGATCCTTACCCTCCTTCACCCAGTCGACGAACAAATCATATAGTGGGCGGTGAGGTACAAACTCAAGTGTACACAATGAGTGAGTCACGCCCTCGAAATAGTCGCTCTGACCGTGTGCGAAATCATACATAGGATATACCTTCCACTTCCAGCCAGTACGGTGGTGGGGATGAGTAGTGATGATACGATAGATGATAGGGTCACGGAAATGCATGTTAGAGCTTGCCATGTCGATCTTTGCGCGAAGCACCATCTTACCATCCTCGATCTTTCCGTCTGTCATCTCCTGGAAAAGACGTAGATTCTCCTCGATAGGACGGTCGCGATAAGGGCTTGCTGTACCTGGCACTGTAGGAGTACCCTTCTGCGCAGCAATCTCTTCTGGAGTCTGCTCGTCGATATATGCCTTACCCTCCTTAATTAGAGTGACAGCAAGATCCCATAGCTGCTGGAAATAATCAGAAGCATAATAAATATTGCCCCACTCAAATCCTAGCCACTTGATATCCTCCTTGATTGCCTCAACATACTCGTTATCCTCCTTCACAGGGTTTGTGTCGTCGAAACGAAGATTACATACGCCATTGTATTTTTTAGCGATACCGAAATCCATGCAAATAGCCTTTGCATGACCTATATGGAGATAGCCGTTTGGTTCAGGCGGGAAACGAGTCTGTACTTTTCCACCGTTTTTGCCATTTGCCAAATCATCCACCACCTTCTGCTCAATGAAATTAAGCACCTCTTTGGCTTCGTTTTTTTCTATCTCTTGGTTCTCTGCCATAACCGTTAAATTTATTCTACATCTATAATTAGCCTATTTTGTGCAAAAATAGTTTTATTTTCTCAAAAATCTATATTTTTCTCGCGAAATGTAGAGACGCGCAGACGGGCATGTCGGCACAAACGGATATGCCCGTCTTGGTGGAGATTATATGTCGGAATTTTAAATACAACAGTTGGGATATTATCTAAAAAAATTTATCTTTGCAAAATAAGCGTGTTGTATTATGGCACGTGAAGACGCACAAACATGTGTATCAAAACATAAATTATTGAAGGACAATGAATCCACAGGTAAGTATCATAATGGGCAGCACATCAGACCTGCCAATCATGGAGAAGGCAGCAAAGATTCTCGACGAGTTTGAGATTCCGTTCGAGATCAACGCTCTTTCCGCACACCGTACTCCATCTGAAGTTGAGAGTTTCGCCACTAACGCAGAAGGCCGTGGCATCAAGGTGATTATCGCAGCGGCTGGTATGGCAGCAGCTTTGCCAGGTGTGATCGCAGCGCAGACATCGGTTCCAGTGATCGGTGTTCCTATCGCGTCGACTTTAGAGGGCATGGACGCTCTTCTATCAATCGTGCAGATGCCTCCTGGAATTCCAGTTGCGACTGTTGGCATCAACGGTGCTATGAACGCTGGCATTCTTGCAGCACAGATGATCGCTCTAAGCGACAAGGCTGTGGCTGAGAAGGTCAAGGCTCACAAGGCTGGTTTGAAGAGTAAGATTGTCAAGGCTAACGAGGAGTTGGCTAAGGTACAATTCAAATTCAAAACTAATTAATCTAATCCCTCGTAGAGACACACGGACGTGTGTCTTCAAGGACATGCGTGTCACTATAGATGGATATTCATTCAACGAAAATTAAGATTTTACAGATATGGCAATTCTAGACAGTATTATTGCTCGCGCTAAGCAGAACAAGCAGCGCATCGTTCTTCCTGAAGGAACAGAGGAGCGTACAATCAAGGCCGCTGACCAGATTTTGGCAGAGGGTATCGCAGACATCATCTTGCTAGGTAACCCAAGCGAGATCAACAAGTTGGCTTCTGAGTTCGGACTAAAGAACATCTCAAAGGCTACAATCATTGACCCAGAGAACAATCCAAACAGCCAGAAATATATCGATCTATTGCTTCAGCTTCGTCAGCGCAAGGGCTTGCAGCCAGAGCAGGCAGTTGAGCTAGTTAAGGATCCTCTTTACTTGGCTTGTTTGCTAGTTAAGGCTGGCGACGCGGATGGTGAGGTTGCTGGTGCAAAGAACTACACTGGTAACGTGCTTCGTCCTGCATTCCAGATTATCAAGACTCGTCAGGGTGCTAAGTGTGTGAGCGGTGCATTCCTTATGATCTTCAAGGATAAGACATACGGTCACGACGGTATGTTGCTATTCGCCGACTGTGCAGCCACTCCAGTGCCAACAGCTGAGGAGCTTGGTAGCATCGCTGTTGTCAGCGCAGGTACAGCTAAGTCTATCTTCGGTTTCGACGAGCCTAAGGTTGCTATCATGAGCTTCTCTACTAAGGGTTCAGCTAAGCATGAGACAGTAGACAAGGTTATCGAGGCTGGTAAGTTCGCTAAGGAGTACGCTCCAGACTTGAAGATCGACGCTGAGCTTCAGGCAGACGCAGCTCTTGTGCCAAGCGTAGCTAAGAGCAAGGCTCCAGGCAGCGAGGTAGCAGGTCAGGCTAACGTATTGGTATTCCCTTCACTTGAGGCTGGAAACATCGGTTACAAGCTTGTTCAGCGTCTTGCTGGTGCAGAGGCACTTGGACCAATCCTTCAGGGTCTTGCAGCTCCAGTGAACGACCTTTCACGCGGTTGCTCAGTTGAGGACGTTGTTAAGATGATTGCAATTACAGCAAACCAGGCTATTGCTGCAAAACAATAATAATCTAATGTTGTAGACGCAACCCGCGTCTGCAACATTTCATAATTTATATTACATGAAAATTTTAGTACTAAACTGCGGTAGTTCGTCAATCAAGTACAAATTGATCGACATGCCAAAGAACGACACATTGGCGTCGGGAGGAGTTGAAAAAATCGGCTTGAAAGATTCATTCTTGAAGTATAAGACTCCATCGGGTGAGAAAAAACAAATTGATTGCGAAATTCCAGAGCACACAGCTGGTATTGAGTTGATTCTTAAGGTTCTTCAGTCTAAGGAAGACGGTGCTATCAAGAATCTATCAGAGATCGAGGCTGTAGGTCACCGCGTCGTACATGGAGGCGAGAAATTCAACAAATCTGTACTAATCACAAAGGATGTTATCGATAACATCAAGGCGTGTGCTCCACTTGCACCGCTTCACAACCCTGCTAACCTAAAGGGTATCGAGGCTGTTACAGCTGAGCTACCTAACGTTCCTCAGGTTGCAGTGTTCGATACTGCGTTCCACCAGACTATGCCAGCGGCTGCATATATGTATGCTCTTCCTTACGAGTATTACAAGAATGACGGTGTCCGCAGATATGGTTTCCACGGAACAAGCCACAGATATGTATCTGCTCGCACATTGGAGATCCTTGGCATGAAGCCAGAGGGCACAAAGATGATCACTTGCCACATCGGTAACGGTGGTTCTATCTCAGCTATCAAGGACGGTAAGAGCGTAGACACATCAATGGGATTGACTCCGCTTGAAGGTCTTGTAATGGGTACACGTTGTGGAGATATCGACACAGGTGCTATCACATACTTGATGGAGCGTAACAAGCTTGATATTCCAGCAATCACTAACATCCTTAACAAGGAGAGTGGTTTGAAGGGAATCTCTGGCATTTCTCAGGATATGCGCGACGTCGAGGCTGGAATCAATAGTGGCAACGAGCGTGCGACACTTGCAAGAGACATGTTCGTTTACCGTGTTCGCAAGTTCATCGGTTCATACACAGCTGTTCTTGGTGGTCTTGACATCTTGGTGTTCACAGGAGGTATCGGTGAGAACCAGGCTACAATCCGTGAGCTATGCTGCAAGGACTTCGGTTATCTTGGAGTAGAGATCGACGCTGCTGCTAACAAGGCTGCAGGTGGTGTGGAGAAGGTAATCTCAACTCCATCATCAAAGGTTAAGGTTCTTGTAGTTCCTACAGACGAGGAGTACATGATCGCAAAGGACACTCTTGATCTTGTAAAGTAATCTAAGGGATTCCTAAAAATACATAGAGACGGTGTGTACACCGTCTCTTTTTTTATTCCACGAAGTCATTTGCCTTTAAACAATCTTTTCAAGCGATTCCATAGGCTATTTTCCCTCTTTTTGCGTTCCAGATATTCTCTGTAAATACGATCTTTACGTTCTTTTGCCTCTTCGGCAGTTTCACATTTCAATTCTGCAGACTCCTGAATTGTCTTGAACTTACTCCAAAAAGCATGGTTGGCATACGTGCTCTTTGCTCCTTCCGGAACAATAAGAATACAATCTTTTCCAAGATGATCTGCCTTACTCAAAATCGGAGGCTTTCTACTGTCGACTTTAACTATGGTAGTGCAATTCTCGCCATCTATTTCCTGAACGGATTCCACCCATGACGGAATAAACCAAGACCCCTTTACAACACCTTCAATTGCTGTTATCGATTCTGAAACAGGTTGTCCATCATTGTATACTACAGCTTTGATCATCACATTTCTTGTCGTACCCAACAACATGCCGCTGACAAGCGCACAATTATCCGGAACCGTGATGTTGGAGCAATTGTCCATGCTGTCAATTGACGTTAACGTGTCAGGCAGCTTGATGTCGTTGCAAGACCTTAAAACTCCAAGCTTAGTGATTGATTTCGATATTGTGATATCACTGCAATTAACCAAGTCGCCGACAGAAGTAACCTTCTTCGGAATAGAAATACCGCTGACGCCATTGATTTCACCTATCTGAGTCAACGATTCCGGCAGATTGACATTTGTACAGCCGATAAAATCTCCGACTGTAGTGAGCTGCTTACCCGATATAGCTATATTGCTACATCTGTCAAGTTTTTCTATAGATACGACAGATTTCGGAATTGCAAAATTATCGCATGAATACAACTTACCGATCTTAGTTAGAGTAGCAGGTAGAGTGATGTTACTGCAAATGCTTAGATTTCCAATTGTAGTCACTGCATCGGGAATAGTTATGTTGGTACAACGATTCATCTCTTTGATTGTAGTCACTGAATCCGGAATTACAATATCAGCAGCATCATAAAAGGACATTGTTGGTCGCCACTTGATTTCGTCTACGGAATTGAATTCTTTGCCCCAAATGGGAGAATCATCGTAGCTATACTTTGCCATAATAAAAATAAATTAAGTCATTAAATTGTTTAGAACATTTACTACAAATGTAGCAAAAAAAGACGAACATTTTTGATTCATCCAGATATCTTTTCGCGCAAAAACAATGATAGTTCCAATCATGTGTCTTTTATGGTTAAAGACTCTGCTCATAATACCACGTATCATGGCCTGCCCCAATCTTCGCCACTCTCTCTATCAACTCAGCATACCCATCGTCGGTCATCGTGAGATTCTTCAACAACGGTATCAGCCCTTTTCCGTCGTCGCCTTCATAAAAGAATAGGGAGTTACTGATTCTTGCCCTCTGGCTTGCTCGTGGCTCACGGCTAAAACCGTCTCTGTGGCACTTCTTTCCTGTCTGGCTAATCTCCGTATCCAAACATTCAAAAACGGGGTCAATTTCCACGTCTACGGTATCAAAAATCGCCACCACCTCTTCCTCTGGGATGGAGAACATCTTCTCATAGCGAAAACTTGTCTTTGCCCCTCGTCTGCCTAACTCTTTGGCGAACATACGTGGATGAAGGGAATCTTTAGGATTTGCCAAAACAGCAAAAAAGAGATTCTGCAGGATCGCATTGTAATAAGAGCAATCCATCACATCGTAGGGCTTGAAATTCTTGAGGATCTTCTCTAGGAAATCGACGTCGAAGATTTTCGTCGGCACTTTGCCTTGCTGCATAAGCTGCCTTACCTTGACCATTCTGACAAACAACAACCTCACAAGGAAAATCATCTCTTTCCTCTCTACGTGGTCTTTCTCCTGTACTGTCGGCACTGTGTAGCGCGAGTCGACTAAACTTGGGAACTGGAACACTACCCTTTCCCTCTCAATTGCGGCAAGAAGATTCTCAAATCCTGCCATTGTTTCATTAATCATATATTTATTTTTGTACTAAAATCCAAAATGATTTTTGATTTGTGAGTGGAGGCACTATCTCCACTCACAAATCAATCTTTATTTCTTTCGTCCGGTGATTCTATCGATCAACTCCTGCTGCTCACGTCTCTTTCTCTCCTCCTCTGTCTCTTCATGTGGAGCTTCTGCTGCTGGAGTTTCCTCTACTGGAGCCACCTCTTCTTGTTTCTTTTTCTTCGAACGTTTATTCTCCTTTGGCTGCTCAGCTGGTGCCTCTTCCTCTACTTTCGGTGCATCTTGAGCTGGCTGTGCCTTAGGTGTACGTCCTGTGATTCTATTAATCAACTCTTGCTGCTCTCTTGCCTTTCTCTCCTCTTCTGTCTCTGTGCGTGGAGCGGCTGGAGTTGGAGCTGGAGCAGGAGTCTCTTCAACTGCTTTTTCTTTCTTCTTCTTTGGCTTCTCCTTTGGTTCTTCTGCCACTGGAGCTGGTGCTGGAGTCTCCTCCACTACCTCTTTCTTCTTAGCGCGCTTATTCTCCTTTGGCTGTTCTGCCACTGGAGTTGCAGCAGGAGTTTCCTCCACCACTTCCTTCTTCTTAGCTCGCTTATTCTCCTTTGGTTCAGGAGCAGGCTCAGCTGGTTTGGCTGGAGCAGTCTCGGCTGGCTGTGCCTTCGGAGCACGACCTGTGATTCTGTTGATCAACTCTTGCTGCTCACGTGCTTTTCTCTCCTCCTCTGTCTCTGCTCGTGGAGCGGCAACAACAGGAGCTGGTTCTGGAGTCTCTTCTACAGCCTCCTCTTTCTTCTTTTTAGAGCGTTTATTCTCCTTCGGAGCCTCAGATATAGCATCGTCTACCTGTACTGGTGCAGACTCCTCAACATCTTCGTTCTTCTTCTTTCTTGAACGTTTATTCTCCTTTGGTTCCTCAGATACCTCCTCGTCTACCTGTACTGGAGTTTCCTCAGATACACTCTCCTTCTTCTTTCTTGAACGCTTCTTCTCCTTTGGTTCATCCTCACTAATCTCAGAGTCAGGAGCAGCGGCACCAGTTTCAATCTCAGGAGTTTCCTCAGGCTGAGGTTTCGACTTACGTCCAGTGATACGGTCGATCAATGCCTGACGTTCTGCCTCCTCCTGTCGACGCTCGATTTCCTCCTCCGTCAACACCTCTTCGATAGGAGCAGAGCCTTCTTCATCCTCAACACTCGATTTCTTCTTCTTCGAACGCTTCTTCTCCTTACCATCCGACTCTTCGTCAGTAGAAGCATCATCCTCTTCAACCGCTTCATCACTCTTCTTCTTGAAGAATCGTCTCTTAGATTTTGTTTCTGTCTGCTCTTCATCATCATATTCAGAACCTCCAGATTCAGCCCACTCCTTATTACTCTTAGCTATCTTTTCAAGCAAAGCCTGACGAGCAGACTGTTTCTGCAAACTATCAAGCACGACGGATGAAGCTTCAGCCGCAGTACGCAGTTTAGTCAAAGAGTCGCTCATTCTAGCAATATCCGGATCCACCACAGAATCCTCTTGTGCCAACAACACAGAATCCCATTGTGCGCCATCAAGTTCCTCAATCACCTTACGTCTGTTGCGAGTATAGAACTTAACGTGGCCAAGTGGTTTGTTGTCTGGAGCCGTCGGCTGATATTTAGCACGGATCTTCTTCTGGAAACGTTTCTTGTAAAGAATCTTAATCTCTCCCGTCGCAAGATATTCAAGGTTGAGCTCGGTCATCACCGAGTCGACGAGAGTATCGATTGCCGAGTATTGAGGCAACAGTGTGATTACAGAATCCACAACTGTATTCAACAACACTTTTCTATATTTAGTGTTGCCCACCAAATCCATGATCTTCTTGGCAATCACTCTGCTTGTATCGTCGATATCGTAGAATCGCTTCTTGTGGAAATAACGTTGATGCCAATAGTACATGAAGAAATCATAGTCGTAGATAAACTTGAATCGGTCTCTGTCGTAGTGGACCTCATTCAGATAACGACACTTAGGGATTTTGATTTTAGCGACAATATCCTCACTCTTTCCTTCCTTCTGAGCCTTCTCCGCCTCCTTAAGTTCCTCCATGTTACGCATTTCCTCCTCAAGTTCAGCCAACTGCTGAGCAAGGAGTGAACTGTCGAGAGCAGCATACTCTTTAAGCATTTCGACGTCGATATCTTCCTCCAACGAGTCTAGTTCCGACGACTCTTGGTCGTCGAGAGCAATGGATCCAGCAGACGATGAAAGAGAATCTCTCTGCTGTGTAGTATCTCTGGCAGCCAACGCTGCAGCTGCAGCCTCACGTTTTTTCTTGATGATAGCCTCGATAGTACGGCGAGTCTGAAGTTCCTTTTCGTCAACAGGCTCTTCAATTGGTTCTTCTGGTTCAAGCTCACCATTCAACATCTCATCTTTGACGACGACGGTAGGGAGCTTCTTTCCACGTTTATTTCTGTTAGCGTATGCGATAGCCGCACTATCACCGCTTGCGATCAGTTCGGCAAGCTCGAGCATTTCAGCATCTTCAAGCTCTTCCTGCTCAAGTTTTTCAATACGTTTTTTCTCTTTTGCCTCAGCTTTTTTCTGGGCTTTTCTCACCTTATTCTTGCCCTTCATGATTCTTTCAGCCTCCTTACGGGCTCTAGCAAGAGCCTCCTTCTGCTGTTTTTCAATCAAGGCCTGTTTCTCATCCTCCTTTAGTTTCTCATTCTCCTGGATCTTACGGAGTTCTTCTGCCTCTCTACGTTTAGCGGCCTGCTCAGCATGAGCCAAACGCTTCTCCTCAAGTTCCTCACGTTTTGCGGCTTCAGCCTCACGTTTAGCCTGGCGGGCAGCCATCTCATCAGCATGGCGTTGGCGTTCACGTTCACGGGCCTGAGCTCTCTTTTCGATTTCCTTAGCCTTAGCCTCACGCTCTTTCTCTGCTTTTTCCAACTTCTTACGTTGAATTTCAGCACGAGCTTTAGCCTCACGTTCACGTTGAGCCGACTTGATTTCATTAGTACGTCTGATCTGTTCAGCACGTTGAGCCGCAGCCTTCTGTTTTGCCTCCATCTGCGACTGACGGCGAGCAGCCTCCTGTTCCTTCTCCTTCTGTTTTGCATCTAGGAGTTTCTGGCGGGCAGCAGCTTTAGCCTCAGCCTCCTGTTGCTTCTTAAGTTGCCAGTTTTCACGCTGTTTCTGCTTCTTTTCAAGTTCCTTCTGGCGTAGTCTTTCTCTGTCAGCTCTCTGTTTAGCTACCTTCTCAGCAGCCACCGCTTTCTGGTGAGCCTTACGTTCAGCCTCACGCTCACGAGCTAGACGCTGGCGTTCAGCCACAGCCTCAGCGCGACGTTTTTGCTCCTCACGCACTTGCTGTAGACGGATTTCTCTCTCTGCTTTGATTCTTTCTGCTTCAGACGCATATACTGGTCCGGCCTCAGCAGCTTTCCTAGCCGCCTCCTCAGCCTCTTTTCTCTTCTCCTCTGCCTCACGAAGTTCACGAGCACGCTGGATGCTCTCCATCTGACGTTTGCGTCGAGCCTCCTCCTCACGTTGTCTTTGCTGTGCTTCTGATTTTTTCTTGTTTTCCTCGGCAACACGGCTTTTCTCTTCCGCGTCTTTTTCCGCAGCCTCTCTTGCCGCTTCCTCAGCCTCTTCCTTCTGTTTTTTCAATCGGCGTTCTTCAGCCTCTTTCTTCTTTCTCTCTTTACGGGATAGTTTCTGATTATTTGAAGATTCGCCATCTCCATTATCTTCCGCATTCTCAACAGTTTGCACATCATTATCTTGGGCATTTGCCAATTGCGGCAGACCCCCCAAGCTAAACAGCACACACAGTATGAGTATTATTTTTTTCAAAACTATCCTTCTATTTTCTATGATATCGTGCACACAATCTTCATGCAAGTTATCACTAAACTGCAAATATAAACAAATTCATATAAAATTGAAACAATTAGTTAAGAATTAACGAAAACGAAATTGTTGGCGCGGGCCCGAACGTAGGCAATCGTACCGCGCAAATTCAGGCAACGGCACATACAAGCAACAATGCAGACATGGAAAATCAGAACGGGGTCATAATGATTTTCTAAAATTTGTCGGAAAAATTTATTTTCATACACATTTATTTATATTTTTGTGAAAATAATTAATTTGAATTGACTTAACAGATTATGTTTAATAAATAAACAAACAGAAATTTATTATTCTAACAAACATAAATAGATGTTTAGTCAGTCTACTTTTTTAGCGTGCTATTGGGATTATGTCACAAAATTTGAATCCAGTCGTGCCATCTGTTTATATTGACGGAGAGGAAATAATGTTTGAATCGCTCACTCTTGAGCAGAGTATGAATTCTTGCCACAGATTTGATGTGGTAAAGGAGTTCATGTCGCAAAATGAGATGTGGAGCCAGTCTCCGGAAAAGCTATTGGGCTATATAGGAAGCCGAATATCTATCAGATTTGAGCATAAATCATCAGGAGAAGAATATGAATTCAACGGCTGGGTCACCGACATATGCATCGACGCATGGGAAAGCCAGCCGGACTATGATTATTATAACCATAAGTCTAACCGCGTACATATTATAGGATCAGGAGACGCAATCAAGCTTGACTCATCACGAGGCAACGATTCTTTTACAGACACACAGTTGAAAGACATCGTGTTACAAAGTGTCTCATCCGGAGACGTTCCTATACAGTGTGATCCGGAATTTGACGGCGTGCTTCCATTCATGATGCGTTTTCATGAGACGATATTTGAGTTTCTGAACCGTCTTTCCAGCACATTTAACGAGATGTTTTTTTATGATGGAAAGACGCTGCATTTCGGGCAGCCGAACAAAAACTCCGAGACTTTGTTGTATTTTGAGCAGGACGTGTTCAGTTTTAGGACACACGCATGCGCTCTGCCCAAAAAAATTGAAGCATACGACTACCAGTATGAGAAGGACACCACCGACTATATGAGTGGAAGCGGCAAACAAACATCTTCATTGCTTGGCAAAGTAACAAAATGTGCCGAGAGGCTTTTTGAAGATAGCGAGTTGTCCGTAAGCGGGGCTCATTTGACAGACTCGGGATGTCTGAAGAAATATGTCGACGCGAAACAGACAAGCGCGGAGGGAGCCATGTTGACAGTGGAAGGAGAGACACGAACTTGCAGATTGTCATTGGGTTCGATTGTTGAGATTTTGTTCCCTTCAAAAATGAATGTAAATTCATTGGGCAGATATCGTGTGCAAAGCATAACGCATCGAGTAGATAAGACCGGCAATTACAGCAACCATTTCACAGCCACACCAGAAGGTAAGGAATATGTGTCTCAGAAATACTTAGGGACAGTCCAGGCCTTTCCACAGATGGCGACGGTGGTCGACAACGAGGACTCCATGGGCAGAGTCCGAGTACAGTTTGACTGGCAAGGAGCACTTGCGAAAACGACAAACTGGATACCGGTACAGAGTCCGGATGCAGGAGGCAGTGGCGTGAAAAACAGAGGATTAGTCTTCATCCCAGAGATTGGCGACAGAGTGATGGTCGGATTCGAGTATGGAGATCCTAGCCGTCCGTATGTGATGGGAAGCATGTTTAGCGGAACTACTGGAAATGGAGGAGGAAGTGGCAATAATATTCATAGTATTGTTACTAAGAGTGGGCATCAGATAAAATTAACTGATAGTGGAGATTGGAGTATTGTCATCTCTGACAAGAATGGAAATGTTTTAAAATTAGATACTGCTTCAAAATCAATACTAGTTTCGTCGGCAGAAAAAATATCTATGATATCAAAAGAGATAGAGATTTCAGCAGACAACAACTTGACTCTAACATCAGGGAAGCGTACTCAGCACAGTATAGGCGAAGATTATGTTCTATCTGTTGGTGGAATGCAGACAGTTGATGTCAAGAAAAATATCAAGGTATCGACTGATGATGCATTAAATGTCAAGATTGAGAAAGATGTAAATCTAAACATAAACGGAGACTACAATGCAATTAGCAAAGGAGACACAACAATCAAGAGCAATGGCGAATTAGATGTCGTCGCACAATCTGATTTGAATTTGAAGAGTGGTTACAAAATAAATGTTGCAAATTAATTATGTTTATACAATCGGGAGAGGTATATCGTTGTCACTTGAAAGTCACTAATGTTTTTCCAGATTATACATTCTCTACGTACGAAGGGGAAACTAATATTTCTATTATTTTCACAGATGATGAGAATTACCATCTTTTGTTGTCAAGTAGGACGTCTTCTGTATATAACCCCAAAGAGTCTACAGCAGATCAGATTTTGATTGAATTGGGAGAATGTATGTTTCCAATATCATTGAAAATTGACAACCATGGCAAGCTATTGGAGGTAGAAAACTTTGAGGAAATAAAGAAACGTCGTATCCACAAATCAGAGGAAATTGCTAAGGTATATCCTATTGCTGAATTAAAAAAATACCTGAAGATTTCAATGCTCAATTTGAGAAACGAAGAATGTTTTAGAAAGAAATTTGAAAGCAACTTGTTTTTACAAATTCTGACTAACAGTTTGTTCCCTAAAAAGTCATTTATCATACGATTTGACAACTTTCCTACAACTAATAAATGCAACTATTTCTTGTGCAAAGCATTAGATTCAGATTTGAAATCAGTTAAATACAATGTCACAACTCTTACGCCTTTTGACAATGGTGATGTCTTGGAAGGGGATGTATGCATTTTATTAGAAAATTCGACTTTCAAAGAAACCCAAATAAATATAAAATTAACGAAAGAAGGTGGAGATTCTTTCAGTCGTAAGATATGTTTGCATATTGAAAAGTGTTATTTAGAAGAAAATAAGGAGGATAAATAATGGCAAATTTATTATGGGCATACGTTCCAAAACAAACAACAGCAGAAACTGAGTGCGAAATATATCTGGTATTTGATAAAACGCCTACTGAAAATGACAAATCGTCAATGTTGTATATTCACTTATATGATTCTATTTTTATGATAGATTATAGTTTCCCTTGTGTGAAAATAGAAAATTTAAAAGATGGGACAAACCGTGTGAGAATCATTCCAAAGGAGGCCAGTACTCAATATTACAACGGTAATTCTCCAGATTATCATGTAAAAACTTTAACTGTAAAATTTCCCAAACATTTAGCTGGTGGATCATTTACATTAGATTTTTATTTACTATCTACTTGCAATAACATAATACCAGCTAAAAAAGCTATTGAACACACGTCTAAATCTCTCAATGATTTCCTTAATGATGTTCAAAGAAAAATGATTATTGCAAACAATGGTTCCTTTAGTATGGAGATAGACATATTGCCTAAGGACAAACCATCGATTGAAGATGTTTTTTGGGGGGAATATGACTATATAGAGTATGGTTCAAAAGGCGATAAAAGATTCAAAGATGATGTAAAAGAATCAGAACCATTACATTTACATATCCATACTGAAGGTCTATACGGTCATAAAGTCGTAATTAATGACTTTAAGGGTAACAAAACAGAAACGATAGTGAAAGATAATGTCTTGGTAAAAGACTTTATTTATACAGGAGCAAGTATGAGTTCTTTATTATTTGGTAAGATTGGTGCAAATGTATCCTATACTATACCTTCTGGATTTTGGTATAAATCAGATTATGTAACAGAAAAAAAGGTTTCTAATCCTCTAAAATTAGCCCCGGAAAATAGTAAATCACAATTTTCGTATGGTTCTTCTTTGGCGGTAAATGTGATGACAGGAAACTTAAAGACGGAAACAAAAATAACACAAGCAAAATGTTATGTTGAGTTTCGTCCTGAGGCATCCTATAAAGGAGATTTCGGTTTTTCTTGGTTCAGATTAGGAGATACCGGCTATAAATGGGACAAATCTTTTCTTGATACAATGGGATACTTGTATGAAAAAAACAACACGGACAAAATCATTCAAGATATTAATAAATCTGATGGTGTTTTTAAGAAGAATACTAATCTCATAAACAACCATATTCGTGATTTTAACAAAATCGTCTTTAGTGAATACCCCGAAGTAAACACTAAAAAAGATAAAAGAGGAAAAGTTTGGAACGTGCCATATATGGTACCTGTTATGTCAATAAAAAAAGGAACTGAAGCCAAACTTACAATGCTTGTAAAAGAAAAAGAGAAACCTAAAAAATGGCTTTTCGAATTCAGTAACAAATCGGTTACTGAGGAGGGGTATTTGTCAATTAATGTTACAGAAACAACCAGTCTTTCTAACAAATCGTCTATTACAATTAAATGTAATAAAGAATTTTCAAAAAAAATAAGATTGAATGTATTTTCTGTTGGTCAAGATGATACAACAACATTATGTGGAGGTATAGACATTTTGGCAAATGATATAATGCATCAATCAACTATAAATATACTAGTTGTAGACATATCAAGAAAGAATAATCAGCGAAATCAACCAATATGGGGCTCCGCAGTCTTGCAAAATGCAATGAAAGGGCTTAATTCATTATATTCTCAGGCATACATAAATTTCAAAGAAGTAAAAAGATGTAGTATTAATTTGACAAATCCACAGTTAAATAGTTTTTCAAATATATACGATTCATTTTATTTCGACTCAAGTAAAACTAAACTTGATTCTTATTCTGTCTATAGGAAATTTTTGAAGTTTTTGAAATCTTTAGTTCCCAATGAATATGATGACCGCAGATGGATAAAAATTTTCCTTATTCCTGATAGTGACACAAGAGTTAACGGATTTTCATATGGCCAAGATAAAATAGTTGTCTTATATAAAGGATGCACATTCGCAACACCAACTCATGAAATAGGACATGCTCTTGGACTTCCTCATACATTTACAGGTTGCACATCATCAGCAAAATACACATATGATTTTGCAACAACAGACAATATAATGGACTATTCCCATTTAAAAGATATCGATAGGCATTCCTTTTTTCATTGGCAGTGGCAATCAATGAATAGATTGTTGTAAAACATGATTTTATGAGAAAAATATATTTTTATCTTTTGGTTATTTGTTTAACGTCGTGCGTTCACGTCGAGAAAGATAAAAGCTCAAACGAAAAATTTGAGAAAAGAGATAATCAAATACAAAATATTAACAGAATTAGTGATGTTGTTATGAAGAAAGAGAAAACAGATATTAGGAAAAAATACAAAGAAGAAGATGGTTGGCTAAAAGAGTCTTTAAGAGAAGATAATTGGTGCGAGGTGCTGACTGATAGTTATGAATTTTACTATGCCCCATCAGATTATTTTTATTGTAAAGATTTAAGATTTCATGATAACGGCATACTTAGTAGCTATACCAAATACATTTTCAAATATATTATAATTGGCATCTCCAAAGACTATGACAAAGAAGGTTGGCTGATTGAAGAAAAAAACTGGGATAATAGTTACGCCAATTTTAAAATCAAGCCCGAAAATTTGGTTTTTTTCTTAGAAAAAGAGGGTTGGTACAATAGAGAAACAGGGGAGACTTTCACTCTAATGGAAAAAGATAAAAGTGGAGAATTCACATATTCTTTGTTTGATAGAATAACAGGTGATCTAATTGAAAATAAAGACACTCTAGAAGATCCAATTTGGAACATAGAAATCCATATGGAACCAGGATTTTATGTCCCTAATTCAATTATTGACAAATATGGTATAAAAGATAAGGCTGGAAACATAAAATTTAAATGTTTAGACAATAGTGAGTTCTCCGAATTTTCTGGGAATGGTAATTTCTATTACAGAATAAATGCCTATACAGGCGAAGTAGAATTTTCATGGGAAAATAATTATAAGTTAGAATAATTAAAAAACGCTAAGTTAGTTTATGTCAGACAAATTTGTAGTTGAGGGAGCAATATGCACATGTAAATTTGGTACAACACCAGCAATACTAAAGGTTATGAACAATACCGTATTGACAATGAATGGAGGAAAAAAAGTGGCGGACACTATGAATTTAGGGGCTGTCTTTGATTCTCCTATGTTCACAATGTGCAATATGACATATCCCCCCAAACCCTGTTCAGCATCTATTGTTCAATGGAGTGGTGCTTATAAAGCAATGTCCATAAATAAGATGGCATCTCCTCTTTTGCCAAATAGCAAAGGCACCTGTGCAGTTGGATGTCCACAATGCATAGAGTTTATTTTAGATGGTCAGATTGCAATGCCATCAATGGCACAAATAAAAAAGGTGGCTTCTGAATTTCTGACTGAAATGGATCCTTGTGGAGAATCATTGGCCTTAAATGATTCACAAATTGGAGCATTTATGCTCATCGATATAAAGTGACGTTTGTCGAAACACGATACTGACAAAACAATAAAAAGCCGCTCAACGCATTTACGTTGAACGGCTTTATTATAACAAGATTAAATTCGAGAATTAATGTCTTTCACCTCTTGGGCCACCATGGTGTCCGTGACGCATACCCTTCTTGTGGAATGGCATGTGGTTCTTCTGATCAAGAAGCTGCTTCTGCTCCTCGATAGACAACTTATCAAAGTTAGCCCACTTCTCATCCATCTCGGCTTTCTTTGCCTTTCTTACAGCCTCAAATGAATCAATAGCAGCCTTTCTCTCTGCGATTAGTGCCTTCTGCTCCTCCACTGACAAACTGTCGAAGTTCATCCATTTTCCGATCTTCTCTGCCATCTCTGGGTTCATATGATGATGACGTGGACCATCTGGGCGTCCTTCGTGATGACGTGGGCCAAACTCACCGTCGCCATGGTGCTTGTGATGACGTGGGCCTTCTCCTTTATCTCCCGCATTCTCACACTTCTGCTCACACTGTGCGCCTTCCTGACCACACTTGCACTTGCAATTGCAACATGATGTTGCGAATAGCATACTTGCTACTACAGCAACGATAGACAAAACCTTTTTCATACTCGTTTCATTTTAACTATAAAACCTCTAAGAAGAAACCTCTTTCGGATGTCATTAATCGTTAAAACGCGAGATCTCGCGTCTCTACGAAATGATTTAGACCATCTTCGCTTGTTTCTTCGAGTGCAATTCTAATGAAAAATTTTTATACTAAACGCTAATAAATCTCGATTTTAAGGTTTTTTAAGATTTTTTCATATCTTTGTACAAATCGAAAAATGGCACGTTGAATCAAATTTGTGAAGACTATGGAGCAACTTTATTCATCATTTTCAGAAAAACTTGACCAGTTGATGCTTAGCCAGGAACTTATGGATGACCTTCCACGCATCTATATTCCTCTTGCGGAAATCATCAACGTAGGATTTGGATCCCGTATGCAGGTGATTGGTGTGAACGGTGCACAAGGCGCAGGGAAAAGTACATTCTGTGAACTTCTCAAATTGGTGTTGGAAGAGAAATTCGGGAAAAAAGTGGCGTCGTTGAGTATCGACGACCTTTATCTTAGCAGAAAGGAGCGTACTCGTCTTTCCAAAGAGGTTCACCCTTTGCTGATGACGCGTGGAGTGCCGGGCACTCATGATGTGAAACTCGGTCTGGAGATCATCAATTCCCTACGCAATGCCAATGAGAGCACTGTGACAATGATTCCACGTTTCAACAAGGCCATCGACGATATCTACCCTGAATCTCAATGGACTAAGTTTGTTGGCAAGCCAGATGTTGTCTTGTTCGACGGTTGGTGTATGGACGCGTCGGCCCAAGAGGAATCTGAACTTGCGACTCCAGTCAATGAGTTGGAGGCAAACGAAGATAAAGACGGCTCTTGGCGCCATTACGTCAACGAACAATTAAAAACCGACTATAAGAAATTATTCGACACTATCAATTTCCTTGTGATGCTACAGGTGCCTTCCTACGACAAGGTGTTCGAGTGGAGAAATCTTCAGGAAGAGAAATTGAGAATCGCAAGCCAGGGCAAAGAGGCGACGCATATCATGTCTCCCGACCAGGTGAGGCGCTTCATCGCCCACTACGAGAGAATCACACGTCATATCCTTGCTGAGATGCCAGAACGCGCGGATATGCTTTTCAAAGTCAATGACAACCATAGATTATATATTCAGTAAAAAACCGTTAGCGTTAACGTATAAATAAAATGTTGAAGCAGAGTGTGTCGGTGGTGATACCGATGATTAACGAGGACAAAAGCATTGAAAAGGTGATTGACGCAGCCGTCGTCTCATTGGAAAACTCGTCTCTGGTTCAAGAAAAAGAGATCATCGTCGTCGGCAAGGATGCACTTAGCAAACAGATGGAGAATTTACGTGCGAATTATTCCAATCTACAAATATACATCTCCCATTCGCGCGCATATTTTCCCGAAATCGCAAACAAAGGCTTATTCAAGGCGACGGGAGGAATTATAGTGCTTTTGACAGAAGACACTCTCCTACCGACTGACTATTTCGACGTGATAATACCACAATTTGAGAAGACAAATATCTTTGCCGCGGGAGTCGTCGCCAGGTATCCCAAAACGGGAGAATCGACACAATGCTACACTCCGATTTTCTCGCCACACCACGTCGACTATCGCACATGCCAGGCTCCATCCTCAAATTTCACTTTGAGGCTAGACCGAAGCAACGTCGCCTTCTCAAGAGATAAGTTTTTGCAACTCGGAGGATATAACCTTCTGTTTGCTCCAGACAGCAGCGGAGACATTGACCTCTTCTTGCGAGGATGGTTGCTTTGCTGGAAAACTTGCTTTTTGACGAGCACTCATTGCGACCTGCTGAATCCAGTGGTGAACCCACTTTTAAGAGGAGAGACTAGCAAGATAAGAACAGAGAAAGAGTACAACGACACTTTATTGCGACGTTTCTATCTTCCACGCAGGCAACAGCCATTTATGTTCATTCATAATCTTTTGCTATTCATAATGTCGTTGGTCATTCCGCTCGACATTTTCACTCCGACAAGAATGACAGGATTAAAATTCATCCAAAATTTCAAGAAAATCCTCTCGTCGAAAAGGTGGAGATATTCAACATTTGAAATCGACTTACAAATGCTGAAACAGAGATTCTTTTAGAAATTGCAACTAATTTCGTGTTTTCTAAAAAAATATCTTTACTTTTATAGAAAATTGATCATCAATAGAAACTTAGATTATTTAAAGCCATGAAGAAAAACATAAAGAATTTAGGATTTTGCGGCATAATGGCCGCATCAGCAATTTTGACAGGTTGCTCGGGTGGAGCTCAGAGAGTCGATAGCATCGACATGGAGGTTCCACAGATCAAAGGTATGAAATCAGAGTTTGTCCCAGCAGGTGGAGAAGCTGTCATCTACGGTTCGGGACTTAAAAACGCAAAAGTATATTTCGAGACTCAGTTTTACAACGACTCTATCAAGGCAGAGGTCATCTCGTCCGAAGACGACAAGATCGTTGTAAGAGTACCAGACAAGGCTTGGACAGGAAAGATCAAGGTGCAGAACCTTGCGGGAACATCTTCATCTAGCTTCCTATTCAGAGACAACCGCAATATCATCATCGACTTCGACACACGTCACCAGACATGGGGAGGTATCGTTCCATTTGACGAGAACGATAAACTTGTCCAGGGACGCTACGAAGGAGATAACCTTATTCCGTATGTAGGCAAACTTGAAGAAGGATGCTCAGGCAAGTTTGGTTTGTTCCACGGAGAATACACTACAAAAATGTCATACTCTTACGCCAGCGACATGTGGTTCCAGTACATGCACGGAGCAGATGAAGGTGGACGCGGAGCAGTGTCGATCGCAGGACTTCCATTCTACGAAAACAAATTGGAAGACTTGGTGTTGAAATTTGAGTGCAACATTCCAAAAGAGGCAGCATACAAAGGCATCGCGACTGAGTTTATCGCAGGTTACAAATCAGCATCAGAATCTGACAAGATCGGTCGTACAATCTCTCCAATCTGTCGTTGGGAGCCATACAAGAGCGATAAGAACTACTCTGTAGCCGGAGAGAACGCAGGCAAAGATTTGTCTAACGGATTCTACACTGATGGTTGGGAGACAGTGACAATTCCTTTGACTGCATTCAACTGCGTCTACAACGACGAGAATCCAAAAGAGGATTTGAAGCTCGACTTAGCGAAAGCAATCAACTTCTCAGTATTGGTATTCGGAAAACCAGAGACAGACACCAATGTGATGATCTCATTTGATAACTTCCGTATCGTGCCAAAGGCTGAATAATCGGAAATAACATCAATCATTCAATAGGCAGGCTTAACCACCTGCCTATTATTTTCTTATAAATTATGAAAATAAAAATCGACACAGATGAATTGGTAAAAAGACAGGTTATTTCGCAGGAGACCGCCGACGGAATAATCCAATACTACGATTCATCGAAAAACATCTCAAGCAGCAAATATGCGTTGAGCATCGTAGCGGCAGTTTTCGTGATATCAGGAATTGCAATTCTGATTGCAGATTCGTGGAGATCGGTAGGCTTAAACGCACATATCTTCTTCAGTATCCTACCAATTATCGGTGCTTCCGCATTGTCCTATTTTGTGGACTGCAAATTATCCGACAAGAAAGTCTTTACGGAAAGTGTGACTATACTGCAATGTGTTGCTATTTTCCTAACCTTTTTCATGATGCTGTCGACTTTTAATCTGAAAGTCAACGAACCCATAACCATCCTCGTTTCGGTTTTGGCTTGTTTCCCATTTGTCATCTATTTCAAAGCTACGATTGCAGCCACTGTCATAACTATTGTGGCAGCCTTCACCATGGTCATTGACGGTGCAGAACGAAACAATAGTGCAAGTTGTATATTCACTTATCTGATATTGGCAATAGACATTTTCTACTTGTACAAGACATATTTCAAGGATAAAGAGCAATTGATGCTGAACATCCGACTTTTCATCTCTCCATTCGTTCTAACAGCATTTTTCTTTCATCTATGCTGTATGTTCAGTAACCACGTTTTAATGCCTAATCTACTTATACCTCTGATTGTATCTTGTTATGGATTCACATTTGTCGTTTGGAACAAAGCGAAACAATGGTTGGAGACAAGAGTCAATTGGATTGAATTGGGAAGTTTTGTTCTTTCCTTCATAGTGTTGACACTCGGTGTATCTACACATTTTTATGATTCAAAAATCCAAGGAGGATTCGCAATCATTCCTTCCGTTCTGCCTCTTATTCTGTTGTGGATATTCCAGTATAAAAAGAGCATCAAGATACAAATTGACCAATATTTCTGTCTTGTATATGCAAAATTGGTAGCGTCGACTGCACCTATATTAATAGAATCGACATCCAACTTATACGCTATACTTTTACTTATATTTTTGGCATACCATACCTACAGATGGACCAAAAGCAATAATGTCCTATTCTTCAATATTGGAATGTTATGCTGGATAATTGCCATCGCAAACATAGCCGACCTAAGAGACTTTAATCCTTCCGTCGTGGCAGTCTGGATAATTTTCTGGGGCATTATACTATTGGCAATCAACTATTACCTAATCAAAAAGAGAAAGAGCCATGGAATCGAAGGAGATAAATAGAAAATATTACTTGATAGGAATGATTGGTTGTCTATTCCTATTCGTCTTAGTGCTAATCGGTTGGTGCGAAGGGGCAAACTCTACGCATAAGGATTTAAGATTGAGGATAGATAAAATAGACAAATCGGATTTAAAAATGAGGGATCCCTATTCAACCAGAGTACATTTCACTTTTACAGACTCTCTTCTAAAAGAAGGATATTCATTTGGACGATATATAGTGTTTGGAGAAAATGAGGAAGGATACAATGTGCCTTTACACAGTAGCATTATTCCAAGTTACACCAAGCCAAGTGTGGAATGTATTGGACATTATAAAGCAAACATAAACGAATTATTAAACCGATACGACTATCTTTCAAATATTTTCCCGGATAGCGTATACTTTTGCGGCATGCAGATTCTGAAGATGGCACAAGAGAGAAATGCGACAATATGCGCGATCATTCCGTCGTATAGCATCTCCGACAAAAACAGAAGAGTGAACGACATGGAGATTGACGGAGTTTTATTGTCACAACTTGTGAAAGAGTCCGTCAACACTGAATGGATGGCAGACTCTTTGATGACCAGCATCTATTGTGAGTTGAAAGAATACTGTGACAAAGAGCATTGCAACGTCGGCGACAATCACTTCAAAAATCTAGCAGAGACTCTTAGCATTCATAAAAGAGAAGCTCTTAAATGTGTTTCCAAAGATGAAATCAAAAAATGGCTCGAGGTGCACAATGAGCAAATCAAGAAACTAGCAAAAGAATGTCCGGATATCTATAATGCGTCCAGCCAACTCTTAGACAGTTATCATTGGATAAACCCACAGAACTATAAGAAAGTAATTTCCATCTCTAAAAGCCGTGCGAACAATTGGAAATACATAGACAGTTGGGACTATGATGACATAAGAGATAAAGAAGAGATCGATCAAATATGCAATATCATAGGATACGACGGAGATAAAGAGTCAATCGACAAATTCATGTACACCATAAGATTCTGGAGTATCCGTTGGGATGAAGGAGACGCGGAATGGATTTATAATTGGCTGAAAGGAATAATGTGATATAGGAGACGCGATTTTTCGCGTCTCTTTTGTTTTAAAATTGTCACTTTCAATGTTAAATATCTGAAGATTATTCTCAAATCTCAAAATATGATGTAATTTTGCACCCAGTCCTTTTACTCATAAACACAAAAATGAAAAGCAACAGTATTCTTTACTTTTTCACACTTGTCCTTTGGTGTCTTACACTACATCAAACGTATGGACAAAACACACCACAACCAGTTGCGCACGCACTTGGCGGGATTGACGGCAACGTCTACACAAACAGCCGTGAAGCCATGATTAATTCCATAGAAAAAGGTTATAAATTCCTTGAGGTGGATATCGATACTACTTCCGACGGAGTGTTTGTAGCACTTCACGACTGGAAAGGTTTCAACCAAATAACAGGCCATTATAGTTTGAGAGAAACTTTAGTCACCCTTGAAGAGTTTAATCAAAGAAAAATCTACGACGTATATACGCCTATAACAATCCAAGAGATTGTGGATACTTTGAAGAGTCATCCCGACATTTCCCTCATGACAGACAAGATCTCCGATCCTGATCTCATCGAGAAGTGTTTTTCAGAGATAAAGGAAAGAGTTTACGTAGAGTGTTTCACAGATGAAGACTACTTCGAATTGAAAAGAAGAGGCTATAATGTAATGTATTCTATATTTTATACCGACAACATACTAACACATATTGTAGACAACTTGCTAACAGGAAATGGAAGATTAGACTTAATCACAACAAGTGTTAATCAAGATTATAAAGAATTGAAAAAAATAAGATGTCTGATGCCAATTAAGATAGCTATTTATACTGTCAATTCTGAAGAAGATCTTAACGATATATATGACGATATAGATTTCTTTTACTCAGATTTCTACGATCCTTCTACTGGCTCATTTAACACCTCTGCAAAATGAAAAGAATAACAACTGCTATATTTATCCTCAACTTATGTGGGTTCTCCTATAGTGCCAGTTGGGATGGTTCGGGAACCAAAGATGATCCATTCTTAATTTCGACGCCGCAACAACTTGTGGAGTTAGCTGAAGAGGTAAATAATGGAACTGATTTTCAGAATGAGTATTTCAATCTTACTAACGACATAGACTTATCTGAAGTTTGTGGAGATTCACTTGGGAATTGGATCGGTATAGGTTCAATCCTCAACTATTTTGAGGGCTCGTTTCTCGGTGGCAACCATTCTATATCCAATTTATATATAGAGCACGATGACGACACTGACTATTGCGGACTTTTTGGATATATAGGAGAGCAAGGATCTGTCGTTGACCTCACAATCCAAAATGGTTCTATCTACAATTCCAAATGGAATGGAGCCATAGCCGCAATTAATAACGGACTAATCTCTAACTGTAAAAATATCAACTGCTCGGTAAAGAGTTGGCAATACTCAGGAGGCATTTGTGGTGTAAACTACAACACAATAGAGAATTGTGAAAACCAGTCAGATATAACCAGTTCTTTTTGCAGTGGAGGAATTTGCTCATACAATTACGGATCAATAATAAATTGCAGCAATAAAAACGGTATTACAGCAAGAAACGGCGGTGGTGGAATATGCGGTTATAACGGAGGATTTGACTATTCAAACTGTCAAGGCACGAAAATCGGTTTCATTGACAACTGTAATAACGAAGGTTTTATCATTGGTGAAACTAAAATTGGAGGTATCACAGGAAGAAACGACGGATTGATAACGAACGTTAATAATAGCGGTGAGGTTTTCGGATTCGAACAAGTAGGTGGCATTACAGGATTCAATGGCGGGTTCGATGGTGTGACCGGATTGATCGCCAACTCCTATAATATCGGGGAAATAACTGGCACAGATTCCTTGACAGGCGGAATAGTGGGTTATGGCAACAATAACAGCGAAATCTATAACGTCTGTACAAGCAACGATGTCCGTTGCGTCAACACCCCAGCAATAGATTATATTGGCGTGAGAGATGGTCTAAACGAAAATTGCTATTCACTTAATATCTCAATCATTGACGACATAGGAGATCTCAACTCGATAGTCGCAGCACTAAATGATTGGATTATAGCACAATCCGACACAAATACATACAACACTTGGGAAGTTAAGAATAATTATATCGGTCACACCCTTTTGTATCCAGATTCTACTAGAAACGATACTATTGGAGACAATCCGGATGACATGACAGCATTGTTCAATATCAATAGCCAAGATGACATAAGAATCTTTACAGGTGAAAGCAAGCTCTACCTCATCTCGCCTGCAGACCAAACCCTTTACATCTACACTACAGAGGGAAAAATGGTTCACAAAGCGGATCTGGTGGCAAATATCATGACTGTGATTCCAATCAACAAGGGAGTGTACGTAGTCGGAGGCAAAAAAGTAGTGGTACACTAACACCAAAAGCGACGACCAAATCCATAGAAAATTGTTAATTTTGCAAAACGAACAGTAGAGACAGGGCATGTCCCCGTCTTTTTACATGTCCCCGTCTTTTTACATTGAAATGAAAGAAATTAAACAATTACATAAAAATGAATAAGATCATTTACGTAGCGATAGTGTTGGTTCTCGCACTTTCGTTATTGTTAGGGTTTGCAGTAAAGCAATTCGGTCTGGATTTAGGATCATTATCATGGGTTGCGACATGGGTAACGTCGCCAATTGCTCTCTTTTTAGGCATTGTTTTTGCATTAACATTCGGTGCGACATTCGCTGACTTCACCAAACTGATGTCGAAGAAGATGCTTCAATACTCAGTTATCGGACTTGGATTCGGCATGAATGTCAACCAAGCCATCGCGTCGGGACGAGAAGGAATGCTTTTCACTATCGTAAGTGTATTCGGCACTCTTGGTCTTGGCTATTTGATCGGGAGAAAAATATTAAAGGTGGATTCACAGACAAGCTATTTGATCTCATCTGGAACAGCGATCTGTGGAGGTTCGGCAATAGCAGCGGTCGGCCCGACAATCAAAGCAAAATCGGAATCCATGACAGTGGCTCTTGGCGTCGTCTTTATTCTAAACGCTGTAGCCCTATTCATCTTCCCTGTCATCGGTGATTTCATAGGAATGAGCATGAAACAGTTTGGTATGTGGGCAGCAATCGCCATCCACGACACAAGTTCAGTGGTGGGAGCAGGAGCCGCTTACGACCATGCCCACGCAGATTTGATTGCGACACAGGGAGTTTCAGCATTGGAAGTTGCGACAACAATCAAATTGACTCGTGCTCTATGGATTGTAGGATTAGTATTGGTCACACCATTCTTTTTCCGTAGCAACAATGAGGGAGAGGCTAAAAAGCCATGGTATAAGGCCATTCCTACGTTTATAATCTGGTTTATAGTTGCAATCCTCGTCAACACATATATTCTTTCAAATAGCGACCTTATTGGCGAAAATGCGGCAAAGATCGGAACATCGTTCAGCAGTGCAGTCAACTTGTTGGCAAAACAGTTGATCACACTATCCCTATTCTTCATTGGAGCCGGCTTGACAAAGAAGACGTTGCAATCGGTAGGAGTACGTCCATTGATTCAGGGAATCGCATTGTGGATAGTCATCAGCGTCGTCTCATTGGGATATATACTTTGGATTGCATAATTGACGAAAACGAAGACGAAAACGAAAATGAAAGAGCCGCATTTCTGCGGCTCTTTTTGTTGATATCGGTCATCTTACCTTCCTGTATCCTTCCAAGTAAAATTATGAGTACCGTCATTCATTGTAAGAGTCAACGGATAACCATCAGCATCGAAAGTATAGATGAAATTTGTTGTATCCGATTTTCCATCATCACTAATTTCAATTACAGATATAGGCAAATATTCATTTGCTACACCGTAAGCGGCATCAGGAAGAGCGTTGAGATAATCGAATCTTAGTTTTCCAAAATTTTTGTACTTTTCTTCTTTAGAGAAGATGAATACGGATTTAGAATCAGATCTTTGAATCTCTACTACATTCCCATCCTTCCATTTGTAAGTCTCTACCATTTTACCATTTATTGCAGGATCACTGTAATTGTTGATTTCCCACGTATAAGAGATCAACTCTCCTAGGTCGTTGTACTCATAAATGAACTTTTTGTTATCACCGTACTGATACTTTGAGACATTTCCCTGCAAAGTATATTCTCCAGAAAAGTCAAGCACTCCATTATTGGATATTTGCTGACCTAAGATTGTCTTATCTTCATAAGTTAGAACTGTAAGTATAGAATCAGAATTAGAATATGAAGCTTTCTTTCTGACAATACGGCCAATGTAGTCGTAATTCAAGCTAATGTGTACTGTAAAACTTGAGTCATGGTATTTCAACACAACTGATTCCAAAACCTTTAACGGCTTTCTCTTTGGAAAATCCTCATCATCGCACGACGTCATAAATGTGAGTGCAGACAACATAATGCCTGATGCAACTCCAAAAAACAGATTTTTATTCATAAGCATTTCGATGTATTATTTATATTACAAACGTACGTATATAAACAAATATTGTATAAAACCAGTAAAATTGCGACATTTTCTTTAGTTTGAAGGCAATAGCGAAGATGGAAAAGTGCCAGGTGCTACTTGTTTCGCCAGACAAATTCGTAAAAATCCGAATTTATTTACGAAAAAGAAAGAATATTCACTTAGCACAATAAGCACTAGATATCTAATAATCAATAAGTATACTAACTATAACAAATCAATTCAACGCAACCAAATCAGACTTCTCATATCGATTATGGCCTTGTAAACTCTTTTTATATTTCCAACAAACAATTGCCTCCTCTAGGCTTTTCCCCTTGTTATCTTCAAAAAAATCCCGAATGTAGGTATTATATTCAAACTGCTTGTCGATAGCCGTTTTATCTTTCTTCTTTTCTTCTAAAATATGATAATATGCGTCAATAGCATCTTCATATGTTTTACCTGCATTGCTCTTTAACCATTTTTGAAATAACACATTAAACGAGAAACTCTTCCCAATTTTTTCCTTAAAGAATTTTCTATGTTTCTCTGAGCAAACAAAATTATCCTCAATGATTGTTTGTTCTGTTAATTCTCCTATATCCAGAGTGACTTTTCTAGATACTTTCTCTGCTGCCACAATATTACCGGAATCCAAGAAAGTAGCAATTCTATTTGTGAGTTCTAATTTACCTCCTGATACAGGTAATTTATTCTTTCTACAGAAATCAACTAATTCTTCTTTTAGATAATAAAAGCTTCTGAACGTTTCTCCTTTCAGTCCTATTTTTATTTCTGGTCGCTCACTTATCATGGGTTTTCTCTATTAATTCATTACATAAAACGTACGCAACAAAAAAAGGTCAGGTTTTAGCCTGACCTTTTATAAATCCTTTCTAGTAATTTCTTACTTCAAACCTACTGTAGGATCACAGTTTGTCTCCTGAGTTCCGATTCCGCAGTACTCCTTCAAAGAATCAAATGCCTTGTAGAAGTCTAGAGAAGCAGCGCGCTCCCAGTCTAGAGCAGCAGCCTCAACATCACCACCCTTGTAACGTAGGTGACCACGGTTGTAGTATGCCTTAGCAAACTGAGGAGTAAGAGCGATTGCCTTGTTGTAATCCTTCATTGCAGCCTTCTCATCACCTAGCTCAGCGTATGAGTTACCTCTGTTGAAGTAAGCCTCAGCGAACTTAGGGTTGATCTTGATTGCAGAGTTGTTATCCTCGATAGATCCCTTAACGTCACCAAGCTCTTTTCTTGTAGTAGCACGGTTGTAGAATGTCAAGGCATCGTTTGGATTAGACTCAAGAACTACATCATAATCTGCCTTAGCTCCCTTATAATCTCCCAAACGGAATTTAGCGTTACCCATGTTGCCGTAAGCCTCAATGAACTTTGGATTTAACTCAAGCACTTTGTTGAAGCTCTGGATAGCAGCCTTGTACTCAGCGTTGCGATACTTCTGAATACCCTCGTTGAAATACTCAGTTACACTCTTCTGAGCTGATGCTGTCAACGCAAAACAAACTGTTGACACTAATAAAAAGAAAAATTTTCTCATTTTTTAAATCGTTTAGTCCGTTATCTCTTGACAACTGACATTCTTTCTTGAATTTTTTAACCTAATATGTATAATTGGTCTCGCAAATAATTTTTAAAGCTTAACCAACGTATATACGAATGCAAAAATACAACTTTTAAGATATAAAACTAACATATTCTCTATTTTTTATGTTAAAATTTCTTTTTTATCCATTATTCATCGACGGATTTAATGTTATACATCATTAATGGCTATTTTTTCATATCTATTTCTTGTGATATTTAGATTTTTGGCATTATTTTAGTGTACAAATATTAGAACTCATAATAATTATTGCCATGGAAAAGAAAGTAAAAATTCATTGCGTCAACAGCAATATAACTAATTCATATCCCGCTGGCATCACATTGGAGGAGATCTGTCCAAAGGATGTCAAAGCGATTGTAGCGAAAGTGAACGGTAAGATCAAGGACCTAAAATTCTGCGTATATAAACCTAAATGTGTGGAATTCCTCGGACTCGATTCTCTTCACGGTGTAAGAGCTTACCTTCGAAGCATATCATTCTTATTATATGAGGCTGTTAATCACCTAAACAAAGATGCATGCCTACGTATCGAGCATCCTATCTCTGGCGGTTACCTTTGCCAGATTGCCGGTCTTGGCGACGTGAATGAAGATCTATGCCGTCGACTTTCTGATAGAATGAAAGAGAGAATTGCCGAGAAGACGGAATTCGTCCAGGAGATCGTGCCTACTGATTGGGCTATCCAATATTTCGAGGATTGCGCTGCTTTCGACAAAGTCAATATATTAAAGAGTCGTGGAGAGATGTACACTGAGCTTTACCGCATCGGTGAACTTTACGATTTCTATTATGGTGCGCTTGTGCCAAACGCTGGCTACCTTGACAAATTCGCTCTTCGCCCTTACAACGGTGCTCTTCTTCTAACTGTACCGTCGGCAGAAAAGCCGAATGAACTTGCCCCTCTACGCCAGGAGCCTCAACTTTTGAAGGCTTTCTCTGAGCATACAACTTTCAACCAGCTTATCGGCTATGAAAACGTGGGAGACCTTAATATCGGTTTGCTAGAGAAGAGCAACGCAAGCAACCTAATCAAGATTGCGGAGGCTCTTCAGGAGAAAAAGATCGCTCTTATAGCCGACGAGATTGCCAAACGAAAGAAAGTCCGCGTCGTCCTTCTTGCCGGTCCGTCTTCATCAGGTAAGACTACTTCGAGCAAGAGATTGGCCGTGCAGCTTGCAGTATGCGGTTTGAAACCAATCGCTGTGTCGCTCGACGACTATTTCGTGCCACGCGACCAGACTCCAAAAGATGAAAATGGCAACTACGATTTCGAGAGTCTTTACGCTTTGGATCTTGACCTATTCAACAGTGATTTGAACAAACTTATTGCTGGTGAGCCAGTTACACTTCCACGCTACAACTTTGAGACAGGTGGTCGTGAGAAAGGTGAGACAATCCAGATTCATAACAATGAGGTATTGATCTTCGAGGGAATCCATGCGTTGAATCCAAAACTTACTGAGAAGATTCCAGCAGAGAATAAGTTTAAGATCTTCGTTTCTGCGCTTACTTCTATCTCACTTGACAATCACAACTGTATTCCTAATACAGACAACCGTTTGATCCGCCGTATCGTGCGCGACTTCAAATACCGTGGCTACTCGGCAGAGGATACAATCAAGCGTTGGCCAGACGTGATGAAGGGCGAGGAGAAGTGGATTGTGCCATTCCAGGAGGAGGCAGACGCAATGTTCAACTCAGCTATGATCTTCGAGCTTTGCGTACTAAAGCATCACGCCATCGCTCCACTATCGATGGTGCCACAGACGTCGCCATACTATTCAGAGGCGCACCGTCTGCTTAACTTCCTTTCTTACTTCGCCGACATTCAGGAGAACGAAATTCCGTCGACATCATTGTTGAGAGAGTTCGTAGGAGGAAGCAGCTTTAAGTATTAATTAATAGTTAAGAATTAATAGTTAATAGTTACGGATCTTGCTTTTCAAGTTCAAATTATTAATCATTAATTATCATCTATTAACTAAATAATATGATGGCATGTAGGGCCGTTTCTTATCGAACCCTCTCATTCGCTCTGAGTCTCGCCCCTACACCATCAAACGGAAGAAGACGTGGTTTTTGACAAGCCACGTCTTTTCTGTGTGTTATGGAGGAACAGTTTTTCAAATAAATTGAGTCATATAAACAGGCAATAGAATGGTTTGTTCGTCTTTATTTAAGTCTTTTGTATAAATCAAATATCGTTTATCAATGATATGTGAATATTTTTCACAAAATGCATCCAATGACGAATGGCTATTATATCCTGATGATTTAACCTCTATCGGATGTAATTTTGCTCCTCTAGAAAGTAAGAAGTCTATTTCATAGTTATGTGTTGAATCCTTTGCCCAAGTGTAATAAAATAGTTTGTTGCCTGATGCAGTCAACATTTGAGCAATTATATTCTCATATACGTAACCAAGATTCGCACTTAGTTTATCATTCAGCAATTTCTGATAGATGACATTCTCCGTGGTTTGCTTGTCCCAAAAAGCGAGTGTAACAAACAGACCTGTATCCGCACAGAATATTTTATATTTCGAAATGTCTTTTGTCAGCGACATACCCACATTAGGGTCATTAGAATGGTAGGAGAACAATGTAGTCTTACTATCTTCAAGATCTTTCAGCAATTCAAATAATTTTGCCTCATCGATATCACCAAGAATTGAGTAAGGTTTGAAGCGATTGCTTGTTTGACTTAATTGAGATGGTATTTCCCTAAAAAGGGTAGACAAGCGACCTGATGGATCTAATTTTTGGAAATCATCAAGATATAGATTAATTATATTTCGCTTAGTATAATCAACTAGACTGAAATTATTTGTTTCAATATATGTATTGACAGCCTGAGGCATACCACCAATTAACATATAAAGACGAAAGTCTCTCATTCTATCCCTGTGTGCTTTATCCAATGGCAATTTCTTGTCGTAGAACATTCGGAGCATTGATACAGAGGCCTCATCTCCAAGAGCCCATCTAAACTCTTCATAATCCATAGGATAAAGAGTGATTCGTTCTTCTTCACTAGGTATAGTGATATCCTTTGTGTGTTTTTTTATACTAATCAAAGACCCAGTCTCTATATAGTCATAACGGCCATCTTTTACTAAGTACTTTATAGCCTGACGAGCCAAAGGACAATTCTGGACCTCATCAAAAATAATGACAGACTTACGTTCTCTTAGAACGACATTATAAAGGGATTGCAACTGAAGAAATAAATAATCTTTGTCCATCAAATTGCTAAACAAAGATTTCACATCGTTTGACGCTTCATTAAAATCAATCAGTATATATGAATCGTATTCATTCTTAGCAAATTGTTCAACAAGCGTAGATTTACCTACACGTCTTGCACCTTCAACCATTATTGCGGTTTTCCCATTTTGAAGTCTCTTCCATTCTAGAAGATTATCATATAATTTTCGCTTAAATATACGTTCCATATTCATACCGTTAAATGCAGCCGCTAAAGTAATAATTTTTCGTCAATTACGTATACTAATCACTAAAATATCCAAAAATACCGAATTGTTTTTAGCTAATTTATCCAAAAATACCGAATTGTTTTTAGCTAATTTATCCAAAAATACCGAATTGTTTGAGATTTTTGCAAACTAGAAGACGTGGTTTGTCAAAAACCACGTCTTTTCTGATTTAAATTAATTCTATAACTTTGCAATACTTGTTGAGAGACTCTCATCAAGGCAAAAGGTCATTAAATTTTATATTTTATGAAGGGATTTACAATGGCATCCTTAGCCATAGGATTATTGGCATCAGCCATGACATGTTCAGCTCAGTCGATTGATGGAAAAATTGAGGAGCACGATTATGTAGACCTTGGTTTACCAAGTGGCATGAAATGGGCGACTTGCAACATTGGTGCGACAAAATCATCAGATTTAGGAGAATTCTACGCATGGGGAGAGAAAAAGCCTAGAAAGGTTTACGACATTGACAATCACAAGTGGGCCATCTACGATTTTGAGCGTAAAGTTGACAAATACATCAAGTACAACAAAAAAGATGGTTTATGGACACTTGAACCTAAAGACGACGTTGCAAAAGCCAAATTTGGAAAATCTTGGTTTCTACCAACAAAAGAGGACACTGAAGAATTATTGGAAGGTTGTACTTGGGAATGGGTAAATAATTACAACAACAGTGGAAAGGAAGGAGCGTTAGGCACATCCAAAAAGAACGGTCATACAATCTTTCTTCCTGCTAGCGGAAATATGGAACGAGATGCAAAACATTTCAAAAAATCAATTGTTCTTCTTTGGACTTCAATACTTGAAGAGGAAAAAGATTACAACAGAGATTCCAAGAATTCGTACATCCTTGATATGTACAATAATAAAGATGGAGTCGTAGTAGCTACATTATACGGCTATCCAAGATTTCTAGGAGTAAATTGCAGAGCAGTAACCAAATAAACTATGCTCTAAGAATATAAAAGACGTGATTCGACAAAATCACGTCTTTTTTTGTGTTTCTTAGAAATTAAATCATCAATATGATCTAAATCTCTACTTATCAATAAATTACAAATAATGGTTATTCTCTAACTCCTATTTCACTTTTATGCTTCTTACATTCTTCACAGAAACTATGGAAATCACCTTGCCATTTATAAGGTTGAACCATATAGATTGCATTATATAAAAATGAAAAATTCTTCTTTTGCAAACGACTAAAAAAACTAGAGGAATTAATGTCATCATCTATATTGTTTGTATGGATAAACCAAGTCTCCATAAATAATAAAATCTTTGTCCTTTCTATACCTGTAATATTCTGCCAAGGCACGAAAGTATTTTTATTTAATTCAACAACTCTTATTCCATTATCTTCTATACTAACAATATCTTTGCCCTTCCTTATCAAAGGCAATAAAAATTTCATGCTTAAAAAAATGATAACAATTAGAAAAATACAAAAAATTATCGATTCTCCAATTCCATGATTCTTATAAGTTGTAACAACATATAAGATTCCCCAAAATATACACCATAGCAATGGTGCAATAAACATTCTGGTACTTCTTTTCATTGGAATAGAAAGAAATACATCTTTTTCATCAACACTAAATACATTTGAATTGTAAGACTCGTCTTTTTTTTCTGCTGACATAATTAACTCTTTTGATTGATACAACGAATTTTCTGGTTTGGGTATTAATGATAAACTGACAAATGATTGTCTCAATATCATAACATTTATCCTTTTAGTGTCACCTGGTATCAATATAAGATCCATGATCCACCAAATAAAATTAAAAAAAAGAAAAACTAAGAATAAACTAGACAATCGAAAAGTCAACATTAATCCTATAATAAACAAGGCCCACCAAGCTACAGTTTTCCAAGCTTCTCCAATATATGCTCTTCCTCCAAAAAGAAAAAAAGTCAAAATAAAAGCAGTCCTATATTTTTTTAATCGGGAATAAGCTATATAAACAAGAGACATTTTCTCATTATCTATCTTTTCCACATCTTTTAGTATTGATGGAATTTGGTCAAATGGCAAGTCTCCAGCCATCGACATAACTATTTGTGTTGCTTTACTATTGTCCATAATCACTCTAAATTAAAAAAGCATGAGGATTTTATAAAATCATTTTATTCAAGAACAATTCTCTAATAACAATCGCAAAATTATAATAAATTACGAAAGTTCAACAATTTAGATACCGACAAAGAAAAAAAAATCTTTTTAACCCTAAAAATTAATCATATCCTGAATAAACAGAAAACAAAATTTTTGATCTTAAAATCATTTTTGTATTTTTTTCATCATGATTACTAACAGTAATAAAACAAAGTATGAAAACACAATTTTTTTACAAAAATCACAATCAAATTTCCGAAAAGGAGACAAAAGTACCAACAAAGGCAAGTGCGACCTACATTCGCGTAAAAAATCTCAAGAACAATCAAGACAAACCAAAATCAGAAGTAAAAAGTCGAAGACTTTCTCTTTAACTCTGAGTCTCGCCCCTACACCATCAAACGGAAGAAGACGTGATTCGACAAAATCACGTCTTTTTTGTGTGTGCATAAGTTATTTCTTCTTCCTCACTGGACGTATACTTCCATCAAATCCTTGGAGCAACGAAATGTAGAAATAATATACATCGTATGAATACTCCACCCCAAAACAGAGTTTATATTTTGAAGTCAAAATCTTTATTGTTCCAGATGAATTTCTTTCATTTTTTCGCAAAGGGAAAAATAATGATTTATCCGTATACCCTGGCACTTTACTTACTACCCTATAACCATTACCTTCCTTAAAACAATCACATTTTTTTAGTAGTTCATTAACCTCGTTTTCTCCGGGTGTAAACCAAGGATCTCCTAATTGTAATTTTGCCATATCCACAAAGGTAGAATCTACATCAAAACCAAATGATTTACAGCGATCTATACGTTTTCCATTGTAAGAATAGTATGATCCTAATCCTTCTGGTGTAGAAGCTCCAAGATTGCATTTTGCCCAAAGGACCGACAATCCAAGATCTACATATTCTGTATTTAATGTCTGACGCTTTTTAATAAATTCGTTCCATAAACTATCTTGTTTTGGATACGAAGTTGAAAAAGGCTCGTAAGCATCTACGTACGATGTCAATTGCAAATCTGACGGATATTTGAAATCGGGGCGACGGTAAGGTTCCCAATCAGCAATATGCTTATACTTATGGATGACCGGACGTATGCTGGCACATTTATATGCATCAAGATTTTTTAATTTAATCGAGTCTAAACTAAATATGATCGGCACGGACGAATCGCTACAATTTGCAGTCCAGAACTTAGGAGTTGTCGCTTCTTCACCCTCTCTAAAGTCTTTTTCCTTTAGGATTATAAACTTGCCATTGGGTCCTACGACCTTGTAAAAACAAAGTCCTGTACCCATATAATCGACATAATGCTCCCATCTGCAGTAGTCCAACAATTCCTGAAAATCGACTTTGGTTGGCATACGCCATGCTCCACCCCAATTTACTGCAGCAGCGTCTTCATTAAGTGCCAAACGTTTAAGTCCACAAAAGGAGCTTGAATTAAGAGTTTTATCAGGGCTATAATAGTTGTCTTCCAAATATTCCTTCTTCTCTTTCACTTCTCCCCAAGAAAACTGTGTGCCATTCTCAATCGGCATTTCTGCCCCTATATTGGATGTTGCCCACAACGTACTAGATGGCAATCCAAGATCGACATAATCATGTCCGGAAACTGATCCTACAAGAGAATCAACCACAAGATTCATATAGGTAGAATCACTCTCCGTTCTATAATTATATTCATCAAAATACTCCATAAAGAGGATACGTCCTTCAACCAAAGAATCTCCAATAAATCTCTCATCCTCAATTTTGTTGCCATATTGATCGAAATAAAGATGGATGTTTTCATCATTTTGTTCATAACAGAAATGAGAAAGTTCACCCGTCGAACTATAGTCATAAAGACGTCGCTCAACCTTTTCTTTAGATTTGAAAGGCAAAAACTTATGCTTTTTACGATTAGAGTATACCTCTTTCAACTTACCATTTTCATCAAATTCACATGAAAAGCCATCTTCAGTATGCCCATTATCCTCAAGCACTTCCCCCTTCCTTCCGTATTTGGTAAGACGGTGGATACGCCATCTCTGATTTACATTATCATATCGAAGCAATCGGTGAGCTTCTCCATAATAAGGTCTATCTTCTTCAGACTGAATTATATAGTTATAATAAGAAGTTGTAAACTCCGTTCTTCTCTTTGGTTCTCCATTGCGATAGAATTTTAACTTAATTGAATTTGCAAGGACATCATTTTTGTAGTGTTCAAAATCTGACAATTTGCCTTTAGTATTATATTTCAAGATGTAGTGATTATTCTTCCCTATAAATTCTGTTAATCTTCCTGACTCGTCATAGACAATACTGGCAGAATCATTGCCACGATGAAAAACCACTTGGTTTTCATTTGTGACTTTCACTTCTGATAGAATAGGATCTTTTTTTATTTTATATTGGTTATAATCAAAGGTCATCAACTTTTGACGGGTCCCCATCTTTTCGACTATTTTTCCATAATTATTAAAAGTACATAGTCCTGACAGTTTATAACGGTTAATTTGTTTCGAACATATTGAATCCTTAGATTTTGGCGTTATATAATCGTCGCAATTTTCACATAATTTATTATACCTATATGGACTCTTACTAAAATATGAGACATAATCATCCGTACGCTCCCTACTACTGTTGAGATAAAAATACATAGAACGAATTGGACCATTGTAAACCTCCTCTAAACGTCCGTATTTTAAACGTATTTCAGTAGCCTCAACAGTGGGATAGAAACATAAAAATAATAGTATTGAAAATGTAAGTTTTTTCATACCCTTTTTTACATAATTAATATAGCTATAACACTAACTTATCTACACAAAGATAATCAAATCAGATAAATGACATTGTCCGAAATCAATCTTTTATGGCCATGGTTGAAAAGGACCGTAGGTCGTTAACTACCATGGCGTTCATGGGAGAATTAATCACACAAAAAAAGCGAAGAGATTTCTCCCTTCGCCTTTTGTTATTGATGTCCGCAGTGGATTATCCCATGATAACCTCTACGTTGCAACCGTTAGAAAGCATGTCTGCTGGCACTACATTACCTGTAACAGCCTTACCGTCGACAGTGATGCTCTTAACTCCCTTCTCGACCTTCTTAGGGTTCTTAACAACGATGTTGATAAGGTTGCCACGGAAACGACGTGTTGCCTTGAATCCTTCCCATGCTGGGATACATGGATCAATTAGCAATCCGTTGTAGTCTGGACGAATACCTAGGATATACTGAGCTGCTGTGAAGTAAGCCCAAGATGCTGTACCTGACAACCATGGGCAACGGCTCTGACCTGCACGCATGTTGTAAGTTGAGCAAGTTGTCTGAGCGTATACGTATGGCTCAATCTGACGAACCTCAGCACGTGTGTTGTAGTTTGCAGGAAGATAGTTCTTGTAGTTCTTGAATGCACGCTTACCGTGACCAAGAATACAGTCTGCCATGATTCCCCATCCCTGAGTATGCTGGAACACTGCTGCGTTCTCCTTCATACCCTTGATGAACAAAGGTGCCTTGATTACGCTTGCCTCTGTCTTCTCGAAAGGAGGATCGCAAAGAACAAGACCATATTCAATTGCTAGGTGCTTCTCTACTGAGTTCATAACGATCTCAGCTCTCTCGCCAGTTGCCTGACCTGAGATGATTGCCCACGACTGTGGGTTCAACCAGATGTTACCCTCCTTGATTGGGTTCTTGCTTGTACCGAATACGTAACCGTCTTCCTTGATAGCACGTACGTACCACTCGCCGTCCCAAGCTGCCTTGTCGATGTTAGCAGAAAGAGTAGTCAAATGACCCTCAGCCCACTTAACCTCATCAAGCTTAGATAGACGTGTACAGATATCGATGTAAACTGTCAAAGCGTAACGAAGCTGCATTGCTACGAACACTGTCTCTCCCTTAGCACCAAGTACCAAGCAGTCGTTCCAGTCTGCCTTCAAACCGCATGGAAGACCATTCTTTCCAAGACGATCAAGGTTGAACTGAATAGCGCGACGAAGGTGATCAAGCACTGTACCCTCACCCTTGTCTGAGTAAGGAAGCACCTTGTTGTAGTAATCCATGTTACCAATCTCCTTAACGTATGTTGGCACTGTGTTGAATAGCCACATACAGTCGTCTGAACGGAACTCGTTCTCTGGAGTTGGAGCCTCATGACCAGGATTGTGTGCGAAAGGCTTAACGACTGGCATTGCACCACCGTTAGAGTTCTGACCTGTCAACATAAGCTCAAGTCTCTCCACAACCTCTTCTGGAATGTTGTGAACGACACCAAGCATATCCTGGATTGTATCACGGTAACCCATACCATCACGCTCACCACGGTAGATCAATGAAGCTGCACGGCTCCATGCGTATGTGATAAGGTTGTTGAATGGATTCCACATGTTGATCATTGAGTTGAAATCAGCGTCTGGAGTCTCAGCTGAAAGTCCCTCGATACGGCCATGCCAGTAGTCAACGACCTTCTTGTACTCAGCCTGAACCTTTGCTGGAGAAGCTACGATATCAGCAGCCTTCTTACCCTCAACCCAAGCCTTACCGATACCAAGAACTACTGTGAACTCCTTAGTCTCGCCAGCCTCAAGTGTCAAGTCGACCTGAAGTGTACCACAACCGTTGTCTCCCTCTGTAACTGTGTTGCCACACTTACCGTTAACAACTGACTCTGGATTAGCGTATGTATGGTAAAGACCGATGAACTTGTCACGATCTGAATCGTAACCAGTTACAGGCTGACCTACAACTCCGATGAAAGAGTGGCGAGCCTGGTCCTTATTCTGGAAGTTATCTGGCTCCTCTGGCATGTAAAGGTTGTTACCGTGATCGATAAAACCATCTGCGTAAGAAGTCTTTACGATATACTGAGTGTACTGCAAGTTGTTGCTATCATCGTGCATGTTCCAGTTAGAAGCGAACTCTGCATATGTGAAAGCACGTAGGTTTCTCTTCTTGTCTGAGTTGTTAGTAACCTTTACGTTCCAAACCTCAAACTCCTGGCCAAGTGGCACGAAGTAAAGAGTCTCAGTCTTGATTCCCTCGTACTCAGAAGAGATGATAGTGTAAGCAGAACCGTGGCGGCACTCGCTCTTGTACTTGTCAAGAGGCTTGCCTACTGGCTGCCAGCTACCACTCCAGAAATCCTTAGAATCAAGGTCGTGAAGATAGATGTAGCGACCTGGCTGGTCGTTAGGAACTGTATTAAACTTTAGGCGAAGGAAACAACCCTGCACTGATGAACGGTAGAAAGAATATCCACCTGCGTTGTTTGTGATGATTGCACCGTAACGAGTGTCACCAAGGTAGTTACTCCATGACTTTGGAGTAGCCGGGTTAGTTACAACATACTCTTTACGCTTGTCATCAAAATGTCCGAACTGCATAAATTATTATTGTTTTTATTATTTCTTTTTAGTCCAATCAAATAAATTGAAGATACTTTGGCAAAAATAAGCAATAAAAATGAACAATTAGGAAGACGCGAGTATGTTTTTTAATCAAGTTTTGGGTATAAAAGCAAAATGAGATAATAAATTTACCAACCTTCATATATTTCCTTATCTTTGTGCTGTTACAACAAAAATATATGGATATGAAAAAAATATTAGGATATTTACTTCTTTTCGGTTGCTCACTCTCTACTCCTGTGATGGCAGAAACAGGCAAGGACACTACCGTCGAAGATAGTATAAGAATCAAAATCAATAAGTTAATAGGAGAAAATCAAATAGATAGTGCTATTGTTTACTGTGACAAACTTATCTCAATGGATAGCACAAACACAATTTATCACTTAGGAAAGGCTGATTTACTTGCCAATGTAGGAAAATACGAAGATGCTCTTGTGCCAACCGACAAAGCTATAAAACTTGATCCTACAGACATAGACGCAATATTGACTAGAAGTTCAATTCAATTGGCGATGTCTCGTTTCGACGACGCATTGAAGACAATCAATGACGGTTTAGTGAGAAATCCAGGCAATAGCAAGCTTAATATTAACAAAGCAGCCTTCTTTAAATACAAAGGAGACACAATCAACGTTGTCGCCACATGTAAGGAGATTATAAAAAACAAGGATGCGGAAAAGGACACACGTTTCCAGGCATATACTATGATAATCGACTGCACTCCATACTCTTCACAAGGGGATGTTGTCGAGTCAATGGTTAAGGATATGGGAGCAAAAGATTACAGTACCGTCGCCTTTGCCACACAAACCTGCAACATCCACGGGCTATACGACAAAGCTGAGGAATACAAAAAAATTGCCTTCAAATTGCACGATAAGCAAAAAATAGAAGACAAAGTTATGTTTATCGATGAGTACCGTCATGGATTTACTATTGTCCAAGCGTTTGAGTATTTCAATCCAAAAGACGCCGGACACATGCCAGTGCAATATTTGTTCAGAGTGTACTTGGATAACGGCAATGGCAACAATGAGTGGCAGTATAATATCCGAGTAGAATATTTCACAGACTTCACTGGTCAATACAAGTCGCAGATGGCTGTGATGGCCACACAAAGCGACGACGGATTCAGAACTTACTGGGACACTCTAAGCGAGGTGAAGAGCACTCCGTATAAGAAATGGATGGCATTTGCCAACCAGATTATCGACAACAAACTGAAGGTCGGATCATCCACAATCATCGGAAAAGACAAAAAATCGACAATCACTATTGGCGGGGAGTAAGGCTATACGTCTCCCATCTGACGGAACCACATTTGGCAATCATTAGCGTCGCCTTGTCTTCTGCATATTGTTTGATGAACGACTTTTTCAGGTAGTCCCAATGTTCCAACTCAGTTTCAGATCTACCATAAAGACAATAAATACTCTTGCTATTAAATATCATCACAAGCGGAGGAGTCTTGACAGGTCCATCTACCTTATACCTCAATCCATCAAATCTCTCCTTTGAAAAGAAGTTTTCTTCTGCCTTGTTGCAACCAGTAGTATCATTAAACAAATAATAGCTTATAAAGTAACGCAAATAGCTATCTTGGTTATAAATATTCTTGTATAATGCCTTAGATTTAAGTTTATACATACCATGTTTGGCTTTGATTTCATCACCCAAGAAAGCTGACCTTAAATCATCCGGAGCTTCATTTGGCAGACAAGTATAGGCAACATCTAAATTCTTGGCGAATTCTGCGATTTCTTGGGCGTAGATAGTTGTTGACAACAATTCAAACAACAAAAAAAATATTTTTCTCATACTGAATAGTTACTTCGTTTATTACTGATTGCGAATATAAGAATTAGTAGAACAAACACAAGGGAACGCTATATTCTTTTCTAAAATTACATCAAGAGATAAGCTTAGTATAAGAGAGAAAAAAAGGGAGAAGCATCGCTGCGTCGCCCCCAACGCGAGGCCGTAGGCCGAGCGTATAAAGAAAAAGCGAGTGTTGGACAACTCGTATATAATTGCAAAAAAATCCTCATCTGAAACAGATGAGGATTATTATTCAAGATACAATATATGTTATCATAACTGCATCATCAGGATTTCCATATTCTTACGTTTTGTGGCATCCATAATCATAAATATATCTACGATTGCCCAAATATACAAGCCTCCACATGTGAGCAATTTTGCTACTCCAAGTCCTGGATCTCCAATATAGAAGCGATCCACTCCAAAATAGCCCAAACAAATTGATAGAACAAGTGCAATAGTAGGATCTTTCAACTGAGCCATTATGACATGAACCATACCTTCATTTTCACAAGCTAAAAGTCTGTCTCTTAGTATATTTACACTCTCAGCAGGGAACTTTGATGAATATGCCATCAAAATCTGATCCACTTTTTCTGCATCCATTGTTATTATAAATTAAATGTGGTATATATTTCTAACGACAAACCAAACGGAGAATATTATCACATAAGTAATAGCCATGAAACGACCTTCTAAAAACTTTAGAATTCTAATCTGTTTCTCTCCTTTTAATGCAATATTAGCAATGAATACCGCTAATAAATATGGAACCGCATAAGCAAAAAACAGATTATATTTTAAGGCTTCCTCAAACCTGCCATGTAACAAAGCATGTACTGCTCGTTGAAAACCACATCCAGGACAATTTAACCCTGTCAGAAACTTCACCGGACATTTAGGCATTAAGGCATATTGAGTAGGATTAAGGAAATAAAGCATTATCCCTCCTATAACAAATAATACACCCCAAAATATAATTTTCTGATTTTTGCTTGCCATTATTTAGTATAGCTGTGCAAAAACTGCTGCTCCGTAAATAATAAAGTAAATAATCTGAAATGCAGCACCAACACCAATGCCAATCAAAGACCACTTCTTAGCCTCTGCAGCTTTTGCAGCAGCAGCCTCATATTGCTTCATAACATAAAGGTCATCAACCTTTGAGGCGTTAATAATTGCAACAATGCCAAAAGGCAAACAACAACACAATGTTGTAAAAATAGCCAAACCCATATTTGAATTAGGCTTTGGAACAAACTGACCTTCCATGAAAATATTATTAAATGTTAGTAATCTTATTAAAATACAACAAATTTATATCACAAATAAAAAATTATTGTAAAATTATATGTCCATTCTGTTCGTTATTTTTCTCCATTTTGTTCACAAACACAGTACAATGCAAAGAAATTTTTTTCAAGTGCATTAGATATAAGTCGCACAAGCTCAGTGTTAAGTGACTCCTTTTCATAGATTTTATATATTGCTCGGTCGGTCATATGTATTTGCGCGGCAAGCCAGGTTACATTTCTTCCTTGTCTTGCCATCTCCTTTTGTATTGCATGCCCTATATGGACTTTAGCAGTAATGTCTTTTGTAGTTTCACTCTCCATAGTAACATAAAAAGCGTGACTGTCGCCCCGTTCATGTCAACCTACATGTTTCGCCAAGCGCCCTAACACCAAAGATACATAAACACTCCACGCTTTAAGGAGCATTATATTAGTGTTTTCGTTGGGGATCAAAATTGGCGATTTTGTGGGTTTAAAGAAAAAACGATAGTTCGCTAAATATTTTAATCCTTCTTTCCTGTTTCTTAAATTGTCATTAAATAATAGCAAAATTACAAAAATTATGCTTTTCTTCTAATGTTTTACCTACATTAAATGCTTAACGCTGTAATGTGAAGATAAAAAAAGGGCGAAGCATCGCTGCGTCGCCCCCAAGAAACAAATTATTATGCTGCCTATCTTACTTATAAGCCTGATTATGTACGCTCTTTACTGCTCTACCTGATGGATCATTCATGTTCTTGAATGCCTCATCCCACTCAAGGGCGATAGCTGTCGAACAAGCCACACTCTTCTCGCTTGGCACTGTCTGTGCTGCTGTCTGGCTTGGGAAATGCTCCTCGAAGATAGATCTGTAATAGTATTCCTCCTTAGTCATAGGTGGGTTGATTGGGAATCTCTCAGCTGCATGAGCCATCTGCTCGTCTGTAACCTTCTGAGATGTAAGCTCCTTCAATGTATCAATCCAACTGTATCCTACTCCGTCAGAGAACTGTTCTTTCTGTCTCCAAGCCACCTCCTCTGGCAAGTAATCCTCGAATGCCTTACGAAGGATCCATTTCTCGATCTTGCCGACGGTACCGCTCAACTTGTCTTTTGGATTCAAGCGCATTGCGACGTCCATGAACTCTTTGTCAAGGAATGGAACACGTCCTTCAACACCCCAAGCTGAAAGGCTCTTGTTGGCACGCAAACAGTCGTACATGTGAAGCTTTGAAAGCTTGCGAACTGTCTCCTTGTGCAATTCCTCTGCGTTTGGAGCCTTGTGGAAATATAGGTATCCACCGAAGATCTCGTCGGCACCCTCTCCTGAAAGTACCATCTTAATACCCATGCTCTTGATGACGCGGGCAAGAAGATACATCGGAGTACTTGCACGAACTGTAGTCACATCATATGTCTCGATATGATAGATGACGTCGCGAACAGCGTCAAGACCTTCCTGAACTGTAAAGTTGATTTCGTGGTGAACTGTACCGATATGGTCTGCCACCTTCTTCGCAGCTACCAAGTCTGGAGCACCCTTCAAACCTACTGCGAATGAGTGCAACTGTGGCCACCAAGCACCCTGCTTGTCGCCGCTCTCCACACGCTGTGAAGCAAACTTCTTAGCTACTGCAGATACGATTGATGAGTCAAGGCCACCTGAAAGAAGCACACCGTAAGGCACGTCTGTCATCAACTGACGCTTAACAGCTGCCTCAAGAGCATCACGAAGCTCGTCGATGCTTGATGTGTTATCCTTTACTGCGTCGTACTCCATCCAATCACGCTTATACCAAGCCTTCAACTCCTTATCTTTTGAGTAGTAGTAGTGTCCTGGAGGGAACGACTTGATTGTCTCACAGTAACCCTCAAGAGCCTTCATTTCTGAAGCCACATAGAAAGCACCGTCCTTATCCCAACCCATGTATAGAGGAATGATTCCCTGGTGGTCGCGAGCGATTAGATAACAATCGTTCTCAATATCGTAAAGTGCAAATGCGAAGATTCCGTTTAGGTCCTCAATGAAGTTGATTCCCTTCTCACGGTAAAGTGAAAGCACAACCTCACAGTCGCTCTTAGTTAGGAACTCGTATGTTCCAGCCTGACGGTCGCGAATGCTCTGGTGGTTGTAGATTTCTCCATTGACAGCAAGCACAAGCTTACCATCTTTGCTATATAATGGCTGCTGACCACTTGAAGGGTCAACGATTGCAAGTCTCTCGTGAGCAAGTATTGCTTTGTCACCACAATAGATTCCCGACCAATCTGGTCCACGGTGACGTATTTTCTTTGACATTTCAAGAAGCTGCGGACGCAACTCCTGTGCTGACTTCTTAAAGTCGAACGCACAAACTATACCACACATATTCAGTTCTGATTTAAGGATTAATAATAGAGATAAGATCTTGTAGAGACGGGGCATGCCCCGTCTTAATACAAGATTTTCTTAAGTAAGACGGGAGCATGCCCCGTCTCTACTATTATTTTTTATTGATATACGCGTCGATCTGCTCAGCCACCTTACGGCCAGAAGCGATTGCACGTACTACAAGGCTTGCTCCTGAAGCAGCGTCACCAACCAAGAACACGTTATCTCCATACTTTGGATGCTCTGGCTTGATGAATCCCATAGCAAGAAGTACCATATCGCACTCGATAATCTCCTTCTTACCGTTTAGCTTCATGATTGGGCGACCACCTTCTGGATTTGGCTCCCAGATAACGCCCTCAACCTCTACTCCTGTAAGTTTACCATCCTTACCGATAAACTTGTTAGAGTTTAGAAGCCATCTTCTCTCGCAACCTTCCTTGTGAGAAGAAGTTGTCTTCTTGATATTTGGCCAGTTTGGCCATGGTGTTGCAGGGTTGTATCCTACAGGTGGCTCTGGCATGATCTCGATCTGAGTCACACTTACAGCACCCTGACGATTAGCAGTACCGATACAGTCTGAACCTGTATCACCACCACCGATTACAAGCACCTTCTTACCCTTTGCGTTTACAAGCTCAGAATCCTTGAACTTCATTCCAGCAAGAACTCTGTTCTGCTGAGAAAGCATCTCAAGAGCTAGGTAGATTCCCTTCAACTCACGTCCCTCGATCTTAAGGTCACGAGCTGTTGGAGTACCTGTGCAGACTGCGTAAGCGTCGAATCCAGCAGGAAGCTTAGTACAGTCGATATTCTGATTGTAAAGGAATTTGATTCCCTCCTGCTCCATGATCGAAATTCTACGGTCGATCACAGATTTGTTTAGTTTGAAGTTAGGAATACCGTAACGAAGAAGACCACCTGCTGCCTCGTTCTTCTCGAATACTGTAACCTCATAACCCTTCTTGTTAAGCTGTGCTGCTACAGAAAGACCTGCAGGACCAGCACCGATAACAGCAACTTTCTTACCGTTGCGAGCGTATGTGTTAACTGGAACATAACCCTCAAGGAATGCACGCTCAATGATAGCGCACTCATTCTCACGACATGTTGTAGGCTCACCGATAGTTAGGTTAAGCACACAGCTCTTCTCACAAAGTGCAGGACAGATACGACCTGTGAACTCTGGGAAGTCGTTTGTTGCTGATAGAAGTTTGTAAGCCTCTTCCCACTTACCTTTATATAGTGCGTCTTGCCATTCAGGCTGCTTGTTGCCTAGCGGACAAGCCCAGTGGCAGAAAGGAACACCACAATCCATGCAACGAGATGCCTGCTCCTGTCTGTCTTTTGTATTCAATGTCTGCTCTACCTCACCGAAATCACGAATACGGTCTTGAACAGGACGATATCCAGCCTCCTTACGAGGCACTGTTAGGAATGCTTTAGGATTTCCCATATTATTCAATTCTTAATTCATAATGCATAATTCACAATCGTGAATTACACATTACTACTTTGATAAATAATTTAGCATTATGCATTCAGCATTATGCATTGTTTTTTACTCAGCTTTGATGTCAGCGATCTTGTTCTGAAGCTTCTTCAACTGCTCCTCCTGAAGTACTCTCTTGTACTCGATTGGAACAACCTGGATGAACTCCTCAACGTAGTGGTTCCAGTCGTCAAGCATTGTACGAGCAAGGCTTGAACCTGTGTACAACCAGTGCTTGCGGATCAACTCGTGAAGCTCCTTACGGTAGCTTGCCTCTTCGATCAAGCTCAACTCAACCATATCCATGTTACAGAAGTAGTCGAAGTTGTGGTTCTTATCCCATACGTAAGCAACACCACCTGACATACCAGCTGCGAAGTTACGTCCTGTCTCACCAAGCACTACCACACGTCCACCTGTCATGTACTCACAGCAGTGGTCGCCAGCACCCTCGATGACTGCGATAGCTCCTGAGTTACGTACTCCGAAACGCTCACCTACGCGACCGTTAACGTAAAGCTCACCTGTTGTCGCACCATACAAACCAGTGTTACCTGCGATGATGTTCTTGTCTGCCTCGAAGCTTGAACGTACTGGAGGAAGGATTGCTATACGTCCTCCTGAAAGTCCCTTACCGAAGTAGTCGTTAGTCTCACCCTCTAGCTTGAAGTTTACACCCTTAGCAAGGAATGCACCGAATGACTGACCTGCAGAACCCTTGAACTTAACATTAATTGTTGAATCTGGAAGACCCTCCTCACCATACTTCAATGCGATGGCTCCTGAAAGCATTGTACCTACCGCACGGTCTGTATTCTTGATTGCGAAGTCAAGGTTAACCTCCTGCTTCTTCTCGATTGCATCCTTAGCCTGAGCAAGAATATCGAAATCCTTAACGCCCTCAACCTTTGTGAATGGTCTGTGATCCCAGCACAACGACTCTTTACTGTCGACTCTTGCAAGTAGACGAGAGAAATCCAAAGTCTGGTGTTTCTCGTTAGTCATTGGCTTGATCTCGATCAACTCTGTGTGACCGATGATATCCTCGAACTTCTTGAAGCCCATCTCTGCAAGGTACTCACGAACCTCCTGAGCCAAGAAAGTGAAGTAGTTTACTAGGTATTCAGCACGACCCATAAATCTCTCACGAAGTTTAGGATCCTGAGTGGCAACACCTACAGGACATGTATTTGTGTTACACTTTCTCATCATTACACATCCTAGAACGATCAAAGGAAGTGTACCGAAGCTGAACTCGTCTGCTCCAAGAAGAGCTGTCAATATGACGTCGCGACCTGTCTTCAACTGTCCGTCTGTCTGCAAACGTACACGTCCACGAAGACCGTTTAGAACCAATGTCTGCTGTGTCTCTGCAAGACCGATTTCAGGAGAGATACCAGCAAATCTCATTGAAGACGCTGGAGATGCACCTGTACCACCTTCTGCACCTGAGATAACGATCAAATCTGCGTTAGCCTTGGCAACACCGGCAGCGATTGTACCAACACCACTCTCAGCAACAAGCTTAACTGAAACTGCAGCAGTTGGGTTGATATTCTTCAAATCGTAGATCAACTGTGCAAGGTCCTCGATAGAGTAGATATCGTGGTGAGGTGGAGGCGAGATAAGTGAGATTCCAGGGATTGCGTTACGAGTCTTAGCGATGACCTCGTTAACCTTAAATCCTGGCAACTGACCACCCTCACCTGGCTTAGCTCCCTGAGCCACCTTAATCTGAATTTCCTCAGCGTTAACAAGGTATTCAGCAGTAACACCGAAACGACCAGAAGCGATCTGCTTTGTCTTAGATGATAGGCTCACACCGTCTACACTTGAATGGTAGCGTGCGTTATCCTCACCACCCTCACCAGTGTTCGAACGAGCACCAAGCTTGTTCATTGCAAGAGCGATTGCCTCGTGAGCCTCGATTGAAAGAGCTCCGAATGACATGGCACCTGAAACGAAGTGCTTAACAATGCTCTCTACTGGCTCTACCTGATCAACTGGGATTGGTTTTGCTGCCTTCTTGAAATCAAAGAAGTCACGGATGAAAATCTCCTTCTCCTTGTTATCAACGAAGCTTGTATATTCCTTGTACTTCTTGTAAGAACCCATACGAGTTGCAATCTGCAATGTAGAGATTGTCTCTGGATTCCAAGCGTGTGCGATACCATCTTTTCTGTAAGCGAACAAACCAGCATCTGGAATCATATCCTCGTCTGTTGCCTTCATTGCGATATCGTGAAGTTTGATTGCGTCGTTAGCAATCTGCTTTAGACCGATACCTCCGATAGTAGAAATCTCTGTTCCGAAGTATGTCTTCAACAAACTCTCGCTCAAACCGATGCTCTCGAAGATCTTAGCACCACGGTAAGAACGGATAGTTGAAATACCCATCTTAGACATGATCTTGTATAGACCCTTGCAAACAGCCTTGATGTAGTTGTGCTCAGCTGTAGCGTAATCCTCCTGGATCTCCTTGTTCTTAACAAGTTCCTCAAGAACTGCGAATGTCATGTATGGGTTCAATGCAGAAGCACCGTAACCTAGAAGCAATGCAGCGTGCATAACCTCACGGATCTCACCAGACTCAACGATCAAAGCTGTCTGAACACGTTTGCCGACGCTGATCAAGTAGTGGTGAACAGCCGAAACTGCAAGCAAACATGGGATAACTGCGTGGTCAGCATCAACGTCTCTATCTGAAAGGATGATGTAGTTGATACCCTTGTCTACGCTCTCCTCTGCGCTCTTGCATAGGTTGTCGATAGCCTCCTTTAGACCTTCCTCGCCCTTGCTTGCCTCAAACAACATTGGAAGCTTAGTAGTGACGAATCCCTTGTAACGGATGTTGCAAAGAATGTCAAGCTCTGCGTTTGAAAGGATTGGATGAGGAAGACGAACCATCTTACAGTTGCTCTCATCTGGGTTCAAGATACCAGGACCAACCTTACCGATGTACTCAGTCAAGCTCATTACAAGCTCCTCACGGATAGGGTCGATAGCTGGGTTAGTTACCTGAGCGAACTGCTGACGGAAGTAGTTGAAGAAAATCTGTGGACGATCTGAGATGACAGCAAGTGGAGTATCGTTACCCATCGCTGCTACTGGCTCAGCACCGTTGACTGCCATAGGAATGATAGTCTTAACGATATCTTCCTTATTGAATCCGAAGTTTAGAAGTTTGCTCTTGTAGTTTGAAACTGAGTTAGCAACCTTACGACCGCTCTTCAACTTCTCAAGCTGGATACGGTTAGTGTGCAACCAGTTTCTATATGGATGCTCAGCTGCAAGCTGTGCCTTCAAATCACCGTCGTAGTAGATCTTGCCTTCCTCAGTATCGATCATCAAGATCTTACCAGGCTGTAGTCTACCCTTCTGCTTGATCTCACTTGGATCGAAGTCAAGAACACCGACCTCAGAAGCAACAACCATCATGTCGTTGTTAGTGATCAAGTAACGTGAAGGACGAAGACCATTTCTATCAAGCATACCTCCAGCGTAACGTCCATCAGAGAACATCAAAGCTGCAGGACCGTCCCAAGGCTCCATCAAGATTGAGTGATACTCGTAGAATGCCTTTAGATCGTCGCTGATAGGGTTCTTATCATTAAAGCTCTCTGGCACAAGCAAAGCCATTGCGTGTGGAAGAGAAAGACCGCTCATTACGAAAAACTCAAACACGTTATCCAAAGAAGCAGAGTCACTCATGTTAGGCTGCACAATTGGACGGATGTTTGAAATATCACCAAGAAGACCAGAGTTAAGCACTGACTCACGAGCCTTCATCCAGTTTCTGTTTCCTCTTACTGTGTTGATCTCACCGTTGTGGCAAAGCAAACGGAAAGGCTGAGCAAGAGACCAAGTTGGGAATGTATTTGTAGAGAAACGAGAGTGAACCAAAGCAAGACCAGAAGTGAAGTATGGATCACGAAGGTCGTCGAAGTAATCGCGAACCTGCATTGATGAAAGCATACCCTTGTAGATGATATTCTTGCTTGACAAAGATACGATGTAGAAATCCTTGTGGTTTACCTGATTCTCAATCTTCTTACGGATGATGTAAAGTTTCTTCTCAAGGTTTGGAGCATCCTCGTTAGAAACACCAGTAATGAACACCTGCTTGATATCTGGCTCGCTCTCAAGAGCAACCTTACCAAGACATGCAGGATTTGTAGGGACGTCACGAAGCTTCATTAGGTTCAAGCCCTCAGCCTCGATAACCTCGATCATTACCTTTAGGATCTTATCCTGCTCTACCTTATCTTTTGGCAAGAAGACAAGTCCTGTACCGTACTTACCCTTTTCTGGAACTGGGATACGGTTCAACAAAATAAACTCGTGAGGTATCTGTACCATGATACCAGCACCATCACCACTCTTACCGTCGGCACCTTCAGCACCACGGTGCATCATGTTCTCCAAGACTTTAAGAGCAGAATCAACAAGCTCGTGGCTCTTGTTGCCGTGTATGTTTACAACCATACCGACACCACAAGCATCATGCTCATTCGCTGGAGTGTAAAGTCCTTTAGTGAAATTGTTTTGCATAACTATTGTTTCTTTTCGTCGTTTTATATCTAATTATCCAAGTTGGCAACCCCGTATGGATTACCAAATGCAAAATTACATACAAACCAAGTTCAAAACGTGTTTAATAACATATTTGCCAAAATAGATTTTTGATATTTACGAATCGTAAGCAAAACAAGCATAAAACATATCAAATTGTAAGCATCCACGCATCTGACGCTTACAATTTAAAAGTTGCATAAAATCACGTCATATTTTACACATTACAAAATGTGGCATAATTGAACGGTTTAGATTGACAAAAGATGGCCATTTCGACGTCGATAATGACAAATTGCTATTTTAATTCTTTTTTATTGACATTTTGACATTACACAAAGTCTGAAGAAATGTGCAGTAAAGACAATAATAAATTCTGCATTCCGTTATATGGATAGAATATAGCAAAAGGAATTGGAAGAATGGTATCGCGACGAGGAATAGGGATTTGACGGAATATAACCGATAAAATCGATAATATTCGATATTTTTACGGAGTATAACCGATAAAATTGCTATTTTTGCAGAGTTTGATGGAGTATAACCGACCAAATTTCAAAAAACATGATTAAAAGAGAACTATATTTGCAGAAAATCAAACCCTATGTAAACAAACCAATAATAAAGGTTATAACTGGCATAAGACGAAGCGGCAAATCAGAATTATTAAAAATGATATGTGACGAATTGCTACAAGAAGGAATTTCTGAAGACAATATCGTGTATTTAAACTTTGAGAGTTTACGATGGGGTGATCTACTTAATTCAATGGCTTTATACAATCATCTATGTAAAGAGATTCAGCCGAATTCTAAAACCTACATTTTCTTAGACGAGATACAAGAAGTAGAGAATTGGGAAAAAGTTGTCAATTCCCTTATGGCTGATTTCGATGTGGATATCTATATAACAGGTTCAAATTCCCGAATGTTGTCGTCGGAATTATCTACATATCTTACCGGCCGCTACATTGAGATTCCAGTGTTTACTCTATCGCTATCTGAGTTTATGGCCTTCCATTCAATCAAAGAAAAAGACGTTGCATTTCCACGTTATATCAGAGAAGGAGGGTTTCCGTCTGCACACAATGCAGAACATTCTGAAAATGAGATATACAAAATAGTGTCAGACATCTATGCGTCAGCACTTCTCAGAGATACCATACAAAGACATAACATCAGAAACATTGATATGCTGGAACGTCTTGTAGGCTATTTGATGGTGAATTTGGGGAATATATTCAGTGCAAAAAACATCTCAGCATACTTAAAAAGTCAACAAAGAAAAATAGATACAGAAACGTTATACAACTACATCCACGCATTAGAGTCGTCGTTTATAATTCATAAAGTAGGCAGGTACGATTTGAAAGGAAAAGACGTTTTACAAACTAATGAAAAGATATATTTTGCAGATTTGTCTTTACTCTACTCAAGATATGGCTACATGCCGGATTTAATAGCAGGTTATCTTGAAAATTTAGTATATATTCATCTTCTACGTAAAGAATACAAAGTGTACGTTGGAAAAACAGGTACGTATGAAATCGATTTTGTTGCATTTAAAGGTAATGACACAATGTACATCCAGGTAACATATACGATGGAAAATGAGGAGACACGAAATCGTGAAATTCGTCCATTACAACAAATCAAAGACAACTATCCTAAGTATGTAGTTGTTGCGGACAAACTTCTATGTGGCAACATAAACGGCATCCAATGCGTCTGGATCGGTGACTTTTTAATGAATTGACATCCAAATATATAATAAAAATGGAGACGTCATTCCCACGTCTCCATTATGAATTATGCATTAAGCATTATGAATTAATGCTCTTACTTCATCTTCTTCACCATTTCACGGAACAAAACCTTTAGGTTGTCCTTAGCGATATTGGTGTTACGCTGCACCTCTTCGTGGTTAGTCTCGATTCCGTTCAACGCATCGCCTAGTGCATTCGACACGATTGACACTCCGAAACATTTGATTCCTGCCCAGTGAGCAACGATGATCTCTGGCACTGTACTCATTCCACAAGTGTCTCCACCAATCAAACGGAAATATTTATACTCTGCCACTGTCTCGAATGTTGGACCCTGTGTGCCGACATAAACTCCCTTCTTATACGGAATCTTGTTCGACGCTGCGACGCTCTCTGCCAACGCGATCAAATCACGGTTGTAGGCATTGTTCATGTCTGGGAAACGTGTTCCAAGCGAATCTTCGTTCTTGCCTCTTAACGGATGCTCTGGGAAGAGGTTGATATGGTCTGTAATCAACATGATGTCGCCAGCCTTAAACTCTGGATTCAAACCACCTGCAGCATTACTTACCATCAAATACTTGATACCCATTCCTTTCATCACTACCTCTGGATAAGTGACGTCTTTCATAGGATATCCCTCGTAGAAATGGAATCTTCCCTGCATAGCCATCACTGGCACTCCTGCGATTGTTCCGAAAATCAACTTTCCTGAGTGTCCTGCGACTGTGCTCTGAACGAATCCTGGTATCTCTGAATACGGTATCTCTGTCTCAACGCATATCTCTTCTGTAAGACCGCCCAAACCAGTGCCAAGAATAATGGCGATTTCAGGGCGCAACTCTGTCTTACTTCTTAAGTATGCGCATGTTGCTTCTATTCTTTGTAACATAATTGATAATTAAATTGTTGAACGTTTCTTCATCTTTCAGAAGCTTTATATTCATTGGAATATAATAGATGTATTCTTTCAATGCAGACGGGAATGACTCATCGTTCATCATCTTCACTGCGTCTTTCTCAGTAGTGAGGATGATTTTTTTATTGTCTTCGATTCCCGCAAACATCTCAGACACAGTATTATAATCCTTCAATGTCAATTTGTGGTGATCAGCGAAATTGATCGTCTTCATACTTTTTGTAATGCTTCTCACATACTCTTCAAAAGTCACTGGCGACGCGATTCCTGTTAGCGACAATGCTGACGTCTCCTTCAACTCCTCTGCACTGATCTTCTTCGCACTTGGGAAAACAGGCATCAAATCACCGTATTCCATACTTGAGAAGAATAGAGTCTGGTACGGATAAAGACTTAGATGCATTGTAATCACACGCAGTTCCATTGGAGTAATATCCTTCGGACACTTTGTGACAATCACGATCTGTGCCTTGTCTTTAGCCTTAAGCGGCTCTCTCAATTTTCCCAACGGAAGCAATCGATCCTCGTAGATTTTATTGTTGTAATCCACAAGAAGAATTGATATATCCGGCGTCACATAGCGATGCTGGTAAGCGTCGTCGAGAACGAACACCTCCGGACGGTTAGTCCCCTCGTCGCACAATTTTTGAATTCCTCTCACACGCTTTTCGTCGACTGCAAGAATCACATCTGGGAATTTGCGTTTGATCTGATATGGTTCATCTCCAATCTGATCAGGGGTGCTTTTTCCCGTCGACAATATGAAGCCTCTTGTCTTTCGCTTATAGCCACGGCTCACCACCGCAGTGCGAAATTTTTCAGAAAGCAATTTCACAAGATATTCAGTGACGGGAGTTTTGCCTGTTCCGCCAACTGTGATATTTCCTACAACAATCACGGGGATGTCAAACTTGGTAGATTTAAGCAGTCCAATGTCGAACATAAAATTTCTGATGACAACCACTAGTCCCCAAATCCAGGACAATGGTGCCATAAAGATATCTTTGATGAGTGATTTTGTAGTCATAATAATTATTCCTTAATATTTCCTTTGTGTATCCTTTGTACGATGACGAAATCGATGCTAGCATCAATTATTATTTTCCTCAGCATACATAAACATTCCAAATATAGTTTTAAAATATAGATAATTCCAAACATCTTAACTCTCTTTTATTATATTTGTGTTGTCAAATATAAAAAGTGTCAGAAAATGATGGAATGGAATAAACTGATTTGCACTATTCGTTTGGGATTGGAAGACTATCACGACCCAAAAGAGCAAGACCGTACTGAGTTTCAGCGCGACTACGACCGTTTGGTATTCTCAGCCCCTTTCAGACGTCTGCAGAACAAGACTCAAGTGTTTCCATTGCCAAACACCATTTTCGTACACAACCGTTTGACACACTCGTTGGAGGTAAGTTGTGTGGGCCGTTCCATCGGCAATCGCGTCTCCAAATTTTTGAAAGAGAAATACGGGAATGAGATCTCCAACCACGTTGACGACTTGGGATCAATCGTTTCTGCGGCATGTTTGGCCCACGACATGGGTAATCCTCCGTTCGGACATAGCGGAGAGACTGCTATCTCAACATATTTTTCCGAAGGCGCAGGAATGGGATTAAAGGAGAAGTATGGCATCACAGATGAGCAATGGGCTGATTTCACCCATTTCGACGGTAATGCCAATGCTTTCCGCTTGCTCACCCATCGTTTTGAAGGGCGACGCAATGGAGGATTCGTCCTTACCTACCCCACTCTGCTTTCTATCGTGAAATATCCATATATCGCAGCCGACGTGAAAGGCAAGAAAAACAAGTTCGGCTTCTTTCAAGATGACTTAGACACATACAAGAAAATAGCTGATTATCTTGGCATTGAGAAGAAAGCCGACGGTAGATATTCGCGTCATCCCCTCGTCTACTTGGTGGAGGCCGCCGACGATATCTGCTATGAGATCATGGATATTGAAGACGCTTTGAAGATGCGTCTGCTAGACAAAGATGAGACTTTCAACCTCCTTCTCGCATTCTTCCCAGAAGACAGACAAGAAAGGATCAAGAATCGAATGACCTTTGTCGACGACGTGAATGAGCAAGTGGCATTTTTGCGTTCATGCGTCATTGGAGTTCTGATTGAAGAGTGTGCCGACGTTTTCTTAAAAAATGAGGAGAAAATTTTGGCAGGAGAGTTTGAAGGTTCATTGATCGACTATGTGTCGGAGAGAGTGTGCAACGCCTACAAAGAGTGTCAGAAGATATCGGCAGAAAAAATATACAAGAGTAAAGAGGTCGTTGACATCGAGATTGCCGGTTACAATATTATTTACACTTTGATTGACAAAGAGATTGAGGCTGTATTCAACGCAGACAAAGCATACTCAAAACAGCTGTTGGCACGCATTCCGTCGCAGTTTGCAGTGTCGAGCGAATCTCCATACAAAAGAATCCTTGCTGTGCTCGACCACGTTTCTGGAATGACCGACGTCTACGCCCTTGACCTTTACAGAAAGATTCAGGGAATTTCATTGCCGACTCTTTGAAAAGGCAGAATTTGGAAACGCAAAATTTAGTTAAAATAATCATAGAATAATGAAAAGGTATATTATATTGCTATCATCACTGGTATTTCTATGCGTGAATGCCATAGACGTATCTGCAAAAAATATTGAGAAAAAGATACTGCTTCGTTCTAAGGAGAAAGTAAATTTTTCTAAAAGTATAATTGTTGATCTTCCATTGGACTCTCTTCCCGAAGAATATAGAGGACTTATTAGAAATGAAGACTTTACTGAAGATTCGGAACCGATTAGTATTTCCTCATTTAGAGATGTGGAAATGTTGGATTATGAGGAATATTTAGTGACATTTTCCCTGTCATATAGTGTCGAAGCATACAAATATAAAGACATTGTCGATTTGCAAGAAGATATAGCGAAAGCAATATCAACAACAAATAAATATGCATCTCAAGAGGAAAAGTTGGTTTTAAGTTACTTGGAGAACGAGAAGTCCATTGACGATATATTCAACAAACTAGGCAGTTTGGATAACTATGACGCAATTTGTGTAGATGACAGCGTTGTATTTAAGAAAGAGACAGTTAAATTTCCTAATAGTAAACGAAACATCATAAATAGGAGATTTGCTCTTTCCGTGAAAAATGGAGTTCTATACTTAAATGATGACTATAGAACTTATTCCAACAAACTAATAGGTATATACGACATAGAGAAAAACAAGCGAATACTTCCTTGTGATTTGCTGACAAGCGTAAAGATTAAGAATAAGGCAGGAACAAGTGTCGGATTTAAGGATGTTGATTCACTTGTAATGACCAAGGTAGCCTCAATAGAAAAGGATAATATTTCCTTTAATTACGAGGGGGGAGACTTTTATGTAAAAACAATAACTAAAGAAGATTCATTACTTACTCCGTATGCAGAGTATTTAATGTCTAAGGATAAGGGGTATATAATAGAGACTATAGAGAAAGGAAACGGAGACCTTGTGCAGATATTTGACATCTATAGGATTGACGACAGTTATGATTCTAAAAAAATAGCTCTGCCATATAAACTAAACGGAACTTCAAATACCGAAAAGATTAGGAACAAAATGTTGGAAGTGATGTTTGGGGAAAGTAACGGAAATATTGAGAATTTAGTGCTTGAGGGAGTAAAGTCTTGGGGAAGACGTACAGAAATGCTTTTCCGTAGTGGTGATGGTATAGTCACATTTGGTTTTGAAAACAATTCCATACATAACAACAGTAATAACACGTTCATTGTTTTCGATAAAAAGACAGGAGAAGAGATTAAGGCAATAGACTTGATAAAAGACAAGAAAGGTTTTATGAAGTTTGTAAATTCCCACAAATATTACATGGCGGGATTTTTGTTCAGCGACACAAATGAAGCAAAAGAGAAGTATGGCAGTGAGTTTAGAAGCTACCTTAAACATTCAGTTAATTTCGGAGATTTCAAGGGATTGGATGAATTTCCTACATCATGGTTTTTTGTTTTCAACAAAATGGATGAAGTAATTCCCGTAGAGTTTAATACCAAGAGCTGTCGAATTTTCTTGGATTATAGCGATATAAGGAAGTTTATAAACAAGAAATACCTAAAAATAATGGACAATGCCGTTATGTCCATAAAAAAATAAAGATTTTACTACTTTTGTCATATACATCATATAAAGAAAAGGCATATTCGTCCTAAAAATTCAGGCAATATGTTTAGAATAAATTCAACCGCATCATTTGAATTTCAATATTTTGTTTTAATTTAGCAGAGTCGTTGCTATTACGGCAATGATATTGTTGTTAGAGTAACAAAATTGGATTATAAATTAGGATAAAACATTATCGTATGGTAGAAAAACTACTTGCTTCTTTGGCTATGGCCTGTATGACTATTGGAGCTAACGCTGTGTCAAATTATATGACAGTTGAAAAGAATGATGGATCGCTAATTTCATTCTTATTGGCGGATAATCCAGTAATCACATACCAAAACGACTGCTTGATAATCAACAAAGATGCCAATACCACTTATTCTTTTGACGATATCAAAAACTACCATTTCACGGAAGAGGATGTGACTGCAGCAGAGTCCATTTCTGCAATAGTATTGAAATTCGTTTGGATCGACGACGCTACAATCGAGATTCAGAACGCACAATCAGGTGCTGCTGTCTCCCTTACTGCTGTAAACGGCGTGGTGGTTTCAAACTCAAAGGTTGATGCAGATGGGAAAGCTACCGTCAAAATACCTAATAATAAAGGAGTATACGTGATTTCTGCAGGAAAGCAGTCGTTCAAAATTATACGTAAATAATTAATAGCGAAATACTATGAAAAAGAAACTACTTGCATTGTCTGCAGCATTGGCATTAGGACTTCCAATATTTTCTGCATTCTATATGTGTGTCAAACTTGACACTAGCGACATATTCAAGTTTGAGGTAGAAGATATCGAAGAGGTGACGTATGACACCACTCCAGCAAAGAAAAACATGTATATCGTAAACAAGGCTTGCGATACGACAATATATAATGTAAAGCAGGTAGCAGAGGTTTTCTACGAGAAAATCGCAGACACTACTCTGGCCAATGTATCTGACACACCTTTGACATTTAGAACATTGACTGACTCTACAGCAGAAGTGTCTGGCTACAACAAGGAATATTTCACTGACGAAGACGGAATTATCGAAGAGAAAGAGATATCTGTTCCTGCCAATATCAAAATCAACGACGTCGTATATAGTGTCACTGGCATAGGAGAAGAAGCATTCTTGGCATGTCCTGGTTTGATCGGCATAACTTTGCCAACGAGCATTATCAATATCGACAACAAGGCATTCAGCGACTGTAAACGTTTGAAAGAGATCAACATTCCGTCGAGTGTGGTCAGCATCGGTGAGGAATCACTTCAAAACTGTACTGGTTTGACGTCGCTACTTATTCCATCAAGTGTGACAACAATTGAGGGATGGGCATTCAACGACTGCTCGAATCTGGAAATTGTGATCGACAATGCGGAAGAGAACCTTGAGATAGGTCAGGACGCATTCTACGGATGTAAATCAGTGACATTCACAAAAGAGAATTCACCTGTTGAGGATCCATCAATAAAGAAATTGTCGTTTAGAGTGTTGACAGACTCCACTGCAGAGGTAGCAGAAGGCTGTATGGATACAATTGTAATTCCAGAGACAGTGGTTATTGATGGCAAAAACTATAAAGTGACTAGCATTGGAGACACCGCATTCGCAGGTTGTTTCGAACTAAAGAGCATCGTCTTCTCTTCAAACATCACGACTATCGGCGAGCAATCGTTCATGACATGTGCCAACCTGGCAAATGTAAAGATTCCATCTAACGTGACAGAGATTAAAGACAATGCATTCTACTACTGTAAGAAAGCGGACATTGTTGTCGACAATTATGAGGATAGCATATCATTGGGCAAAGCAGCATTCTTCGGTTGCAACTCAGTGGCATATACTAAAATACCAGTCATTATTGATCCAGAGCCAGAAGATACAACTCCAATTATCGAAGAGATTCCTGAAGGCCAGATGAGATTCAAGATTCTTTCCGACTCTACAGTTGAATTGACGTCGGCTTGCTTGGATACAATAAACATTCCTGATACTGTCAGAATTGAAGGTACACTTTACACAGTGACAAGCATAGGAAACAACGCATTCTTCGGCTGTGACAGTGTGACAACCATCACAATACCAGAGAGTGTAAACAGAATTGGCAACGCCGCCTTTGCAGAATGCACAAGTTTGACAAGCGTAACTATCCCATCTGGAGTCGCAACACTAAATGATTCCCTATTCTACGGTTGCGACTCGCTTTCTTCTATAGTGATTTCAGAGAATGTCAAGAGCATCGGAGCATGGGCATTCTTTAGATGCGCTAACCTTGATATTGTAATTGACAATTTCCAGGACAGCCTCACATACGGAAACGGAGCATTTGAGGGATGCAAATCTGTGAAATACACAAAAATTGATTCAACAATCGTCGACGCGTCAGCAACACCTTTGAACTTTAAGGTTTTGACAGACTCCACTGCAGAGGTGACAAAATCAAATGCAAGCAAGGTATATGGAGCCATTACCGTTCCTTTGAAGGTAAGAATCGACGGCAAGGTATATCTAGTCAACGGCATCGGAGACAACGCGTTTGAGAAATGTGAGAGAATGACAAGCATTGTCCTTTCCGACTCTATCACAAGCATCGGAAACAGTGCATTCAACTTCTGCAAAACACTGACTACAATAAAGCTTCCTGCAAATCTTACAACAATCGGAAATGAAGCGTTTATCGACTGTGTCAACTTGATGAACGTAACGATTCCGGCAAGTGTGACTAACATTGGAACACAAGCATTTGCATACTGCTCAAGACTGAACGTAGTAGTTGAGAACAAAGAAGAGAACATTGAGATCGGCGACTTTGCGTTCTACGAAATCAAATCTTTGAAATACCAAGAATAATTGATATTCTTTTATTGTTGATATATAGAAGACGGGGAATGACTCCGTCTTCTATAATTTTTAAAACCGGACTCATCAAAGAATCAAAATCGGCAAAGAAAAAATCTTTCAAGCCTCTGTTTTAGACTCATAAACTTGTCAAAAAGTGCAAAAGAGTAATAAAAAATTGCATATTAAGAGTTTTATGATTTATTTTGCAAGCATATTCTAAAATTGCAGAATTATTGTTATAAAATATGAGAATTATCGGAACCGGCAGTGCATTGCCAAAATTCGTCGCTACAAATGAGATGCTTTCTCAGGTGATGGATACAAGCGATGAGTGGATTTCCACTCGCACTGGAATTAAGCGCCGTCATCTCTTGGTAAATCAGGAGTTGGAGGAAATCGGCGTCGAGGCGATCGAGAATGCCCTTAAAGATGCTGGCATTACAGCAAAGGACTTAGACTACATCATCTGCTCTAACACTGTGAACGAGATCATCACACCAGGAATTGGTTGTGTGTTGCAGGGTCACATCGGAGCCACTTGCCCAAGCATTGACATCAATGCTGCATGTGCAGGCTTCCTATACGGCATGCAGATTGCAGAGTCGTTTATTAAGACAGGCGTTGCGAAAAAGATTTTGATTGTGGCTGTTGAAGAGCCATCAAGAATCCCATCTTGGACAGACAGAAGCACAAGCGTATTGTTTGGCGACGGTGCAGGCGCTGTTGTTGTCAGTGCTGACGGCGACGACATCCTTGCTATGCGTTCCACAACAACGTCTATGCCTCAGGTGCTATATAGCAAGAGAGCAATGGAGAAGACTCCATTCGTAGGCGAGATTGAAGGAAACGTTCCATTGGTAATGAATGGACGCGAGGTGTTCAGAATGGCTGTTTCATGTTCACAGGAGGATATCAAGACTGTGATGGAGGAGGCAAAAATCACTTCAGATCAGGTGAAATATTTCGTGTTACACCAGGCAAACGTCAGAATCATTGATTCGATTCGCCACTTCTTAGGTGAGCCAGAAGAAAAATTCCCTACTACAATTGAAGACACCGGTAATATGTCGTCGGCATGTATCCCTATCTTGCTTGACAGATTGAACAAAGAAGGCAAGTTGTCGAAGGGCGACATTTTGGTGTTCAGCGCATTCGGAGCTGGATTCCAGACATCAGCTAACGTGCTTCGTTGGAACAAGTAAACAATAATCAGGAGTTAATTTAGAAAATAACATACAATCATGATAAAGAGTAAGATTTGCGACCTATTGGGTATCAAATATCCAATTATCCAGGGTGGTATGGCATGGGTTGCCGACGCTAGTTTGGCTGCTGCAGTTAGTAATGCAGGTGGTTTGGGTATCATCACAGGTGCATGTCCTCCAGAGATCGTAAGAGAGGAGATTAGAAAGTGCAAGCAGATGACAGACAAACCTTTCGGTGTAAACATCATGCTTCAGGCTCCAGAGGTTGAGAAGATCGCACAGATCGTTGTTGAGGAAGGAGTTAAGATTCTTACTACAGGTGCCGGTTCACCTGCTCCATTTATGGAGATGTGGAAGGCAGCAGGCATCAAGGTAATGCCAGTTGTAGCAAGTGTAGCGTTGGCTCTACGTATCGAGAGAATGGGAGTAGACGCAATCATCGCTGAGGGTGCAGAGAGTGGTGGCCACACAGGAGAGGCTAACACATTGCCACTTGTTCCACAGATTGTAGACGCAGTAAAAGTGCCAGTTATCGCAGCCGGTGGTATCGGTGACGGACGTGGTATGGCAGCAGCATTCATGTTGGGTGCAGAGGCAGTTCAGTGTGGAACATGCTTCTTGGTAGCAGACGAGTGTACTGTACACGAGGTATATAAGGAGAAGGTATTGAAGGCTGGAGACAACGACACAATCGTAACAGGTAAGAAGCTTGGTCACCCAGTTCGTACAGTACGTACACCATTCTCTAAGAACTTCGCTAAGATGGAGAACGATCCAGCTGTTACATCAGAAGAGTTGCTTGCATTTGGTGCTGGTTCACTTCGCAAGGCCGTTAAGGACGGAAACTTGAAGGAAGGAAGTTTCATGGCAGGAGAGATCGCTGGTATGATCAACGAGAAGAAGTCTTGTAAAGAAATCGTTGAGAATATGGCTAACAAGTGTGAGGAGCTACTTAAGGCTGCAAACGGACGTTTGGCTTAATTAGTGTCGTAAAAATTTATAAAAAGAATTGAAATGAAGAGAGTCGTAATTACAGGTATGGGTGTTATCTCACCTATTGGTAATAATATAGACGCATACTGGAACAGCCTTGTCAACGGTGTTAACGGTATCGGCCCAATCACTCAATATGAGACAGGTGATCATCCAGTAAAACTAGCTGCAGAGGTTAAAGACTTCAAGGCTGAGGATTTCGGTGTAGACAAGGGTATGGCACGTAAGTCAGACCGTTTCGCACAGTTCGCTCTAGCTGCAGCCAACCAGGCCATCGCAGATTCTGGTTTGAAGAGTGGCGAGAACATCGCAGCCGACAGATTCGGAACATACATCGGATCAGGTATCGGTGGTATGCACGTCTTCACAACAGAGTGTGAGAAGCTTATCAACGAGGGAATGAACCGTATCTCCCCTCTATTCATCCCTATGCTAATCGCAAACATGGCCTCAGGACAGGTTGCAATCGCACACCAGCTTGAGGGTCCATGCATTCCAGTCGTTACAGCATGTGCGACATCTACTCACGCTGTAGGTGAGGCATTCCACGCTATCAAGCACGGTTACGCAGACGCAATCGTGGCTGGAGGTAGTGAGGCAGCTGTCAACCCACTTGCAATCGGTGGTTTCGCCAACTCAAAGGCACTTTCAAAGGCTACTGACCCTAACGAGGCATCTCTTCCATTCGACAAGCGTCGTGCTGGATTCGTGATGGGTGAAGGATGTGGTATCCTTGTCCTTGAGGAGTACGAGCACGCAAAGGCACGTGGAGCGAAGATCTACGCTGAGGTGACTGGTTACGGTAACACATGTGACGCATACCACTACACAGCTCCAAAACCAGACGGAGTACCTGCAAGCAAGGCTATCAAGTTGGCTCTTGAGGAGTCTAACTTCGACGCCGCTAAGGATTGCCTATACATCAACGCACACGGAACAGGAACACCGCTTAACGACAAGGGTGAGACTGCAGCGTTCAAGCTTGCTCTAGGTGAGGAGGCAGCACGCAAGGCACACATCTCATCAAGCAAGTCGATGATGGGACACTGTTTGGGTGCAGCAGGTGCATTGGAGCTTATCGTCGCAGCTCTTACATTGAAGAACGGCATCGTCACTCCTACAATCAACTATAAGGAGGCTGATCCTGACTGTGATCTTAACTACACTCCTAACGTAGCAGTTAAGGCCGACGTCAACATCGCATTCTCAACTTCATTGGGATTCGGTGGACACAACGGATGTGTGGCTTTGAGAAAGATGTAATATAACGCTAACGATAACGTTGACGATAACCAATGGGATGGGTGAAAACTCATCCCATTTTTGCTGACTATTGATTTTAGTTAAAAATACTAAAATCCAAACTATAAAGATAAAATTCCACTATATCACATAATTATTTTATACTAATTTTGCAGTGCATTTGATAATGGGACATATGCACTTTTCACTCGGTTAGCGAGTTCTATCGAATGATTAAGGAGAATTTACAGGACTCAAAACAAACAATTAATATGATAAAAAAATTATTTGCTTCTCTTTTATTAGCAGGGTTAGCATCAAGCATTTACGCTGAGTCAAAATACATGACTATCGATTTCAACAATGGCACATCTGTCTCGTTCCTATTGGAGGATAATCCCGTAATCACATACGAAAACGAGAGTCTTTTGGTAAATAAAGACGAGAAGACAACATACTCATTTGATGACATAAAGAATTACCATTTCACAGAAGATGACCAGACAGCCGCTAAGATGACAATCGCCAACACATTAGAGATTGTAAAGCTTAACGACGAGACTATCGAGGTCAAGAATGCAAAGGCGAACTGCGACGTCGCTGTTTATACAATCAGTGGAACAGTAGCTTCTCAGGCAAAAGTAAATGCAGAGGGGCAGGCTATAGTAAAGCTTCCAAATCAGACAGGAGTCTATGTGATAAAAGCTGGAAAGCAGTCATTCAAAATCATTCGCAAGTAAAGAGCAATAAGATATTATGAAAAAAAGATTTCTTACAATCAGTGCAGTAATTGCACTTTGTTTGCCTACGTTTGCCGCAACAAACATGTGTGTCAAGCAGCAAAACGGTGAAATTGTCAAATTCAATGTAGATAAAGTTGTAGAGGTATACTACGAGGCCTTTGATCCAAATCAAATCGTGGACGAATCAGAGACTCCATTGAAGTTTAGAGTACTATCTGACAACACAGTCGAGGTGAAATCAGGCTCATACGACGATCTTACAGAAATTGTTGTTCCTGCAAAGGTAATGATCCAAGGCAAAGAATATACAGTCACAGGTATTGGAGAAGATGCGTTTTATTGGTGTAGTGATCTCAAAAGTGTATCACTTCCTTCCACTATCACTACTATCGGAGCATATGCATTCTATGATTGTACAGGTCTAACTTATTTTGACATTCCAGAATCAGTAACTACAATCGGTGCCAAAGCTTTTATGGCATGTTATGGATTAAAAAACATCACAATTCCAGCATCGGTCAAAACAATTGGTTCAAACGCATTTGCAGACTGTAAAAATCTTTCTGCGATCAACGCATCTTCAGACAATTCTAACTTCTCGTCAAAAGACGGAGTTCTTTACAACAAAGATCTAACAAAAATAATCTGTGTTCCAGAAGCGATATCGGGAAAATTTGCTATACCTACCACTGTAACGTCAATTGAAAATTATGCATTTTATGGCTGTAAATCATTGACAAGCATTGATATTCCAGAAGGATTAACAACTATCAAAGAATCAGCCTTTGAGTATTGCAATGGTTTGACAAGCGTCAAACTTCCTAGTAGCATCACTGAAATTCAAGAGTCTGCTTTTTATAGTTGTGAAAATTTGGAAAGCATCAACATTCCTGATGGTTTGACTGAGATTGCAGACTACGCATTTGACGATTGTTCGTCATTGAAGAATATAGAGATTCCGTCTACAGTCACAAGAATTGGAGAATACGCGTTTGCTCACTGTTATGAATTTACAGACATAACTCTCCCTGAGTCCATCACATCAATTGGAGAAAGTGCTTTTTATGATTGTAAAAACTTGGAAAGCATTAACATTCCATCAGGAATAACAAGCATCTCAGAAGACTTATTCTACGACTGTAGTTCATTGAATAATATTAAGCTTCATGATAAAATCACAGCTATCAATGATTACGCTTTTTATGGATGTTCATCTTTGACTAGCATTGAAATCCCATCTTCTGTCAAGACTATCGGATATAAAGCATTCAAAGATTGTGCTGAACTTAAGAGCATTGAGATTCCAGCTAGTGTATCAGAAATCGGTGAACAGGCATTTTATGGATGTTCATACGATCTAGACATAAAGATTTCGTCTGAAAACCCATACATCTCTTATGAGAATAGTATTCTGTTTAACAAGAATATGACAGAATTAAAGTATGCCATTAAAGACCTCATTGGATCTTATGACGTTCCAGAAACAGTTACATCCATCGGACGTAATGCATTTTATGGAACTAAAGTGACTTCAGTCAGCATTCCAGCAGCCACAAAAACAATAGAATACAGTGCATTTTACACTTGTGAGAAATTGACAAGCATCAATGTTGATTCAGACAACACACAATACTCATCAGAAGATGGTGTTTTGTACAACAAAGACAAGACAAAGATCATCCGTGTTCCTTCAACTATCACAGATCCTTTCACTATTCTTCCTACTGTGACAAGTATTGGAGATTATGCATTCTATGGTTGTTTATCTTTGATTTCTCTTGAGATTCCTTCTTCTGTAACTACATTTGGAGACTACGCATTCTCAGGATGCTACAAACTTAATGTAATTGTTAACAACTCACAATCTAATTTAAGTCTTGGATGGGGTGTTTTCTCAAGCTGTAATTCTGTAAAATACGCAGAATAAAATCAAATATTGATAACTCAAAATGGGATGGACGAAAGTTCATCCCATTTTTTCTAAACCGTCAGGCGACGCCATAAATCTTAGATACTGTTTTGCCACTATTTCCTTTAACTTTAATTCACATAATATGCTAAAAAACATTTTCTCTTGTTTGTCATATTTGTTGAAAGTTGAGTAAATTCGCGAGAATAACATTCATGGGAGACGACATTTGTGACCATATTGGCATGCGACGTCGACAAAAAGCTATTAATCAACATCGTAGATGAGTAATAGGGTAAGCATAGTTACTGGTGCGACGGGAGAAATTGGCAGGGTTCTTGCTGAGAATATCGCACGACAAGGTAAACACTTGATCATTGCTTGCAGGAGTTTGGCTAAATCCAAAGTTCTGCTCACTGAGCTTCATTCTATGTACCCCCAAAGCGCCATCGAGATGATATTGCTTGATCTGGCAGACAAACGTTCCATCACAAAGTTCGCTGAGACTATCCAACAGAAATGCTACATAGTAAGTGAGCTTGTATGCAACGCAAGTGTTATGTGCCAATATGAGAGTCAAAGCAAAGAAGATATTGACATGTCTATGGCCGTCAACTATCTTGGCAATGTCCGTCTAATTGAACAGTTGGAGCGTTCTTTTGCACACGATGCCAAAATCATAAATATGGTGTCATCACTTCGTTGGGGCTCATTATCTGGCAACCCATTTCTTCCAGAAGAAAAGTTTCACAGATTCCGCAGATATGCAAGTTCCAAACTTGCTCTCTACGCCTACACCCAACATCTGGCACGCAAATATGACAATTCAACCATTTCCGTCTACGCAGTGGACCCAGGTCTCGTCGACACGATGATGATAACAAAAGGCAGATGGTTTGAAGGCATCGCAGAAATATTCCTCCGCCCGTTTGTACGCACGCCAGAAAAGGGTGCAGAGACGGCTCTATACCTTTTGTCTAACCGTCCTGAGACCACGGGAATGGCATATCGTGACTGCAAAATCATGCAGTTACCCTCGGAGATATACACACGAGAAGAATGGTGCGAGCTTTGGAACAACACACAAAAATATTTGACAGAAAACATTTAACGTAAACTATGTCAGGCCAATCGTTAATCATAACCCAACAACAGCAGCTAAAACTGTCACCTCAACAAATCCAGGTGATGAAGCTTCTCACGCAATCCACGCTTGAGTTCAACGAGCGTGTGGAGCAAGAGATTGAGGAGAACCCTGCCCTTGAAAAGAACGATAACGATAACGAAAACGTTAACGATAATGGCAAAAGCAATGATGACGACAATGATTTCGATTACGATGGCGGAAGCGAAGAATCTGATAAATATGGGGATACAGACGAGGATAACGGTTTAGATTACGACGACGGCAACAACGACGACTTTACATTAGGTGACTATGTTAGTTCTGACGATATTCCGTCTTACCAATACAACGACATGACAGAGCAGGAACGTCGCCCAGAAATGAGCTACCAGGCTGACGAAACTGTTCTTGAAGACCTACGCGAACAGCTTAATCTTCTCCCTCATGTCGACGAAGACATAAAAAACATTGCTCTATACGTCATCGGATGCTTGAATCCAAGAGGTTACCTTGAGCGAGACACGGAGACTATCGTCGACGATTTCGTCTTCACCGCGTCGAAAGAGATTAGCGAAACACAGGTGGAAGAGGCCATTGCCATAGTGCAGTCGCTCGAACCAGCCGGCGTTGGAGCAAGAAACATCAAGGAATGTCTTATCCTTCAGCTCAAAAGAATTGACAATCCATCAGACGCTGTGCTTCTTGCAATAAGGATTTTGGAGGAGTGCTACTCAGCGATGGAGGACAAGCGTTTCGACAAGATACAGAAATCACTTGGAGCTACTGAAGAAGAGGTTCAGGATGCCGTTGCAGAGTTGAAGAAACTCAATCCTCAGCCATGCGTCACAAACGATATACTGATGGATAACTCAGTAGTGATCGTACCTGATTTCAGCGTCCACGACGAAGATGGAGAATTAGTGTTGACTTTGAATCAGACCAACACCCCTACCCTACAGCTTAACAGCCATTTCGCCACTATACTCGAAGAGTATGCCAACAACAAAAAGAACCAGAGCCGAGCTCAAAAAGACGCGGCCCTATTCATTAAGCAGAAAGTCGACGCCGCAAAATGGTTTATCTCGGCGGTGCAGCAACGCACAGAGACGATGACTAAGGTGATGACCGCCATCATCAAACGCCAAGAAGCATTCTTTGAGACAGGCGACGACGAGGAGCTTAAACCAATGATCATGAAAGTGATAGCCGACGATACTGGTTACGACATCAGTACCGTCTCTCGTGTCTGCAACAACAAATATGTCCAAACCGATTTTGGTGTGTTCCCTCTTAAACATTTCTTCACTGAGTCTGTTGAGACAGATCAGGGAGAGGTCCACAGTATGGCCAAGCTTAAGAATCTATTCATCAAATGCATAGAGGAAGAGGACAAGAGAAAACCATTGTCCGATCAGCAGATTGTGGAGTATATGAAAGAGAAGGGGTTCTCTCTTGCACGACGCACCGTCGCAAAATATCGTGATCAATTAGGAATTCCAAAAGCACAATTTAGAAAAGAACTTTAAAAAATACAATGGAAGCTTATATTTCTCCCATTCTGATAAACTTATTTTGGTTTGTTATCATTTGCCTTTCATGGCGTCACAGTATCGCCAGACACATCACACTAATAGGAGGCTGGTCACAAATATGTCTGACCATAGCTGAAACCTATTACCCACAATTTTTGCAGATAGCAGTCTACTCGATTCTCATCGTGTGGGCTTTGATTGTGGTATTAATAAACTGGGGAGTTACCAAAGCTGTGACTAAAGACAACCAAGTGCTTCAGCTTCTACTTTTCAGTTGTGCTGTTTTTGCATTCAGCTACTTCATCAACCTCATAACAGTGCCCAAATTCTATCATATAGGGGTACTTATGGCAGGAATGACCTACCTGATTCTTGCTGGAGTAATGACAATAAACAAAATGGCACTGAATTATCGTTTTTATTTAAGTGGATATACAGTAGGACTCGCTTTTTTGCTCGGGAACACATTACATTTGATGATAGAATGGACTGCTTTAGTGTTTTTTTTCCATAATATCTTGTATGTTGTTGCTTTTTTATTACTTTTGCTTGGTATAGTAGGTTTTTTCCTAATGTATTACAGGAAAGTCGCATTCTTAAGTTTTGTTTCTGCTTATGCATTCGGTTTTGTAATGGGATATTATGGTTATAGCCTTATAACAGCGATGCAAAAATTGGTTGCATGATATCAGTCACAATAAGCACATTAACTTATTGACTATGGTTAATAAAAGTATTTTTACATTATTGCTCGCAGCGTTTGCTTTTATAACACAAAGCTGCAGCGAGAAAAAAGAGACTAAATCCGAAGCTGTTCTGAAGATCTCAAATTCAGAAGAGTTCACATCATTTGTGAATGACTATAATAGTGGAAAGTTCCATCTAAACGACTCTTTAATATCCCCACTGACAGTCGACTTGGAATGCGACATATCCATCGTTAACAATAGTCTATCCCCAATCGGATCAGAAGAATTTCCCTTTATCGGAACATTCAATGGCAATGGCCATACAATCACATGCTGCCAAATCGGCAAATCGAAAGCGGCAAACAATGTCGGTTTGATTGGATACGCCAAAGACTCAAAAATCAAAGGAATAACTGTAATTACAGAGAAGGTGATTGGACAACGTAGTGTTGGAATCATTTGTGGATACGCCTATCGCACATGTATCAGCGACTGCAAGACAAGTGGAAATGTGACTGCGATGAGCTGTTGCGGAGGAATCGCAGGAAGTGCAAGTTACGGAGGTGTTTCCGACTGTCACTTTGTAGGCAATGTCACAGCATCTGAATGTCTGGCTGGAGGAATTGTAGGACTATTTGAGTTTGGAGGCATTCTAAGAAGTTATGCAGGCGGACAAGTGTCAGCAAAACGTGGTGTCAGCCCAATAACATCTAGCAATCAAGATGATGTGATGGTATCTGATTGTATCGACAGAATGAACGTCGTTATCACAAATGAAAACGATAATGTCAAACGAAAAATGGCGTCAGATAAATTGACGCGTCTGTTGTTTGAGATGTAAGTTGAATCAATTCTAAATATAAAAAAGCCGTGGTATTGGGATACACCTCAATTCCGCGGCTTTTTCTATGATTTATGCTTTATACTTAACCTCTGTTGTCAAGTTTACCGAACACACTCTGAAGCACATCAGAGACGCGGGCACTTGCATTGTGACGGATATCGTACTCCTTCTCTCCAACCTTTGTGAACAAACCGTTCAATGCCTCACCTGTGATGTAGCCAGACAAATCTGGGTTAACCTGGTCAATTGTTCTCAACTTCTCGAAAATCTCATCAGGCACAATACCAAGCTTACGTACCATCTCAAGAGCCATCTTTGCTGTGTTGTTGTCTAGCAATTCACATAGCTTGTTGTTGTATGTTGCGTATGTGTTCCAAGCTGCTGTCGGAGTCACGTTTGCTACCTGAATAGTGTTCAAAGAGTCTGTGATAGATGGAATAAACGCATCTGTCAACTGAGTGAATGTATTCTTGTGTAGATAATCAGTTGCTGCATTGTCAGCTCCGAAAAGCAATTTCTCGGCATCAGCAAACGAGATGTTTGTGATTGCGTTTGTAAAGATGTCAATAGACTTTGGCGCAGCGTTCTCTGCAGCACGGTTGAACAACTTTATGATTGTGTCTGAATCAGGAATAGACAAGCCTGACGCGTTTAGCATAGAGTTGAATGCAGGATTGCTCGACACCTGCTGAACAGCGTTGAATGTTGTGATTGCCTCCTTTGGCAAACCAATTCTGACTGCAGCGTCGGCAAGATATCCATCCTCTGCACTAAGATTCTTTGCTGCTGTTTCAATTCCGACCTTTAGTGCAGCCTTCAAACCAGATCCTACATCAAATCCACCGGCACCGTTTGCACCACCGGCCATAGTCTTGATAATTTCCTCTGCTTTGCCGCTTTTTACGGCGTCTACAGCCACTTTGCCAACTGTAGATAAGATATCACCAAATAATCCCATTGTCCTTTTTAATTTATGTTTATATTCAAAAACCAAATATAACGTTTTTTTGTGAAAAACATTTCCACAAGCAAACTTTTTTCAAGTCTTTGACAATCTCTTACAAACGGATGTTATTGCAATGTTTGCAGAAGCCAGGAGTCACATTTTTCTGCCATAGACGACGCCACTCCAAGAATTCTTCTCCATTGAGCACTCCCATCACGCCCTTCTCAAACACATTTCCAAAATTTTTCTCTTTAGGGAATGGCTTTGCACAACATGGCACCATATAACCGTCCCATGTGATATACTGATGATACCAAGGGAATGTACAATCCTGGAACGAGCCTCCATTTCCGTCAGTCTCCTCGGAGAAGGTAATTCCTTTCATAGTTTTCTGACGTTCACGAAACTCTTTCAATACTGCTCTATACTCTTCTCCGTGGAAGAATTTGTTGTGAGCCTCAAAATCTCGTTCTGGTATCGACGCAAGATTAATACGGTTGAAATTGACAAACTCTATGCCTACACTCTGCGCAAAATCAATTACAGGGATGATATTATCGTAGTTTTCAGGTGTGATGACAGTATTTATCACAAATTCAGTGCTTCCGTCGGATGCGCTTACTATTCTTTTGATATTGTCAGCAATAGCCTCAAAACTTGTATTTGGTCGAATCGTCTCGTATGTTGAGCCAACTCCATCCACGGAGAATTGAACACTGTCGAGATAAGGCAACAATGGTGTGATCTTCTCCACACAACCAGCAAAGTTGGCATTTGTCGACATGGAGATCACCAAATTTTTTCTTTTTGACTTAATATACTTCACCACTTCAGCAAGATGTGGATAAAGCAATGTCTCACCTAGTCCGGTCAAACCAATACTATCCAGATATGGATATACCTCGTCGACTATCTTATATACGTTTTCCAAAGACATGAAGCCTTGATCCATCTGCTTGCCGTATTTGTACTCACGCGGACAGATTATACAGTGAAGATTGCATCTGTTACCAAGTTCGAGCATCAATCCCGTCGGATAATTTACTCTTACCTCCTTATGAGGATTGAAGAAAGCGACACGTACACGATTGACAACATATTTGACGAAATCTTTGTTCGGTCTGAAACCGGCCAAAAGTTTTAATGCTAATTTTATTCTCCTTCTGTTCATGTCATTAGTATTGATTTATTCGATGAAATGGACCATTATTTCCATGGTTCGACGTGAATAGTAATGATAGTCTGGTGGCCAAACTTTTCCTTTAATTCCTTCTCAATCAAGTCTACCTTTTCATGAGACTCATAAAGGGTGATATTGCCATCCATTCTCACATGCATCGAGATAGCATAGTTTACACCCACCTGGCGAGTGCGTAGATTATGCAATTCCGTCACTCCAGGATATGAACTTACAATCTCCTCAATCTGATCCTCAATCTCTTTCGGCAAACTGCTTTCCAGCAACTGGTTGACGCTGCTCTGAATAAGTTGGATGGCCACCTTGAAGATAAACAAACTGACTATCACAGCAGCAAGTGGGTCAAGAATTGCCCACTTGTTGCCAAGCAGACATGCGGCACCGATTCCGATTGCAGTTCCGATAGAGGAAAGCGCGTCACTACGATGATGCCAAGCATTTGCAACAAGAGCCTCACTGTTAAGGTTTTTGCTTTTCTTTATTGTATACTGGAAAATACCTTCCTTCATGAGAATACTTGCTACGGCAGCTCCAAACGCCAACCAACCCGGCGACTGAAGGATCTCGTCATTCACAATGAATCCATAGATATGTACAGCCCCACTCCACAATATTCCACCACCCACAAGTATAAGCAGCAATCCAATAATTGTTGTGGCAAGAGTCTCATATTTACCATGACCAAAATCGTGATCATCATCACATGGTTTGCTGCTAATTTTCAGCATCACAATCACGACAAAATCCGTTAGGAAGTCACTAAGTGAATGCACGCCATCCGCCACCATAGCCGACGAACTCCCCAATATACCCGCCGCAAACTTCATCACTATAAGAATAGCATTGACCACTGTTCCTATCAACGTGACTTTAACTATCTCCTTTTGACGCGTTTCAATCTGGTTTTCATCCATTTCATCGGACTTTTAATATTTATCTGTTTTTTCTATGAGACGACGTTTTTTTATCTCTACCATAACGATTATTATTATAATAATCATTTGTAATGCCATCATTCTCGTCTACTTCAAACTCAGATTCAGATTCAAAGTCTTCAGAATCGTCCTTTTCATCCTCATTCTCTTGATCTTCATTATCCTCTTTTGATTCAGAGTCTTCTTGTCCGTCCTTTACATCATCTTCCAATTCATCTTCATCATCAAAATCAACTTCATCTTCGAATACCTTTCGACGTGATACGTTCCTTTTAGACTTCTTTGTATTTATTTTCTGACGATGCAATTTCTGATCTCTTACCTTCTCAACTCCCTGCTCTGCACGAATCTTATTAAACTTCTTCAACTGATCCGATTTTTCTTTCTTCACATCTTTGTTACGCTCTACCGCATCCAGATATTCAGAAAGTTTACGTCTCTCCAATTCATCATCATAAGTTTTGTAATCAGCCTCCGCAGTGAAAGATGTCCTGTAACGATATGCTTCGACACTAAAATACTTGATTCCAGTGATAAACATGATACCTATAACACAGAGCATAAATATTTGTTTATGCAATTTAGACGTCAAACTGCCATAATATTGCACAAACAACATAATCAATCCAATACAGAACAAAGAAGAGGCTCTATCCTGCATCACTCTGATCTCACAAAGAGAGAATACCAGTATGAAATATATCACAAAGACATTCTTGATGACATTATCAATATTCTTACCGACTTTGAAAAAATTCGGGAAGAAAAAGAACATTACGTAGGCAAAAAGCACTATGATCTTTCTCATTCCAAAATTGTAGTACGAATCGGCGTATACTATATTGACATAGTATTTCTGGATTTTCGACGCGATATGTTGTCCACCATAGGTGTATAGTCCAGTCAATACAATATTGATAAACTTAATTCTGAATATGAAGACCAGCATAACCACCGTAAAAATCCATAGCAACTGGTTCTTCGTCAGAGTAATTCTCAATAGTGGATATGCGATAATATAGAATAGAGATGTGGTATGGAAAGTCATACCTAGAAGATTCAGCAAGACATAAGAAAAAATCTGTTTTTCTCTCACATATCTCAATGAAAGCATAAACAATAACACAGAGTTGGCATTACGCAACTGTTCTGCATGGAAAACCCATCCCCACCAAATGAAATAAATCAACAAGGCCAAAACACAATAGTTGGTCTCGCGTTTGAAAAAATAATATAGTACGATTGCGTCTATCAGGACATAGACAAACTGAAATTGCCAAAAACTCAACCCAAGTGTTTTACCAATGACCTCAAACACATGGTAGCCAGCTTCAAAATCTGTATACCAATCATTCGAATAATGACCGGATATAAACTCTCCTAATGTTGGGGTGTCACGATAGTCCTCAAAATACATCATGACATCCATTCCAGTCCAACCTTTTAATCCAACGAAAAGAGTGAAAAGTGTTAGGGCGAATATGAAATTATATTTAGTCCTGTGATTGTGGTTTAGTAGATTAAACTCTACCAAAACCAACATCACAAGTATGGCCATAAAGCAGAAATATGGTATTGAAATACTTATATCCATCCTATGGCGTAATATCTTATCTTCTTACAATAGCAACACCAATAGGTTTTATATTGCTATATCTGTTGAAAATATCTCCAAAAGAATATTCCGAACCATTAATCCACAATCTAGGAATATTAGAGCCAGACATTGATCTCTCATATCCACAGCATACCACTATTCCATTCAACACATCAATATCCTCAACTATACCTTGCGAATTATTAGATGATGTTAATTCACATTCTTTTAGATCATTAATACGATTCTCCTTGTTACTCTTCTGGGTTGCAGTCCAATACTTAGCATGGTAACCATCGTTTCCGCCGATGTAAAAAATACCATTTTCATACTTTATACAAGTAAGCGACGACGCTGGTCCCTCAAATGTCAAGTTGTTATTGGAACGATTAATCCAAACCTTAGGCAGATAACCTGTACCTGAATTTCTTTCACGACCTACGCACCACCAGTTGGCCCCATCGGAAACTATATCATTTGCGAAAGCCGGATAGTCTCCATGTTCATTCTTGGAGTCATTATCTTGAGTCAACTTATTGTACGACTGTCCGTCAATCCAAATTCTGGCCTCCTCGACATCCTCCCTATTCACATTGTTGCCAAAACCAGCGACATAGCATTTACCATCTTTCAGACTGATCTTGCTAGCTCTCGAACCATTCTTTAGAATAGTTGGTTTGGTGCCACACCACATTTTGGCTGTCTCAACATAACCTTCCTTCTGGAATCCACAGGTGTACACCGTTCCATCAGCGTCGACAGCAATTCCCGTTGCAGCTCTACCCTCAGGCAATTCAACCTCTAGATCGTCTTTCCAGTAAAGAGGGTCTGTTCCAAAACATCCTGCAGCATAAACTACCTTATCCTCCGTAACATAGATGTCAAACACCTCGACTCCTTCATCACGGCCTGGAGACAGTTTACGAACCGATGCCTTAGAATTTGAACTACCATTGGACCATATACCAGAACATAGAATACTTTTTGAAGATGCTGAAGGTATGCTGTCATATGTAAATGCCATATAGACAGAATATTCATCATCGCTAAACGGTGGCACTACGTCAAGACCATTTGATTTAGATTCTTCATCCTTACATGCCGTCAATGCGACAGCACATAAAGCGACATATGAAAATCCTGCAATAATGCGCATAACTCAAATAACTATTTAGTAACTATTTAGTTCAACATTGGCACGATAACCATATCCTGGAAGATAAACATAGCAGCACCTGCCAAATAACCTAGCAATGCAACCAATGAAACCTCCTTCAAATACCATCCGAAGCTTACCTTCTCAAGACCCATGACTACAACACCTGCAGCTGAACCTACGATTAGGATACTTCCACCAACACCAGCACAATATGCAAGGAACAACCAGAATGCACCGTCGACAGCAAAATAAGCATTTGCTGGATCAACAGCGTACATCTTCATAGCACCTGCTACAAGCGGAACATTATCTACGATTGAAGAAAGCACACCGATAATGATATTGATAACATAAATATTTCCAATAGCGTCGTTAAGGGTTTTACTCAAATCCTGAAGGATACCTGCGAATGAAAGAGCATTTACAGCCATCAAAATACCCAAGAAGAATAGGATAGTTGTCATATCGATTCTCTTAACAACCTTCTGGATACGAGCCTTTTTCTCCTCCTTGATCGAATCTCCCTTTTCATGATACATAAGTTCTGTGTAAACCCACAAGATACCAAGACCTAGAGCCACACCAATGTATGGAGGCAAATGAGTGATAGCTTTGAAGATAGGGACAAATACCAAAGCACCGATTCCTAAATAGAAAATGATATTACGCTCACGGTTTGTAACCATTTCAGCAGCAGTAGGCTCATGATGTGTAGACTCCTCTACATTGTCAACAGCCTCCAATGTACCGTTTAGCTTTCTTGACATGATCAACATTGGCAATAAAGCAGCAACAATAGAAGGCAAGATAAGCTCAGGAAGCAAATGCTCTGTTGTAACATTACCCTTTACCCAAAGCATGATAGTAGTAACGTCGCCGATTGGAGAGAAAGCTCCACCTGCGTTAGCAGCAAGAATCACAACAGCAGCATAGTACCAACGCTCCTTCTGATCCTGGATCAACTTTCTAAGCAACATTACAATAACGATTGTAGTAGTTAGATTATCAAGCACTGCCGACATAAAGAATGTGATACCTGTTAGGATATATAGCAGTGTTCTCTTATTTCTTGTTGTAATTCGTCTTGTGATAATGTTGAATCCTCCGTGTACGTCAATCAACTCCACGATTGTCATCGCACCCATTAGGAAGAACAAAATTTCCGCAACTTCACCTACGCCCTCGATAAGCTCATGGTGAGTAACATATTCAGTCGTTTTCTGAATAGCGGCATGATTTGGATCCAACGGTGATGTATATAGTTCCGGTGCATAGAAAATATAAACTGTCCAAAGAACGGAACACATAATCAAAGCCGTTGCCGCTTTGTTGACATGAATCTGATGCTCTGTTGCAATAGCTATATAGCCCAGAACAAACAGAATAATCATTAGTAAGTACATAAGACCTCCTTGAATTTTTTATTATTTTTTTCGTTATTTTCAAAACTCTTTTGCAAACATACAAATTTTTTAATCAAAAAGTTAATAAATCCTAAAAATAATTGTATCTTTGAGCATTTGAATGGTCAAGGAACATTTATGTAAGTTTGTATGAGCAAAAAAGCGACAGGGATTATATTAGGACTTTGTGTGGCGGCAGGAGTCAACGCACAATACGCGCGTAACCAAGTTGAACTTCAGGTCAACGGTGGAATGCACGCTCTTTGGTACGATGCTTATTCTTCAGCATTAACCCACCAATCTAATCTTGGTGGAGGTACATCACTTAATTATCGCCACTTTTTTAACGACAACTTGGGAATCGGCACAGGATTTGGAGTCTCTTTCTTCAACAGCTACGGTAAAATCAGTTCATACGACGAAAAAATAACGAGACTCAACAATAATATTCTTGCCACTCATTTCCAAAGCTGGGAGGAAAAACAGAAATATGCTCAACTTGAAATTCCTTTCGGTGCATACTATCGCAACAACATTACTTACAGTGTAGATTTCTTGGCTGGCTTCGGTGTGAAACTTGGTCTTCCGGTCCGCCACACTTTTGAAGTCACAGAAGGTAGCTTGACTCGTTCTGAATATTCTCAAGAATCAGGCAAAACTACAGACCTTGACACTGATTATTCGCTTCTTGATTTCGAGGGCGACTTCAATACGAAAAAGACTACTTGCTCTTTCTTCCTCGATTTCGGTTTGACTAAATGGTTCTCATCCAAATTTGGTCTTTACGGTGGTTTGTATGTAAACTACGGCTTCACGGATATAGTAGACTCTAAATCTGATCAGAAATTATTCTCAGAGAATGGAGTTTACACTAATATGCTTGAGTGTGATCAGGTGACAAAAGTCGGAAGCATCGCTGTAGGCTTCAAAATAGCAGCAACTCTTCCTACAGACCGTGTGAAGAAGAAACAGGCGATGCCAGAGAACAAGGAGATTCCTGCTCAGGAGCCAATGGTTGCTCCAGAGGTTAAGAAGGCATTAATGGTTCGCGACAGCATCCATCACTTGCCAGATTCTTTGATCTATATCCGCTACTCTAAGGAAGAGGTCGCTAAGGTTAAACGATTGATCTCAGAGCTTGGCGTTATTGAGGATGTAACCGAAGAAAAGAAGGTGAAGTATAGAAATACAATCACTGCATATGACACTTTGACATCATTTGAAAAGCTTGACATCACTTGGAATGAGCGTCGTCACCTTAAGTTTGCAGAATATGCGCTTAACGCTGAAGATGCAATCAAAATGTTGAGCGAGGAGATGAGTACAATGTTCTCATTCCCATTCAACGAGAGTGGTTTCACATCTACAGAAGATATGGAGGTGGCATTCGAGGACATAAAGGTTCTTCTTCGTTTGCAGCCTAACAAGGGACTATTGATCAAGGGGCACGCCGACAAGATGGAGATGGACTACAACAACGCTATCGGTATCGAGCGCGCATTCTTCATCCGTGATATCCTAAAGGAAAAGGGTACCGCAGCCGACCAGCTTGACGTAAAAGACATGAAGGACAAGGAACCAGTCGACGTGAGTGGCACTGAAGAAGGCAAAGCAAAAAACCGTCGTGTGACATTCTCTATTTACGAGGAACAATAAAAAAGATACATCTATAAATCTGTGTCAGAAGACGACGTCTTCTGACACACATTTTAAATATAATGAAAGAGAAATTTAAGGATTTGAAAAACAAACTGTCGTATTATTTTGTACGAGGAGCAATAGCATCGTTTAGTCTGCTCCCTTTCAGTGTGTTGTATTTCATCTCCGACATTCTTTATTATATAGTAAGATATGTGGCAAGATACCGTAGAAAGGTTGTAGCAGAAAATCTTGCCAATTCATTTCCAGAAAAGAGCGACATCGAAAGAAAAGTCATAGAAAAGCAGTTCTACCACCACTTCTGCGATATGCTTATGGAATGGGTTAAAACCTACAGAATGACCTACGATGATATCCTCAAACATGTGGAGTTTGAAAACCGCGACGCTATGGCTAACCTAATCAAGGAAGGCCGAAACATGATGTTCGCATCTTCACACAAGGGAAACTGGGAGTGGATGCCCGCTCTCTACTGGCAACTCGACTGTCCTAACCTTGTGGGTGTGGAGGTAAACCGTCCTGCCAAGAATCCATATATAAATGCTTTCCTAAAAAGCATCCGCAACCGTTTGGGCATGGAATTGGTAGATAAGAACGACATCATCCGTCCGCTTATAAAGTATAGAAAAGGAGACAAAACATTTGGTCTTGGCCTTCTTGCCGACCAAACTCCAAGCGTAAAGAATATCGACTACTGGACAGAATTTCTTCATCAAGACACTCCTTTCCTTTCTGGCCCAGAAAGAATGGCGAGAATGTTCAAATCAGCTTACGTCTATGCCGACGTGGTTCGCATCAAACGTGGGTACTACAAATACCGTCTGACTGTTCTTTCCGTCAACGTGGCTGAAGAGGAGGAATACGCAGCGACAGAGAAGTATGCTCGTCTGCTTGAAAAGAGTATACAGGAATATCCTTCTGATTGGTTGTGGACCCACCGCAGATGGAAACACAAGAGAGATAATGCTAAATGCTAAATGCTAAATGCTAAATGCTAAATGCTAAATGCTAAATGCT
>JAKSKW010000030.1 GCA_024401495.1 Paludibacteraceae bacterium
TATCTCCCACTTTGATTGATCCGCTTGCCACACGACCGGCGTATGCACGGTAGTCAGGCCACTCAGCTGTCTGAGGGCGAACAACATACTGTACTGGGAAACGGAAAGGAAGTTGGTCAATACCCTCTTTCAATGGCACCTGCTCAAGAAGATGAAGAAGAGTCTCACCCTTATACCAAGGAGTATTCACAGAAGCATTCACCACGTTGTCACCCTTCAAAGCCGAGATAGGAATGAAGTAGACGTGCTTCAAACCAAGCAACTCAGCGATGTGAGCATACTCTTTCTTGATGTTCTCGTAAACCTCCTCAGAGAAGTCAACCAAATCCATCTTATTGATTGCCACAATAACATAGTCGATCTTTAGTAGCGACGCGATATATGAATGACGTTTAGTTTGCTCGATGATACCGTTGCGGGCATCCACCAAGATGATAGCGGCATCAGCGGTAGAAGCGCCAGTCACCATGTTTCGTGTATATTCGATATGGCCTGGAGTGTCAGCAATAATAAACTTACGCTTTGGAGTGGCGAAATATCTGTATGCGACGTCGATAGTGATACCCTGCTCTCTTTCTGCTCTAAGACCGTCAGTTAGCAAAGCCAAGTTGACTTCGGCATTTCCAAGACGCTCTGACGCAGCCTCCACAGCCTCAAGCTGATCTTCGAAAATTGATTTAGAATCGTACAAAAGACGACCGATCAATGTTGATTTACCGTCGTCTACACTTCCTGCAGTGGTAAATCTCAACAACTCCATGTCTAGGTAACCAGTACCCACTTTATTTTCTATATTGCTCATAATTTAATTTCTTTTTATAATTCTGTATTTGGAATTTATTGAGGATTGCAAAGGGCGGAACGCCCTTGCCCCTATACCTCCGCGAACCCGTAAGGGTGAGCGGGGAAAAAGACACTTAAAAATATCCAGCTTTCTTTCTGTCCTCCATTGCTGTTTCAGAACGTTTGTCATCGGCACGTCCACCACGTTCTGTGACTCTACTTGAGGCGATTTCATCGATGATATCCTCAATGCTGTTGGCTGAAGATAGAGTCAAACCAGTACATGTGATATCTCCAATTGTACGGCAGCGAACTTGCTTCTTGACAACCTTCTCGTTCGGCTTCAACTGCATGAATGGGTAGTGAGCGTACCAGATTCCGTCGCGCTCAAACACGTCGCGCTCATGAGTGTAATAAAGGCTTGGCAATGGGATATTCTCCTGAAGAATATACTGCCATACGTCCATCTCTGTCCAGTTTGATATAGGGAAGACGCGGAAATGCTCACCTAAGTTTTTCTTTCCGTTGAAGATATTCCATAGTTCAGGACGCTGGTTCTTTGGATCCCACTGACCGAATTCATCGCGGTGGCTGAAGAATCTCTCCTTGGCGCGAGCTTTCTCCTCGTCGCGACGGGCTCCACCAAGTGCAGCATCAAACTTATATTTCTCAAGAGTGTCAAGCAAAGTCACTGTCTGAAGCTTGTTACGAGAAGCGTTGAATCCCTTCTCCTCTACCACTCTACCCTCGTCGATACTCTGCTGAACGCTTCCGACAATAAGTTTCACACCCAAACGGTTGACCAATTCATCACGGAATTCGATTGTCTCGACGAAATTGTGGCCAGTATCAATATGTAGGAATGGGAATGGAATCGGTGCTGGATAGAAAGCTTTGTAAGCCAAATGAGCCATAACGATAGAGTCCTTACCACCAGAGAAAAGCAATACTGGTTTTTCAAACTGTGAAGCGATCTCTCTTATGACGAAGATTGCCTCCGACTCCAATTCTTTCAAATGTGTAATCTTCTGTGACATAGTATAATTCCTTTCTTTTTATTTCTTAACCTATAAAATGAAAATCAAGCGTTTTCAACTATTTTCTTATACATATTACAATGACAGATGTCATTCTCTCTGTAATCCTTGCACGGACATTTTTTGTCTTCTCCCTCCAGTTGGTTAGAACCACATGGACAATACCCTCCGTTCTTGATGCACAACTTCATGATGTTCGCAGCAAATTTGGTTTTCTCCCAACCATCTTTGATGTAAAAACCGTCAGCATCGATAACAAATCCACTTTTCTGTGCCATAGTTTAATTTTCTATTTGTTTCTTTTTCTGAATGCAAAATTATAGAGGATGGGCTACGCGGGAAATCGCAGTTGTTAGGCATTCTTATAACATAAGTATGTGATATGGGTAAAGGTCAAAAAAATAGTAATAGATATATTAATCATTAATGGGAACAAACGAGTATGTCACCACGTCGCCCTTGCCAGTGGTCTTTGTCAGAACATTTTCGCATTTATCGTATGTGAACGAAGTCGTTCCCGTCGACGGATGAGTGACGGAAAGTTTGCAACCTGCCATGTCGTAGGTGTAAGTTGTGAATTTTCCTGCAGGATCAGTGACCTTAAGAAGCTGTCCGATACCGTCGAATTGGAATTGCGTCGACGCTGCATCCTCATTGCTTTTTGTATGGTCCTTCACCGTCTTCAATGTATGCTCCGAGCCATCAGAATAAGTATTGACACTCAATATGTTATCTTTTCCATTTTTATCGTACACATGTGTCTTCAACTTACCGTCTTCGATCTCATAAATAACGTGAATTCGATGAATTGTAATTAAAAGATAGTCAGTTGATTATCGAA